>CALLMJ010000095.1 GCA_938006875.1 uncultured Bacteroidia bacterium
TATGGTTTCATTAATTAATAAATAACCAAGCCAAGTTTGAATTAGTTTTTCTTTAAAGTTACTTGCAAAAATCTGAAAAAAGCAAAAAATTTATCTTAAACAATTGAAATTTTTTCCAAATATCAATAGAGATTTTGAACAAGATTTTTGTTTTGACTACAACTAATTGTATTGAATGAAATTATGTAAGAGATATTGACATTTTGAAACCTATTTACAAAGGTTTATAGTTTGATTTATCTAAATGTTGAAAATTTATTTTCTGATGGTTAGTCATGATTATTTTAAGGATTGGTCATTGATTAGGCGAAGCCGTACCGAAATGACTATGTTTCGGGGAAATGCGGTTGTTTCGGTACGTTCGCTTCACTCACTACTCAACAACCGCAAATGGTTTGGTCATTGAATTGGCGTTGTCGTACTGAAATGACCTTGTTTCGGGGAAATACGGTTGTTTCGGTACGTTCGCTTCGCTCACTACTCAACGACCGTATATGTATGGATTGGTCATTGAGTAGGTGTTGCCGTACCGAAATGACCATTTTTCGTGGGAAATGCGGTTGTTTCGGTACGTTCGCTTCGCTCACAACTCAACAACCTTATATGGATTGGTCATTGAGTAGGCGTTGCCGTACTGAAATGACGACCATGTTTCGGGGAAATGCGGTTGTTTCGGTACGTTCGCTTCACTCACTACTCAACGACCTTATATGGATTGGTCATTGAGTAGGCGTTGCCTTACCGAAATGACCATTTTCGTGGGAAAGCGGTTGTTTCGGTACGTTCGCTTCACTCACTACTCAACGACCGCATATGGATTGGTCATTGAGTAGGCGTTGTCGTACTGAAATGACCTTGTTTCGGGGAAATACGGTTGTTTCGGTACGTTCGCTTCACTCACTACTCTACGACCGCATATATACCTAACTCTAATTAAAAAAGCCTTTGATTTCAAAGGCTTTTTTAAAAAAATATGTTGACAAAACTAATTAAGACCTAAATTAGGTAAAGAAATTTTTGATTGAAATACGGACTGAACAATTACGTCAGAACTCTTACCAATCTCGGATAGAAATGGGGTAGCGTGGAAACCAATAATAAACATTAATAAAATTAAAGGTAATAATATTCCAATTTCTTGCTTATTCAAATCGGTAATATTATGGTTATCTTTATGAATAATTTCTCCAAACATAACACGTCTAAACATCCAAAGCATATAAACAGCTGCAATAATAACTCCTGTTGTGCTAATAATTACAAGACCATTAGAAACATAAGTAGATTTAAAAGAACCTAATAAAATCATAAATTCACCTACAAAACCATTTAATCCAGGTAAACCTATGGAAGCCATTGTAGAAATGATGAACATTAGTGTAAAGGTTGGCACAATAGCAGCAATACCTTGGTATTTTTCTATTAAACGTGTGTGAGTTCTATCGTACATCATACCCACTAAAAAGAATAATGCGGGAGTAGAAATACCGTGATTTATCATTTGTAATACAGCACCTCTCATAGCTTCGTTATTAAAAGAAAAAATACCCATTACAATAAAGCCCATATGTGCAACTGAAGAATAAGCGACTAATTTTTTCATATCAGGTTGAACCATTGCAGCCATACCACCATAAATGATACCAATCATTCCTAACCAACACATTGTGCTTGCATAAAATATGGATGCAGCGGGAAATAAAGGTAAACAAAATCTAATTAATCCGTAAGTTCCCATTTTTAACAATACACCTGCTAAAATTACTGAACCAGCTGTTGGGGCTTGTGTGTGAGCATCGGGTAACCATGTATGTAATGGAAAAACAGGTACTTTAATTAAAAATCCTAATGAAAAAGCTAAAAATAACCACTTTTCTACTTCAAAAGGACTATACCCATTGTTAGATAACCAAGCTTGTATTTGTGAATATCCTTTAGATATGGCTATAAAATCAGTTGTAAATGTTCCATTTTTCAATGCATTCCCTGCAACATAGCCTAAAAACAATATTGCTACTAACATAATAAAAGAACCCACTAAAGTGTATAAGAAAAATTTTACAGAAGCGTAAACCCTTGCTTGTACTTCTCTTCCCAATACAACTTGTGTTCCTTTACTTCCCCACATACCTATTAAAAAATACATCGGTATTAAACCCAACTCAAAGAATATATAAAATACCAATAAATCTAATGATAAGAACACGCCTAATACCCCAACTTCTAATAATAATAACATGGAATAATAAGTTTTGACTTTGTCTTCAATAGCATTCATGGAATACCAAATAGATAAAACAAAAAGAAATGTAGTAAGTAGAACCAAGTAAATAGAGATACCATCTACCCCTGTAATAAAGTTTACATCATAATATACATAACCTAAATTTGCTTTTAACCAAACATATGCGGATTTAAAAACAAAATCTCCCGCTGCGTCAATACTACTATGCTTTTGATACTCGGAATATATGAAAAGTGAAAGTATGAACGTAATAGCAGAAACACCTAATGCAACATACTTAGCTTGATGCTTCCCTAATGCTAGAATTAAGGGTACACCTATTATAGGTAGAAATATTAAAACATTCAATAATATACTTACAGTTTCTTTTTCCATTTATAATAACAAAATTTCGCTTGGCAAAGATAAATACATTTATATTTGATTTCCTAATTTTTTAAAAAAAATTTATGGATTTATCTATCAACCTCCCCTAAAACTATATCTATAGAGCCTAAAATTGCTACTAAATCCGCCAATAAAACTCCTTTACTAAGTTCTGGTAGTACCGATAAATTGCAAAAACTTGGAGCACGAACTTTACATCTATATGGAATATCCGATTTACCATCTGCCACAATAAAAAATCCTAATTCTCCTCTAGGATTTTCAGCTCGTGAATAAATAGTCTGTGCTTTTGGACGTATTTTTTTAGGACATAATTTTCTTGGGTCAAAATCGGGAGTTCGTTTATGCTCTTTCAATAATTTTTCTGAACTTTGTTGAATAATTTTTAAAGATTCGTACATCTCAAGGACTCTAATTTTGTATCGCATCCAACAATCCCCAACCTTACCTACATCTCCTTCTTTTGCATAAGGGACTTCAAAATCTATTTCAGGATAAACAGAATAACCATCTACTTTTCTTATATCATATTTTAAACCAGAAGCTCTTAGCATTGGACCTGTAATCCCAAAATCAATTGCAGTTTTTAAAGGTAAAATACCCACTCCAACGGTTCTATTTACAAAAATCGGATTTTCACTGATTAATCTTTCTAATTCAATAATTTTGGGATAAAAATATTCGCAAAATTCTAAACATTTTTCTTCAAAACCAATCGGTAAATCATAAAACAAACCTCCTACCCATATATAGTTATAAAGCATTCTAGCACCACATGTCCATTCCAAAAGATTTAAAATATGTTCACGGTCTCTAAAACACCATAAAAAAGGAGTAATTGCACCAATATCCATTGCATAAGTACCAATAGCTACTAAATGCGAAGCAATTCTATTTAACTCTGAAACTAATACACGTATATATTCTATTCTTTTGGGCAGTGTTCCATATATTCCTAGCATTTTTTCAACTGTCATTACATAAGCAAATTCGTTATTCATTGCCGATAAATAATCCATTCTATCCACATAAGGAATAATTTGTTGATAATTTAAGGATTCCGCATGTTTCTCAAAACATCTATGCAAATAACCTAAATGAGGAATTACGTGAATCACTAATTCACCATCTGTAACTACTTCTAAACGTAAAACACCATGAGTTGAGGGGTGCTGTGGTCCTATATTTAAAACCATTTCTTTGGTAGATAATTCAGAAAGTTCTGTTTTATTGGGTTTAGAACGTTTTATAAGCTCTTCATAGCTAAGCTCATTCCATTCTGAATTCATCAATTTATTGTTCATATAAATTATTCAGTGATACCATTACAAAATTAAAATTAATAGGGTTCAAAACCAAGTAACAGAATTACGATTATTTTTATTAGGGTGTGGCCCTCACTTCGTTTGGTTCTGGCTGCTACGTTTAAACTGAGCTAAAGTGAGGTTCGCTCTCGCATCGGTATTTGAACTTAATTTATTTTTTAATCTTAAAAATCATGTTAAAGAAGTTTACTATTTGGATTTTCTCATTTTAAGCATTAACTTTGTCGATTAATAACATGAAAAAAATATTTCTTATTGCATTTTTAGCAATAGTTTCAATAGATTATGCACAAGAAAATCCATTAGAAAAAATATGGAAATTTGGAGTAAGAACTGGGCTTAGTGCTGGTGCTCCAATTCCCAATAAATTAGAGAAAGGAGAAGATGGTGAATTAGGCATCGGTCCATTAATTGGAATATACGGAAAATATTATCTTTCAAAAAAAATTTACCTAGAAGCCAATTTATATTATGATTCCAGAGGAAATTCTCCTTATACCAAACAATACCATAGAGATACGATTGTAGATGTAAAATTTGGAAACACAACTACCCAGATGCCAACATTTTATAATGCTTGGGTAGCAGGTGATTTAAAATTACGTTATTTAACTTTACCTATAAATGCTTCTTGGTCAATAAAAAAATGGCTTGCAGTTCAATTAGGTTCTCAAATCCATTATTTATTGCGAGCATCAGATAAAGGAACTGCTAAGGTGATTGTAGGAGAAGGTGGAATCGTTGATGATATTTATAGAAATTATGAAAATGCTTCTGATATACAAAAATGGGACTATGGAGCGAACACTGGTGTCAGTTTTTATTTTTTCCCTGAATTTGAAGTACAAATTCGTTATCATAAAAGCTTTAAATCTATTTATAGAGAAGGCTTTTTTAGCGATAATAACCAAGAAGAAAGAAAATTTTTGAACTCCCATTTGCAAGTTGCTGTTAATTACCAAATCAAATAATTGTTATTTTTGCTAACTCCATGTCAGAAACAGTAATTAAACCTTACAGCGAACAAGGTTCAAAAAAAGAGCAGGTAGAAAAAATGTTCGATAGTATTTCTCATAAATATGATTTTTTAAATCATTTTTTAAGTATGGGAATGGACATTTTGTGGAGAAGGAAAGCTATTCAACTAATTAGTAAAATTCAACCTAAAATTATTTTAGATATTGCAACGGGTACAGGAGATTTCGCTATTGAAGCCGCTAAACTTCAACCCAATAAAATTATTGGTTTAGATATTTCTGAAGGTATGCTTCAAATGGGTAGAGAAAAAATGAAAAAAAGAAATTTAGATAGACTCATTGATATGCAAAAAGGGGATAGCGAGAATTTACCGTTCCCTGATAATTATGCTGATGCAATCACCATTGGTTTTGGTGTCAGAAATTTTGAAAATCTTCATAAAGGTTTATCAGAAATTTACAGAGTTTTAAAACCGGGTGGAATGGTTGCAATTTTAGAGCCTGCTATTCCTTCTCAATTTCCTATGAAACAACTTTTTAATTTATATTTCAAAAATATTTTACCTACTATTGGAAAATGGTTTTCAAAAGACCCTTCTGCTTATGAGTATTTGCCAAAATCTGTAGAAGCTTTTCCTAATGGTAAAGATTTTCTAGAAATTTGTCATCAAAATCATTTTATTCAAACAGAATGGAAACCTTTAACTTTCGGTATATGCTCACTCTATCTATTAAGAAAATAACTATTTTCATTTTTGTATTCATCATAACTCATCAAATAGGTTTTTCACAGCATAATAAACATTATGATTGGAGACCTTTTAATTTAGGTTTTACTATGGGTATGAATTATTCTATGGTGAGATTAGATTATGGAGATTTAGAAAATAATCCAAGAAGACCCGGTCTAAAAGATATTGTAGCCAAGCCTATTCCTGGTATCAATTTAGGTATGATTACCAACTTAAAATTAGCCGATATGTGGGATTTACGTTTTATTCCTTCGGTTTCCCTTCAACAACGTAATTTTAACTATAAAATTAATCAAGATTCCATTTTTTTAAGAAGATTAGAAGCCGCTTATTTAGATTTACCTTTATTGATAAAGTTTAAATCTCAATTTTGGAGAAATCATCGTGTTTATGTGATGGGTGGTGGAAAATTTAGTTGGAATTTATCTTCTGATAAAAAAGTAAAAGATGACCCTGATATCCTTAAAACCGAAAAATACGACCATTCTATTGTTGTGGCTTTTGGTATTGATATTTATGGAGATAGAGTAAAATTAAGTCCAGAAATTTCTTATTCTTTTGGATTACCCAATATTTATGTAGGAGAAAATACCAATTTTGGTGAAAATATTCGTAGAATAAGAACCCATACTTTGCTTTTTAGCTTAAATTTTGAATAGTAGTTTGATGATTTACCAAGTGTGGAATTTCATATTATTCTAATTTGCACGTAAAGAGAAGTTCTCTAAATTCTTACCATCTATATTATTCTGCAAAAACTTGGTCTATCCCGATAGATTTTAGTGCAAAACTGACTAAAAACAAAGCAAAAAAAGCCCATAAAAAATTAGGGTAAATATCTTTGGTTTTATTTTTTACAGGTTGTTGAAATAAAGATTTATATTCAAATTGAAGTTTTTCAAAAATGAGTTGTAGTTTTTGGTTATTTTGTGCTTCATAAGCATTTCCTTGGGTTAGGTTAGCTATTTTTTGAAGCGTAGGAAAATCATATTCTGTGTCTTCACCGTCTTTGCTACCAATTCCTATTGCAAAAATTTTGATTCCTTTTTTGGCGGCTAATTCTGCGGCTGTAATAGGATTGATTTTTCCTTTATTAGAAACACCATCAGTAACTAATAAAATAATTTTTGATTTTGAGTCTTTCACATTTTGAAGCCTATTAATTGCTGTAACTAAAGCTGTACCAATTGCTGTTCCGCTACTAGGTAATGTTTCGGAGTTAATTTCTTGAATAATTGTTTTTAATAAATCTTTATCCAATGTAAGAGGACAAGCAGAGAAAGCATCCTCTGCAAAAATAACCAAGCCCATACGGTCTCCTTGTCTTTGGTCAATAAAATGAATTAGTTCATTTTTAGCTACTTCCAAACGATTAGGTAAAAAGTCATTGGCTTCCATGGATTTAGAAGCATCTAAAACCAGCATAATATCAATTCCTTCGGTAGTTTTTTGGGTATAAGATAAAATTTTTTGTGGACGCATCAAAGCAATAATAAGCATAACCAAAGCTAACCAAAGCAATATTTCAGGTAAAAAAACTATCCAAAAAGGAAATTTTTTTTCGTTGGTAGGTAATTTAGAAACAGTTAAAACCAATTGTTTTTTATAAAGTTTCCAACGATAAAATAAAGCAAAAAAAAATGGAAGAAATAAAAAAGCCCAATAAGGATTTGCCCAATACCACATGAAAATTTACAACTATTTTTTGTTCATAACATTTTCTTGTAAAAACAAAGCTGCTGTTTCTCGTATGATAATATCAACAGGCGTATAAATTAAACCTAATTCTTTGGTAATCAAAGAACCATCATATTGAAAATTTAGACTAGAAGTTAAAGCGGTTTCCTTTGTAACTAATGAAGGATTTTTGAATAATTCACCGAAAAATTCGGAAAGAGAACCATAAATTAAAGATATACTTTTAGGAATTTTCCATTTAGGTTCAGGTTTGTTTAAAGCAAAAGCAATAGTATTAAAAAGTTTTTGGTAAGTCATGTTACATTGAGAAAGGACATATTTTTTCCCTGAGGGAATTGTAGCATCAAGCATTATACGAATAGCTTCAGCGACATCCACAGCACCCACAAAACCATTCATGCCTTCAGGATAAAAAGGAAAACCTTTGTATATCATAGAAAACATTTTAGGAGTACCTGAATTCCAATCTCCATAACCCATAATCATGGAGGGACTACAAATTACAGCATTTAAGCCTTCTTCAATACCTCTATAAACTTGTTTTTCTGCTAAATATTTAGTTTTTGCATAAAATGTATTGAGAGGCGACTCTTGCCATTTGGTATTTTCATTTAAAAGTTCATTTTTTTCAGTTCTTCCTAATGCAGAAACAGAACTCACATGAACAAGCCTTTTAACACCTTTTTCTAAACATAAATTAACAATATTTGCTGTTCCTGTTTCATTGACTTTTTTCATCAAACCATGTTCTTTTTTATGAAAAGTAACCGTAGCAGCAGAATGAATTACGTGGGTAACTCCCTCAAAAGCAGTTTCTAAAGAGGGAATATCTAAAATATCCCCCTTGATAATTTCCACGTGATTTCCCCAATCTTTTATAGCTTGATGGTTAGGATTTCTTACTAAGGCTTTTACATAAAATTTTTCTCTTATAAGCCTATCAATTATAAAACGACCTAAGAAACCTGTTCCACCTGTAACCAATATTTTACTCATTAATTTTTACCGTAATTTTTACATCTTTTGTTGGAATATCATTTTCTAATGTTTCAACTTGGCTAATTTTTTCAACAATATCCATACCTTCTACTACTTCACCAAATATGGTATATTGCCCATCTAAAAATGGTGCACCACCAATTTCTGTATAGTATTTACGTTGTTCTTGTGTAAACTTAAATTCTTTGGAAACTTTTTTATATTCTTCTTCTAATTGTTTATTGATAATTTGGTCCAATTTCATTAAAGAGTCAGGATTTTCTTTTTGAAGTTTGGGAACATCAATTTTACGAACCCAATCAAATTCAGGCTTTGCAATTTGTTGATAAGCAAATTTTTGGAAATTGTTATTATTAATAGCTTTTTCTATTTGGTCTAACTCTTCATTAGTAGATTTTTTTCCTGTTACAATATAAAATTGAGAGCCTGAGGATTTTCTATCAGGATTTACATTATCACCCATTCTGGCAGCAGCAACAGCCCCTTTTTTATGAAAGTATTTAGGATTAATTTCTGCTTCTTGTTCATAACCAGGACCACCCATACCCCATTGTGCTCTTTTTTCAGGATCTTTTGAGTTGGGGTCGCCCCCTTGTATCATAAATTCTTTTATAACTCTATGAAATATTGTATTATCATAAAAACCTTCTTTGGCTAATTTAATAAAATTTTCTTTGTGTTTTGGAACATCATCATACAATTTGATTTTTATAACTCCGTAAGAAGTCTGAATTTCTACTAAGTTTTTATCAACTTTTTCACAACTGCTTATCCAAAATGCAGCCAACGTTAAAACGAAAATTTTTTTCATTATCATTTAAAAACACAAAAATAAACCATTAAAATGGATTTTTTATTTTTTTGTAAAAAAATTTTTCAATATTAAATACAAAAGTTCTTTCATAGTTTTTTTAAGCCATCATTTCACTCCTTCTCGTACCGAAAGTGGGTAATTCGGGAGCTGAGCTTTAACAAAGCCATCTTTCAGATTTATTCGATTTTTTTCCATCAATTTGAAAATCAAACTAAATATTCCATACTGAAAAATTTACACATTACATTGTTTAATTAGAAAGTTTTTGAATTAATTAACCAAATGTTGATGCTATTGTAATTTATGTTACAATTTACCTGTTGATTGATGAGTATATTTGCGATTATGAAAAGTTTATTTATTACCATTTGGGCAATAATATTGATAACTAATTTTGCAAATGCACAATTAAAAATTGTGTTTCAATTAACTACCAATGATACCCTTGTTCATAAAGCAGTCATTAGGCAGTTTAATAATATTTTAAAAGAAGATTCAACTGTAAAATTAGCAGTAATATGCCATGGTCCGGGTATAGAAATGTTGATGAAAGAAAAAACTATCGTAAAGATATCTATTCAGGAGCTTTCAAAGAAAGGAGTAGAATTTATTGCTTGTGAGAATACAATGACAGAAAAGAAAATTGAAAAAAGTCAGTTAATAGAGGGTTTAAAATATGTAAAAGCAGGTATTATTGAAGTTGCTAAAAGGCAAAGTGAGGGTTGGAGTTATATCAAAGCGGGTTTTTAAAAGTGGCTGAGCAGTTACATTCTTACCAAAGTCATAGTTTAGGTATTGTACGCTACTCGGAGAGCTTTATGATTTCATAATTTTGCATTTGTAATTGATTTAATATGTCTCTTACTTCGTTGATAGAATTGGAAGTACATAACTTAAGTTTAGTTTCTTTGAAAAAAGGAATAGATTTAAAATAATTTCCGTAGTGTTTTCTCATTTCCATCAAACCATATTTTTCACCTTTCCATTGTAAAGAAAACTCAAAATGCTCTAAACAAACTTTTGCTCTTTCGGGTAGGGTAGGAGTGGGTAAAATTTCACCAGTTTTAAAATAATGTTTAATTTCATTAAATATCCAAGGATAGCCAATAGAAGCACGTCCAATCATAATACCATCAACTCCAAAACGATTTTTATATTCCAAGGCTTTTTGTGGGGAATCAATATCACCATTACCGAAAATAGGGATTTTGATTCTGGGATTTTCTTTAATTTTGGCGATTAAAGTCCAGTCTGCATTCCCTTTATACATTTGGACTCTGGTTCTTCCATGAACAGTAAGTGCTTTAATTCCAATATCTTGTAACCTTTCAGCAACTTCTTCTATATTTTTAGAGGCATCATCCCAACCTAAACGAGTTTTAACAGTTACGGGTAAGTGGGTAGCTTTAACAACGGATTCAGTCATTTTAACCATCAAAGGAATATCTTTTAAAAGTGCAGCACCAGCACCTTTACAGGCAACTGCTTTTACAGGGCAACCGTAGTTAATATCAATTAAATCAGGGTTTACAGCCGTTGCAATTTTTGCACATTCTCCCATTGTATCTACATCAGAACCAAATAATTGTATTCCAATAGGTCTTTCATATTCAAAAATATCTAATTTTTTTTTGCTTTGTGCGGCATCTCTAATTAAACCTTCTGATGATATAAACTCGGTATACATTAAATCAGCACCATTTTGTTTACAAACTTTACGAAAAGGAGGATCACTTATATCTTCCATGGGCGCAAGTAACAAAGGAAAATCCTCAAAAATTATATTCTCTCCAATTTTTATCATTTTATTCCATGGCAAATTTACTACGATTCTTGTAAATAATATATTTTGCGATGTTATATGCAGTTAAAGAATATAAAATTCCAAAGGGTATATCAATTACATAATGTTGTTTGATAAAAACCGTTGAAAGACAAATACTGGTTGCAAGAATTAAAACGGGAATAAAAAATTTACGTTGATAAACATAAAAAAATACTGCAACTAAAACAGAATGCCCAACATGTAGTGATGGTAATAGATTATATCCAGGATCCACGGAAAACATACTATAAACCAATTGATAAGTAAAATTCGTAGGTTCAACAACAGGTCTTATCATTTTAGTAGGAAACAAAATAAATGTAGAAATTGCGGTGGCTTCTAAAATAGCAAATGATGTAACTACATGATAAAATTGCAACCTTGTAGAGGAAATAGGCACCACTAAAAGCATAAAAGGAAAGTAAATGTAATAAGGGTAAATAAATTCAGGAACAAAAGGAATCCAATCATCCCATTGCGTTTTAATCATAGTAAATGCACCGCCACTTTTTTCTAATGCTAAATTAACTTCATTGGCATAAAAATAAAAATATGCCGCTAGCATAATAAATATTGTCGTTACCAATATTTTTTCTATTTTTAAGCTGATTTGCATAGTTATAATTTATTGGGGTTTCAAAAATAAATATTTTTACTTTTAAAAACAAAAATATTGTTAATTTTGCAAACTTAATGTATTGATTATGAAGAATTATTTGAAAATCTTGTTTTTGTTCATTATTTCAAACTCATTGAGTGCAAATGCTCAATCCACAAAAGTTTATGATTTTTTTTATGAAAAGTTTGGATGTAAAAATTCTAATGGAGTTATAGAATATTTAAAAATCAGTAATGATAATCAAAAAATTCTTTATTCTACTTCACATAATCCGCAACAGGACATTACACTAAAAATACTGAATCCTAATTCTACTTTTTTAGAATATTTTGGGGAAGGAACAAAAGTTCAATTTCCTAATGATAGCAAAATATATATTTTAAAGGCTTATCCTTCTGATGAAAATTTTATTGAATGTATTAATCCTGATAAAACCCTACAAAAATTTTATATGTTTTTTGAATTAGCAGGTCCAAAAGGTACTTTCAGGTGTATAAATCCTGATAATACAATAGAATATCTCTATATCAGTTATACGAATTCCAAGAATTTGAATGTAAAATATACTTCTTCTAATAAACATCAATGGATAAATCTAAAAACTTCCAATATTAAAATAGAGAACTCTGTTTTTTTGAATTTTGAAGATATCCTGCAATTTGATGTACAATTTCCCAATTCTCCTGAAAAATATACTATTATTTATCCAAAACTCAATGAACCCGTAAAATTTCCTGAAATTTTTGTAAAGAATCCTGATGGTTCTACCCAAAAATTTCAATGGATTAATAAAGAATAATTCTTTTAGGGATTATTTTTTTTCTAAAATTTCACGTTTAATTTCTTGAAGTTTAAGTAATGCTTCTACGGGAGTCATACGGTCTATGTCAATATGAGACAATAATTTACGGAGTTTGAGAGTATCTTCATCCATAAGCTCAAATAACTTCATTTGAACGGGTTGGGTTTTTATTGGAATTTGAGTTGCTGTATTTTTTTGCTGAATTCTTAAATTTTCAAATTGTATTAAAACTTCATTAGCTCTATCAATAATAGATTTAGGTAAACCCGCCATCGCCGCCACTTGAATACCAAAACTATGTTCAGAACTTCCAGCTTCTAATTTTCTTAAAAATATAATTTTTCCATCAATTTCTTTAACTTTGACATTAAAATTTTTGACACGATTCAAGGAATTGGATAATTCTGTTAATTCATGATAGTGTGTAGCAAAAATGGTTTTAGCTTGAAAATTTTTTTCATTATGTAAAAATTCTACTAATGACCAAGCAATAGAAATTCCATCAAAAGTTGAAGTGCCTCTACCAATTTCATCTAAAAGAATTAAAGATTTAGGAGTTGCATTATTGATAATACGTGCAGTTTCGTTCATTTCAACCATAAAAGTGGATTCTCCTGCAGCTAAATTGTCTGATGCACCTACACGCGTAAAAATTTTATCTACTAAGCCTATTTTTGCTTGTTGTGCGGGCACATAAAAACCCGCTTGTGCCATCAAAGTAATTAAACCAACTTGCCTTAAAAATGCAGATTTTCCTGCCATATTAGGTCCTGTTAATATAATAATTTGTTGTGTAGAGTTATCTAAATAAACATCATTAGGAACATAACTTTTATCAATAGGGAGCATTTTTTCAATAACAGGATGCCTTCCGTTGATAATTTCCAAAACGTCATTTTCATAAACTTCTGGTTTACAGTAATTTCTTTGAATAGCAATTTGAGCTATATTGGATAAAACATCAATTTGTGCTATAATTTTAGCTGTTTCTTGAAATTTATTTAAGGATAATTGCAATTTTTGTAAAAGTTCTATATATAATTTTTGCTCCAGAATAACCCTTTTTTCTTCAGCCGTTAAAACTTTGATTTCTAATTCTTTGAGTTCCGGAGTTATATATCTTTCTGCATTAGTTAAAGTTTGGCGACGTTCAAAATGTTCAGGAACTTTATTTTTATTGGCTTTGCTAATTTCTATATAATAGCCATGAACTTTATTAAAATCTACTTTTAAGTTAGTTATACCTGTATTTAATGCTTCTTTTTGTTGAATTTGAACCAAAATTTTTTGGGCATGCTCTTGAATATTTCTCAGTTCATCTAATTCTTGCGAAATCCCTTCTTGAATAATAGAGCCATTTACAGAGCTTAATGCAGGATTTTCAATTAAAGTATTTTTGAGTAATTCTACTTCCTTACTACAATCCGGTAAAAGATTTATTAAATCCTGAAAATTTTCAAAATCTTGAATACATTTTTTTATTTCAGGTACAAAAGATAAAGATTGTTTTAAAATTACAGCTTCTCTTGGATTCAATTTTAACATAGAAAGTTTTGCTGTAAGCCTTTCTATATCAGAAATATAACTAAGTTTTTCTCTAATTTCTGATAAAATTTTGGGATAATGAATGAGTTCTTGAACTTTATTTAAACGATTTTCTATAAGAGCTACATTTCTTAATGGCATTAAAATCCATTTTCTTAAAAGCCTTGCACCCATAGCAGTTTGGGTTTCATCTAAAATTTCTGATAACGATTTTCCTTCGTTATATTGAGAATGAATTAACTCCAAATTTCTGATAGTAAATTTATCTAAATACAAAAATTCTTCATCTGTAAAATAATGAATTTGCTTGAGGTGATGAAGTTGATGTTGTTCGTTATATTTTAGATAATGCAAAATGGCACCAGCGGCAATACTACCATAAAGTTCATCTTCTAAACCAAATCCTTTTAAACTTTGAACTTGAAAATGATCTAATAATTGCTGAATAGCAAAATCTTTTTCGTATATCCAATCCTCTAAACGGTAAGTGTAAAAATCTTCATGAAATAAATCTTTAAAAGTTTTTAAATCTTTTCTTGGTAAAATGACTTCTGATGGTTCAAAAGTAAATAAAATTTTTTCAAGCTTAGAAAGATGAATACTAAAACAAAAAAAATCGCCCGTAGAAATATCACAAAAGGCAATTCCTATATTTTGATTTTGATAAAAAAATAAGGAACAAATATAATTGTTTTTGGTATGTTCAAGAACTTTATCGTTAGTTAAAATACCTGGGGATAACACTTCGGTAACTCCTCTTTTTACAATTCCTTTTGCAAGTTTAGGGTCTTCTAATTGGTCACAAACCGCTACTCTTAAACCAGCCTTAACCAATTTAGGCAAATAAACATCAATACTATGATGAGGAAAACCAGCTAATTCAATTTCTGATGCTTTTCCATTATTTCTTTTGGTTAACTGAATATTAAGAATTTTGGAGGCGTTGATAGCATCTGCACCAAACATTTCATAAAAATCTCCTACGCGAAAAAGTAAAATAGCATCAGGATACTTTTGTTTAAAAGAGTGATACTGCCTCATTAAAGGCGTTTCATCATCATGCTTTGCCATATGGCTTCAAAATTAAAAAATTTCTTTTTCTTTATAGATATTTAATGGAATTTTGGATTTCTTATGATTGAAACTAAATTAAAACATAAAAAACACTTAATTTTGAATGTAATTTATTTTTTTATTTACTTTGCGGTAAGAATTTTTTTATGGAACTTGAATTTGAAAAACCCATTTCTGAATTAGAAAAAAAACTTGCCGAAATGATAGCATTAGCTGACCAAAATAAAATTGATATGAGTACAGCAATTAAAGAGCTTGAAAATAAGGTAATTGAATTAAAAAAAAATATATACGGCAATTTAACAAATTGGCAAAAAGTTTTGCTTTCTCGCCACCCTGACCGCCCTTATACTTTAGATTATATTCAAAATATTTTTACGGATTTCTACGAGCTTCATGGAGATAGACTTTATGGAGATGATAAAGCTATTGTAGGAGGTTTAGCCAAATTAGAAGGACGCTCTGTTATGGTGTTAGGTCAGCAAAAAGGGAGGGATACTAAAAGCCGTCAGTTTAGAAATTTTGGAATGGCAAATCCTGAAGGTTATAGAAAAGCTTTGAGATTGATGCGTTTAGCAGAAAAATTTCAAAAACCTGTAATTACATTCATTGATACTCCCGGTGCATATCCTGGTTTACATGCAGAAGAACTTGGACAAGGTGAAGCCATTGCTATGAATATTCGTGAGATGTTTCGTTTAAGGGTTCCAATTATATGTATTGTTATTGGTGAAGGTGCTTCTGGTGGTGCTTTAGGAATTGGAGTGGGTGATAAAGTGTTTATGTTAGAAAATACATGGTATTCTGTGATTTCTCCGGAGTCTTGTTCTTCAATTTTATGGCATAATTGGGACCATAAAGAAGAAGCCGCCGAAGCTCTCAAATTAACTGCCGCTGATAATTTACGTCTTAAATTGATTGATGGGATTATTCCTGAACCTCTTGGTGGTGCCCATAAAAATCCTCAACAAACATTTCAAAATGTTAAAAATACTCTATTAGAAGAACTCCCTAAACTTCAAAAAAAGAATATCTCTAAACTCATTTCTTTAAGAATTGAAAAATTCTGTAAAATGGGGGTGTTTATTGAACAATAATTCATGTCTTTTAAAAGATTTGCTTTTAGGCTTTACATTAAACATTATAAAAATAATGCTTCTGTAAGAAGTTTTTTTGCGTTACTTTCGCTGGATATTTTAGTAAAAGCAGGAATGGTAATTCTTATTCCTCTTTACACTCAATTCATGAGCCGACCTGATTTTGGACTTTTTAATTATTTATTTTTTTATATTTCTACGGTTTCTTTAATTGCTAATTTGGGTATTTATGTACCTCATACCAAACTACTAAATCAAACCCTTCAAGATGACCACTCTAAAATTAATGGAACTATATTTTTATTGTTTTTAGTTCCTAATCTTATCATTGCTACCATATTTTTAGGGTTTAGAATAGATTTATGGATAGCCAAAGCTTTATTTTATAAGAGCAATGTTAATTTTGAGAAATATCGTTATGGTTTACAATTTGCAGTATTTGCAGCAGCATTTAATTTTATGTTAAATGCTTGGCTTTTAGCTACCAAAAAAATTAAATTGATTCAAAAAATCCAAGTTTTTAGATTTTTCGTTCATATTCCTGTTTTATTGGGTTTATATTTTCATTGGTTTAATGAACCTGTTAGTTTTCGATTATGGTGTTTTTATGGATTAGATTTTATTATTACCGTAATAGTTTTTTTGTCTTTGCAAAAAGAAATTCATTGGAAAATAGAACAAAAATTTCTAAAACCGATTTTTAAAATTGCATTTCCTATTTTTTTAAATGCTTGTTTAGCAATTATTTTAAATTTTTTGGATAAACTTTACTTAGAAAATTCAAGTTTTCATACACAAATGCCTTCCTATGCTCTTGCGACTCAATTAGCTTCAATTATTCCTATTGTGAGTATTTCATTTTTGAATGTGATGCTACCTGATTTTTTAAAAGTTACTGATTTAGAACATAATTTTGGTCATACATTAAGAACAGAAAAAAGACTTTTTGCTTTACTTTTTGTAGCTGGTGTAGGGATATGGTTAGGTACTTGGTTAGGCTTAATTTTTCAAATTTTTCCATCCTCTTATCATGATGCTTTATGGGTATTAGGGATTTTATTAATTGCTAAAATTATAGAAGCATTAGCTCAATTGTATGTCCGTTATACCATTTTATTAGAAAAAACTTGGTTAAGTTTAATTTATTCCCTTATAGCCGCTCCAATTGCTTTTTTTCTGAATATATATTTTGTACCTTTGTATGGGATGAGTGCTTGTGTGATGGTAATTTTAATAAACTCTTTAATCACTTATTTCTTTTTTAAAGCGATAATTGGCTGGCAAGTTAAAAAGTTAATTTAATCAAATTGCAAAACTTTTCTAAAATTTTGGATTTCAAATTCTAAACTAAATTTTTCATGAGTGGATTTTTGAGCATTTAATTGGATTTTATGATATTCATCATCAGACAAATCTAAAATTTTTTGTAGATTAAAAATCAAATCTGAGGAATCATGATTTTTAAAAAGTAATCCGTTATTTTCGTGAGATATAACATCTTTCATACCATCAACAAAAGAAGCGATTACAGGGATACCTAAAGCCATGGCTTCTAAAAGAACATTAGGCATTCCATCATAAAATGAAGGTAAAGCAATCCATTCGCATGATAAATAGTATTTTAGCAATTGAAAACGCTCAATAAATTCTAATTTTTCGTAATGAAAATGATGAATCTCCAAAAAATGAATTACAGATTCTTCTAATTCTCCCGCAATAATGAAATGAAAATGATTTATAAATCTTGCTTGTAAAACTGATTCTAAAAAAAATAAAGTACCTTTTTTTTCTTTCAATTGCCCAAATAAACCAATAATTTTTTTGTTTTCCATTTTTTTTCTGTATTGAATAGCAAATTGTAAATCATTATCAGAAGCTATCCAATCTTTTTCAATTCCATTAGCAATAAATTTTGCTTTTGTATTGCCTAACAATTGATTAATTTTTAAAGCTTTATCTGTTGTATTGGTAATTACAGAATGAGCATTTTTTAGGGTATCTAATAAGATTGCTTTTCTTTGGTAATGAAAAATAGCAACATCAAAATCATTTCCACGAATACAAACAGAATAAGGAATATTCAACCAACAAGCATAAGTTTGCACACACAAAATAGGTAAAAAACCTCCAAATGCAACGAATTGTTGAGTATTGTTAAGTTCTTTTTCGAGGTATTGAAAGCCGATTTGTAAAGCATGAGGATAATTCTCAGAAGTAGGAATAGCAATATAATTTCCATTAAATTGCTTTTGAATAACAATATTAGCGTGCCGATTAGAAAAATGTAAAATATGAACTACCCAACCAAAATTTCTTAATCCATTCACAATTCTATCACATGATTGAGCCATACCTCCTTTGTTGGGATAGTAGTTCTCGGTTATCCAAGTAATTACCATTTTAATAACAGTTTGCTAAATTTATTCAAATCATAAAATTAGCAATTTCCGTTTATCTCTTCAATATATACTTGTGTTTTTTCAAATATATCATCTTCAAAACTTTGAACATCATGGATATCACCATGAATTTTTAAAATTTTAGAATTCAAATCAATTTTCCATGAATCTATATTTTTTTGATTTTGAAGAGCTTTTTCAATTTTTGCAACACAACCATTACAGTGAATATCTGTTTTAAATTGATAACTTTTCATAATATAATTAATGAATTGTAGGTTTTCCAATACTTTCGTAATAAAAACCATGTTTTTTTATTAATTGAATATCTAAAATGTTTCTACCATCAAAAATTACGGGATTTTTTAACATAGATTTAATTTTAGAATAATCGGGAGTTCTGAATTCATTCCATTCGGTTACAATAACAAGAGCGTCAGCATTTTCAAGTGTTTTATATTGATTATCGGCGTATTGAATAGGTAGTTGTGGATAAAATTTTTGATAGGATTCCATTGCAACGGGGTCAAAAGCAACAATTTTAGCACCTAATGCTAACAACTCATTAATAATAACAAGAGAAGGAGCTTCTCGAATATCATCAGTATTCGGTTTAAAAGCTAACCCCCAAAGAGCAATTCGTTTTCCTTCTAAGTTACCAAAATATTTTTGAATTTTTTTGACGATATGAGATTTTTGAATAGAATTTACCTCTTCGACTGCTTCTAAAATCTTAAATTTATAACCATGTTCATGGGAAGTGTGAATAAGAGCCTTAACATCTTTGGGGAAGCAAGAACCACCATAACCTACTCCAGGAAACAAAAAACGATTTCCTATACGAGAATCTGCCCCCATTCCTTTTCTAATTAAATCTATATTACCACCCACAATTTCACATAATTGAGCCATTTCATTCATAAAACTAATTTTTGTTGCTAGAAATGCATTAGAAGCATATTTAGTTAACTCAGAGCTTCTTACATCCATGTAAATGAGTGGATTACCACTTCTTAAATAAGGAGCGTAAAGCAAATCCATGATTTCCTTCACTTTATCAGAAGAAGTACCCACAATTACTCTTTCGGGTTTCATAAAATCTTCAACGGCAGAACCTTCTCTTAAAAATTCTGGATTGGAAGCAACATCAAAAGGAATTTGAGTTTTACTTTTAATAATTTCCGTTACTTTATCAGCAGTTCCAACAGGAACAGTACTTTTATTTACAATTACTTTGTATTCTTTCATATAAACTGCAATTTCAGCAGCAACATTTAAAACATATTTTAAATCTGCGGAACCATCTTCCATTGGAGGTGTAGGCAAAGCAAGAAAAATTATTTCAGCAAAATCCACTGTTTCTTTTAGTGAGTCAGTAAAAAATAAACGATTTTCTTTGATGTTTCTAGAAAAAATCACCTCTAAACCGGGTTCATAAATGGTAATTAACCCTGATTTTAGTTTTTTTAATTTTTCTTGGTCAACGTCCACGCATAAAACTTCATTACCCGTTTCAGCAAAACATGTTCCTGTTACTAATCCTACGTACCCTGTTCCAATTACAGCAATTTTCATTCAATGATTTTTGTAGCGCAAAATTATAAAATCATTTATTCCAAATTACAAAGCCCATGTTACACAAAAAATAAAAATTTATATTTGACTATCATTTTGCAAGAAATACTTTATATTTGCGTTTATATGCGTGTAAATTTTGAAAGTTTTTTGGAATGGAAAAACTATTGTGAAAACAGTCATGAACCCGTCTGGAAACCAGTTTTGAAATATGAAATGGAACTTAGAAATCGTTCAGAAAACCAAATTTGGGACGGTCTTTCTGCTGCATATATTGTCATGCGTGATGCTATTGATAAAGGATTATCACAAAATATGCAATCTATAAGCGGTATGATTGATAATGGCGCAAAAAAAATCAAAAATTCTTCTATTACTGTATTAAGTGAAGAATTTAAAATGTTGGTTTATAGAAGTATAGCCGCAAAAGAAGTTAATTCTTGTATGGGAAGAATCGTTGCGGCACCTACTGCTGGAGCTTCGGGAATTTTACCCGGTGTATTAACTACACTTCAAGATTTACATCATTTAGAAAATCAAACAATTTATGAAGCCATGTTAGTTTCTGCGGGTATTGCATTAATTATAGAGCAAAGAGCCTCAATTGCAGGGGCAGTAGGGGGGTGCCAAGCTGAAACAGGTACCGCAGCAGCCATGGGTGCAGGGGCAATAGTTTATGCTTTGGGGGGAAATATTGACCAAATTTTTGACTCCGTTGCAATTACTATTATGAACATGCTTGGTTTAATTTGTGACCCCATAGCAGGTTTAGTGGAAGTGCCTTGTGTAAAAAGAAATGCTTCTGCTTCCGTAATTGCTTTTGCTTCTGCTCAAATTGCCCTAGCAGGGGATAGTTCCATAATTCCTGTAGATGAAGTAATTGATGTAATGGGCGAAGTTGGGCAATCTATGGACACCCGTTATAAAGAAACTGCTCTGGGTGGTTTAGCAGCTACTCCCACTGGAAAAAAAATTGCTGAAAAAGTTTTAAAAAATCCTTCTGAAATCCTTAATAATGATGATGAATACACAAATTCTTTATAAATTTTTCTTGATAATTTTCATTTTTGGATATTTCAATATTTTTGCTGAACCCAAAAAAATGCTTGATGATTTAGATTTCTCTGATGGTGATTGGGAAATGGTGGGAGTATCTTTACATAATTATTGGTTAGTCCCTATTCAAACTGAAATAAGACATTTTGTTTTAAGAAATCGTGAAGTTCTTCAAGATATGAAAAAAAATTGGGAATTTGAACAAACTTATAATGATTATTGTGAACATCATTACGCTTTGCGTTTCTATAAAAATGGTAAAATGATGAAATTTTTAAAAGTCAATTTACATTGTGGCTATATTTCTGACGGCGGTTTATCTTATAAAATGGATTCTACCCAGTTTACCCAATACAAAAAATATTTTTATCCGCTTAAACTCTCTAGAGTGGGTTATCGTTCTTTACCGAACATTCGTAAAGCCATTAATATTCTACTTAACCAAAAAGATGTATGGCTTTATTATGACCATATTCCTTATAATTATGAAGGTTTTTTTGTCGTTAAAATTGACAGCCTTCCATGGAATGTTAATCGTGATTCAGTTCTTTTGGAAATGAAAAAAAAAATTACTTCTTTTACGGCTTCTTCTGATTTTTATTTAAAACAATTTATTTATTTCATTGATGAGGGTATTCAGTCCATTCGCTATGAAGTTTATTGTGGAAAAGAATTAGCTCAAAAAGTCCCTTCAAATATGATTACAGCAGGTTGGAGGGGGCATTTTGAATTTACGGATAGAATTGATTTAATATTTGTTGGTATTAATAAAAGGGAATATTTTCAACTTGTAAAAGGAGATTTCAACGACTAATCATAATTTATGAAAATTTACACAAAAAAAGGAGATCAAGGCACAACTTCTTTAATTGGAGGAACAAGAGTGCCCAAAAATCATATCAAAATTGAGGCTTACGGTACTGTTGATGAACTCAATTCTTGGTTGGGAGTTTTAAAAGATATGACTTCTCAAAATTTTTATATTAACTTTATTGAAAATATTCAAAATCAATTATTTAATATTGGTTCTTTACTTGCTGAAGATAAAGAAAACTCTAAAATGAAATTACCTTCTATTGATGAAAATGTGATTATTGCAATGGAAAATAATATTGACCATTTAGACTCCATTTTACCAGCTTTAAAAAATTTTATCTTACCAGGCGGCAATCTGGGGAATTCTTATGCTCATGTTGCAAGATGTGTTTGTAGAAGAGCTGAAAGAAATGTCGTAGAACTTTCTCATATAGAAAAAATTGACCCTATAATTTTGCAATTCTTAAATAGACTTTCCGATTGGCTTTTTGTTTTTGCAAGATATTTATCTTATGTGGATAATAGCCCTGAAACTTTATGGAAACCCAATCCTTGAATTAGAATTATTTTATTGATTATCAATCCTTATTATAAAGTTTGATTTTTAATTTTTTTAAAATTGTGCATATTTGTAAAAAATTTCCGTTATAACTCAAAAATTCATCAAAAACATGAGGTTCCTTTTTAATGTTTTAGTATTTACTTGCTTTATAAATAACTGTTACAATCAAAATACTCAAAGTATAAACTGGGCTCCTGAATGGCTTAGCCCTTTATCCCTTAAAATTGGATTAGGAAAAACCCCTACCCAAAAAATTCCTTATTGCAAAGATTGTGTTTTTGATACCGATTATGAATTTATACCCGTTAAAACTTATTTATTACCGGTTGATAATTTTACTTATCAATTAGCTGATATTTCGTCCCAATTCAAAGATACTGAAATCAAAATTGATTTAAAATACAGTAACTTAAAATTACAAGGTACGGAATGGTTTCCTCAACAATTAGTTCAAATTCAAGAAATTGTTTATGAAAAAGGTAAGCCTTTCGTTCCTATAAAAGTTTATGGAGCACAAGTAAATGCTCAAGGTCAGTTTCGTTTAATAGAAAATTTAGAGTTTAAACTTCAATCATCACAATTATCAACAAAAGCCCAAAAAACTCAAAGAACTTATGCACCTTCTTCAGTACTTTCCAATGGTTTAATTTTTAAATTGGGAGTTGTAAATAATGGAGTCTATAAAATTACTAGAAATCAACTTGCACAAATGGGTTTTGATGTCAATAATTTAGACCCAAGAAACATAAAAATTTATGGAAATGGAGGCAGAATGCTTCCTCAACCCAATTCTCAACCCATTTATGATGATTTATTTGAAAATGCTATTTATGTTTATGGTGAAGATGATGGACGTTTTGATGCTAATGATTATATCCTTTTTTATGGGGAAAGTCCTCATAGAATTAATTGGGATACAACAGGTTGTGTTGAAAAGCATGTAATCAATATCTATTCTGATAGCACTTTTTATTTTATCAAAGTTGATAATTCCAAAGGAAAAAGAATTGATTTTAGAGCCAATACCAATATCCCGGGTACAACCATCAATACTTGCAAAACAATTGAATGGATTGAAGAAGAACAAGTAAATTTATTACAAACTGGTAGACTATGGCTTGGACCAGTATTTGATTTTGTTACATCAAGAGATTACAATTTCCCAATCAATAATATTGTTCAAGGAAGTAATTTAACCATAAGAACGAGAGTCTTTACAAGAGGCGGTATGCAGAGTAATTGGACGTTATCCCTGAATGGCAACCCAATTAGCAATATTATTGCTGCTCCCGTTAATATTTTTAGTCCAGATTTGCTTTATGCTTCTAATACCTACAATTGCAGAAATATTCCTCAATCACAAATCGGAAGTAACCTTGTTCTAAATCTTAAACATAACAAAACTTTTGATTCCATTGGATGGTTAGATTTTATTGAAATTGAGTATGAACAAAACTTAAAACATTTTGGTAGTAACTATGTATTTAGAATAGAACATCAAGGCAATGCTAGCCTTTCCTTAGAAGGAAATAGAAATTTATGGATTTGGGATGTTACCAATGGTCAAGAACCCATCCTTCAACAAACTAATCATGATAATACCAATCATCTTTTTAATTTCATTGCTAACAATAATACTTTTGTTTCCTTTGACCCTAACCAATTGCCTAGCCCTATTTGGGTTCATCGTGTGGATAATCAAAATTTACATGCTTTAGACTGGGCTAATTATCTATTAATAACCCCCATAGAATTACGAGCCGTAGCCGAACAATTAGCGAATTTCCACAGATTTCACTACCAAAGAAAAGTTCATGTTGTAAATATTCATGAAATTTTTAATGAATTTGGTGGTGGAAGAAGAGATGTTACAGCGATAAGAAATTTCATCAAAATGTTTTATGACCGTGCTGTTGGAAACCCTGAACAAAGACCTCAATGGGTTTTATTATTTGGTGACGGGCATCATGATCCCAAAAATCGCGTTCAAGGAGTAAATTATATACCTACCTATCAATCCCGAGAATCCTTAAATCCTCCTTTCTCTTTTGTAAGTGATGATTATTTTACTTTTTTAGATGATAATGAAGGAAATTGGGCAGAACCCTCTGAAATTCATTATTCCGATATTGCTATTGGAAGGTTACCCGTTGAAAACTTAGTGGATGCTCAAAATGTTGTAAATAAAATATTACATTATTCAAATCAACCAGAAACTTTCGGAGAATGGAGAAATAGAATTTTATTTGTTGGAGATGTGAAATTAGGGGGAAGTTTTCCTGAATGTAATCACATGAACGAAGCAGATAATCTGAGCAGAAAAGTAGAACAAAATGCTCCGTGTATTTATATTGACAAAGTGTATTTAGATACTTATCCCGCAGTAAACTCTCCTGACGGAATTAGATTTCCACAATCAAAAACCCGTTTATTAGAAAAAGCACAAGCAGGGAGTTTGATTATAAACTATACAGGACACGGCGGAGAAGACGGTTGGTCTAATGCAAAAATATTTGAAATTCCTGATATACAAGCTCTTTCTAATTATAATTCTTTACCTTTTTATGTAACTGCAACCTGTGAATTTGGTAGATGGGACGAATATAACTTTCGTTGTGGTGGAGAATGGTTACTCTCAAACCCCAACGGTGGTGCTATTGGTTTATTTACTTCTGTTCGTGTAGTTTTTTCTTCTGCTAATTTTGCTATTAATACTCGTTTTTATGATTATGCTTTTAGTTTCGATTCTACCCATCAAACTTATTATACAATCGGTGAAATTTACCGTTTAACCAAAAATGCCACATTTCCTGTTGCTACCACTAACACTCGCAGTTACTCTTTATTGATGGACCCAGGCTTGACTTTAAATTATCCAGAAAAAAAAATAGTAATTACTCAAATAAACCAAAATTCATCAGGTCAGGACACTATCAAAGCTAAACAGTTTGTAATTCTAAACGGAGAAATCCGTAATTATGATAATTCAATAGACCAAAATTTTAATGGAACTTTATATGCCAATATTTATGATAAAGCTTCTATGATTAGAGCCTTGAATTGCGGCACTAATTTCCCATTATTTAAAAATATTTTGTTTAATGGTCAAGTAACTGTTCAAAATGGTTTATTTACTGTTCAGTTTG
The DNA here is from genome assembly GCA_938006875.1 of uncultured Bacteroidia bacterium. GTDB lineage: Bacteria > Bacteroidota > Bacteroidia > J057 > CALLMJ01 > CALLMJ01. Next base: position 25,714 of record CALLMJ010000095.1, read on the forward strand.
TTGTTCCCTTAGATATTTCCTATGAAATGGGAAATGGAAAATTTATTTTTTATGCTCAAAGCCTTAAAACTGACGCTGCAGGTTGTAGAAACGATGTAGTGGTTTGTTGCACAGATATCAATGCTCCTGTTGATAATCAACCTCCATTCGTAAACCTATTTCTAAATGATACTTGCTGTTGGATTAACGGTGGTATGACAAACCAAAATCCAATTCTCATTGCATTAATTCGTGATGATATGGGTATTAATACAAGTGGTTTAGGTGTTGGTCGTGAATTAATTGCCATTATTGATAACGACGTTAATAATCCCATCATCTTAAATGACCATTACAAAGCCAATAAAGATTCTTATAATTCTGGTAAAATTGAATATCGTTTGCAAAACCTCACTCCTGGTGAACATTGTATAAAAATTAAAGTTTGGGACGTTAGCAATAATTCCGCAACCGATGAAACCTGTTTTATTGTAGAAAATAATGCAAAATTAGCCATAGACAGGTTGTTAAATTATCCTAATCCTTTTACTTCCAAAACTCAATTCTTCTTTGAACATAACCGTACAGGAGATGAGCTCGATATTAAAATTGATATTTTTACTATTTCTGGTAAATTAGTTAAAACCTTGCAAGATAAAATTTATGCTGAAAGCAAAATCTGTAATCGTTTGGAATGGGACGGTCTAGATGATTTTGGAGACCGAATTGCAAGGGGAACTTATGTTTATAAAGTTACTGTTCGTGCTCCAAGAACAGGTGATGTTGTTTCTAAATACGAAAAATTAGTAATCTTGAGGTAACTTAATGCTAAAAAATATCTAATATATTGCCATTGAGTTATGACCATTTTTTTTAATTATTTTATGTTCATAATCAAAAAAAACTTAAATTTGCCATAATTATATTATGAAAAAGTATTTTAGCATTTTGATTTTAGGTTTTTTGATTGCATGCGGAGGCTCTAAAAAAGATTCTACTGTAAATAGCGAAAATTCTAATGATAAAACAACAGAACAGACTTCAGGTAATGATGGAGGTGGAAAAGGTTGTAATATTAGTAAAGACGAATTTAAAAAAGCGAAAATTTTTGAACCTTTATCAGAAGCAGAATTACCTGCCTCTGTGAGTTTATTAGAATATGCACCAGAAAGAAAATCTCAGGGTCGCCAAGGTTCATGTGTAGGCTGGTCTAGTTCTTATGCAGCAAGAACCATTCTACAAGCTGCGACATTTGGGGATGACCCCAATCAAATTGCTTTTAGTCCTAGTTTTGTTTATAACCAAATTAAAGTAGCGGGTTGTGATAGAGGTTCTTACATCAATGATGCAATGGATTTGCTTACACAAATGGGAGATGTCCCTTTGACGGATTTTGAATATGATGAAAATGTATGTTCTGATATACCCAATAATCAACTCAAACAAAAAGCAAAAAACTATAAAATTTTAGGATATAATCGCTTAACGACAGGCCAAACTTTTGATATTAATTATGAGGCTATGAAACAAAATTTAGCACAAGGTGCGCCAGTAGTGGTGGCTTTGCCTGTGGGGGGCTCTTTTGAAAATATGTGGGGTAAAGAATTCTGGAGACCCAACGATTACGACTACGAACAATTAGAAATTTATAAAAGTAGCTACGGCGGTACATTTGGCGGGCATGCGATGTGTGTAATTGGATATGACAACAATAAAGGTGTTCAAATTATGAACTCTTGGGGAAAAGAGTTTGGAAAAGACGGTGTTTTTTGGATGTCTGAAAAAGATTTTAAAGCTTTTTGTATGGAAGCTTACGGTTTATTCCCTTTCCCTCGCGAGAAAAAAGAAACACAAGGATTGGATTTTTCTGCTGAAATTGGTTTCAAAATTAATAAAACCAACGAATTTATCCCTTTAAATAAGGTTTCTGATTATACTTTTACTTCTACCAATAAAGTTCCTAAAAAAACCAAGTTTAAGGTTAGCGTAAAAAATGATATGGCTTGTTATGTTTATGTAATTGGTCAAGAAACTGATGGCTCTTCTTATATTTTATTTCCTTATACTAAAGACCATTCTCCATACTGTGGTATTACTGGTACTCGTGTTTTTCCTGCTGACCATTCTTTGATGGTTGATGATATTGGAAGTAAAGATGTTATGTGTGTAATTCTATCTAAAACGGAATTAGATATTAATCAAATCAATGATTTTGTGAATAATAATCGTAATGAAAGTTATGAAAGTCGTGTAAAAAAAGCTTTAAGTAAAGAACTTATTGCCAGCCAATTTTTACAGTCGCAAGCAGGAAACAAAGTAAAAGTTCTTGTAAAAGACACTCCTGCTAATGCAATACCTTTATTCATTGAAATTAACAAGTAATTGAAAAATACGCAAATGATTTTGCGAATTTTACGTGAGTGATGCGAAGGGCTTAGCACTCCCTTGGCTGCAAAAGACGAGCAGGTAAAGGATTACGATGATGTATTGAGTTTTGAAATGCCGAAGCTATTGCGAAGCCCACTTCAGCAAGCCCAGTTTAAACTTAGTGCCCCGAGCCGAATGATAAGCATGAGCTTCTGTCCCTTATATTTATTATTTGCTATTTTCTCTACTACTAAAATAAATTCTTTGAATGAGAAACCAACAAATTATGGCTATAATAAAACTGACTATTCCGTAGCCATATTGCAATAAAATCAAATATCCAATACCAAAAAGTCCTGCATAAATTCCAATAACTCCCAGTAACCACGAAAGGATTAAATATCCTAATGAATTAGAGGAAGTCGTGGGACTAAATTGACCCCAAAAACCAATAGGTTTAATTTTTTGATAAAATTTAATCAGTGTGGAATTATCCGTTGGAGGCGTTAAATAAGTTATAATCAAAGTAACAGCAACAGAAATAAGTACTAAAAGATATAAATTGGAGCTATCTTTTAGAAAAGATAAAGGTTCAAAAGCATAGCTTAAAAAAAGTATAATGGCAGGTGTAACGGTTGCGGTAATTTCAGACCATGCAGATATTCTCCACCAAAACCATCTCATAATCAATACAAAACCTATACCTGCTCCACATTGTAATAAAAATTCCCATGCTTGTTTTACGCTTTCTAACTTGGTACTTACCCATAAAGAAAATAACATCAAAATAAATACAGTGATTTTTGAAATTTTTAGTAAAGTTTTGTCGGAAAAATTGAATAAGACGTGAATTCCATCGTTAATAATATAGGAAGTTCCCCAATTGAATTGGGTAGATAAAGTGGACATATAGGCAGATAAAAATGCTACTAACAAGAGCCCTTTAAGACCCATGGGTAGGTAGTTTTTCATCAATAAAACAAAGGAAATAGAATAATCTTCGGGTTGAGGATATAAGATGTAAGCACATAAACCAATGATAATCCAAGGCCAAGGTCTCAAAGCATAATGAGCAAATTGAAAAAATAATGTTGAAAGAATAGCATCTTTTTCAGATTTTGTGGACATCATTCTTTGAGCTACATAACCACCACCACCAGGCTCTGCACCGGGGTACCAAATTGCCCACCAATTCAATAATAAATATCCTAAAATGGTGCTTAAAGGTAAATTTTCTGATGTTGGAAAAAAATTTAAATGATTAGTAGGGATTTTTTGCTTTAAATTTTCTATTCCTCCAATATTAGGTTGATAGAGAATATAAAAAGCCATGGCAATACAACCGAATATAGCCACTGCAAATTGAACAGCATCGGTTATCATAATTCCTTTGAGTCCTGCAATAGAAGAGTAAAAAGCTGTAAATAGCATTAACGCAAATAAAATCCAAAGAGCAGTTTCATTAGGTAAATCAAAGAAAAGGATTAGAATTTTGAGCATAGCAAAATTGACCCAACCAATAATTAGAGCATTCATAAAAATTCCTAAGTACAATGCTCTAAATACCCTTAAAATAGTTGCTGGAGTTCCTGAATATCGTAAATGAATGAGTTCTAAATCGGTGGTAATACCTGCTCTTTTCCAATATTTAGCGAAAAAAAAAGTGGTTAAAACGCCACTAATCAACATGTTCCACCAAATCCAATTTCCTGAAATTCCATTTTTACTCACAATTTCAGCAACAGCTAAGGGTGTATCTGCTGCAAAAGTAGTTGCAACCATGGATAAACCTGCTAACCACCATGCGTTATTAGAACCCCCCAAAAAATAGGATTTTACATCTTGTTTTTCTTTTTTTCCCCAATAAATCCCAATTCCAAGGCTGATAATTAAGTAAAGAATAATTACGAACCCATCTAAAGCGGTTAGCATATAGAATGCAAATTAAAGAAAATTTATGAATGAAAAATCTTTAGATAACCGTTTTTTGTTTCAATTATTTTTTATCCTTGTACAGTTAGTAAGATTACTAAAAATAAATTATTTAATAAAGTTTCCGATTACAATTTATTTAGAATAGCTATCGATGCCATTTATATTTGATAAAATTGAAATTGTTAGAGATAAATATACGGTAATTAAGTTGGATTAATGAAAAGTGTATTTTATTTTGTAAAAAATAGGAAAATTAATGATGAAAAAATGAAGAGTAGGGCATGAAACAAATATGCAATCTATTTTTTCAAATACTTTTGGTAAAACTCAATGGCTTTTTTAGCAGATTCTTGAACATCAACGATGGGTTTGGGATACTGAAAAGTTTCTAATTCAGGTACCCATTTTTTGATATAAATTAAATGGGGGTCAAATTTTTGAGTTTGTAAATATGGATTAAAAACACGAAAATAAGGAGCAGCGTCTACTCCACAACCCGCTACCCATTGCCATGAACCATTGTTAGAGGCTAATTCAAAATCTAACAATTTCTCTGCAAAATACTTTTCTCCCCATTTCCAATCAATCCATAAATTTTTTGTTAAAAAACTAGCAACAATCATACGAACACGATTGTGCATATAGCCAGTTTCGTTTAATTCTCGCATTCCTGCATCAACAATAGGAATACCTGTTTTACCTTCACACCAAAGCTGAAAAAGTTTTTCGTCATGATTCCATTGAATATCATTAAATTCTGGTTTAAAACAACTATGAACTACATGAGGAAAATGATAGAGAATCATCATGTAAAACTCTCTCCAAATCAATTCATTAACAAATTTTTCACTAACCAGTAAAGCCTGCTGATAAATCTTACGAATGCTAATAGTGCCAAATCTTAAATGAACACTTAATTTAGAGGTTCCAGTTTCATCACTAGGTATGTCCCTGCTCTCCGCATATTTCAGAAGTGTTACATTTTTTAATTCTGAACTAAAAAAATTCAATTTTTGATTTTGAAAACCCATTTCTTCTAAACTATGAACATAAAAATCCTCATTTTGAACACAATTATGAAGATAACTTTCTGATGGAAAATGAGTTATACCTTGATTTTTTACAACCACTTTCCACTTTTTGGAATAAGGAGTATAAACTGTAAAAGGTTTACCATCATCTTTTAAAACTTCGTTTTTTTCGCAAATCACTTGGTCTTTATAAGTAAAAAATGAAATACCCATGGATTTTAATAATTTTTCAATTTTTGTGTCTCGCTCTAATGCGTAAGGTTCATAATCATGATTGGTAAAAACCGCTTTTATGTCATAATTTTGAATGATTTGATACCATACTTCATAAGGTTTACCATAAAAAGTTTTTAAGCCTGATTGAAAGTTTTGAAGTTTTTGATGAATTTTGGTAAGATTTTGATGAATAAAAATCAGTCTTTTATCTAGTTTGGGTAGAAAATCTAAAATATCTTGGTCAAAAATAAAAATAATAAGAACAGGAAAACCTGATTGTAAAGCTTTAAATAAAGCATGGTTATCGTCTAATCTTAAATCTCTACGAAGCCAACAAACAGAAATAGGTTTTTTTTCCATGAATTTCTAAACTAAAAAAAATAAAAAAAAGTTTATATTTTTTAAGCATAAGAAGTTGCCACTCGGATTACGATATATAAAATACTATGGTTGCATTTTTTTATGCAGCCATAGTATTGATTATTATAACAAATTTATTGATAAATGGTTTGGTTTCTATCAGGTCCGATAGATATAATTTTTATTGGAATTTGAAGCCAATTTTCAATTTGAGTAATATATTGATTTAAAGTTTCAGGAACTTGAAGAGAGGAAAAATCATAATTATGCCAACCTTTTAATTCTGCATAGATAGGTTGAATATTTTCATAATCGGTTGAATAATCAGAAATTTCTCCATGTTTAGTTTGATAATGAGTACAAACTTTAACATTTTCAATACAATTCAGTACATCACTTTTCATCATAGCCAAACGGGTAACACCATTAATCATGCAAGCATAACGTAATGCAGGAATATCCAACCAACCTACTCTACGAGGTCTTCCAGTAGTCGCACCAAATTCTTTACCTTTTTCACGAATTAAATTACCAATATCACCAAAATTTTCAGTAGGAAATGGACCTGAACCTACTCTTGTGCAATAGGCTTTGAAAACCCCTAAAACATCTTGAATAGAAGATGGTGGCACACCTAAACCTGTGCAAACACCACCAATAGTAGTATTAGAAGACGTTACAAAAGGATAAGAACCAAAATCAATATCTAGCATGGAACCTTGAGCACCTTCTGCTAATACTTTACCACCATTTTGTAAAATTTCATTAATCCATATTTCACTTTCAATGAGTTGAAGGGATTTTAAATATTCAATAGATTCCCAAAAATCTTTTTCAAATTCTACATCATATTGTAAATCAGTAGGGTAAATTTTACATAAATTGAGGTGATAATTTTTAATTTCTAGATATTTTTCTTGAAAATTAACTTTTAAAATATCCCCAACTTTTAAAGTTAAACGAGCAATTTTATCTTGATAAGCTGGACTAATTCCCTTCAAAGTAGATCCAATTTTTTTATCTTTTTTACTATCTTCTTGAACCTTATCCAAAAATTTATGGGTAGGAAGAATTAGAGTTGCCTTTTTAGAAACATAAAGCCTTTGAGTTAAAGTATTATCATGGTTCAATAGATGATGAATTTCTTTATGCAAAATTACTGGGTCTAAAACGACACCATTTCCAATTAAGTTTTTGCAATTTTTATGAAAAATACCTGAAGGTAATAAATGTAAAACATGCTTTTGACCATGAATTACAAGAGTATGACCAGCATTAGCTCCACCTTGAAATCTAGCAATCACATCATAATTAGGAGCAATGGCATCAACTAATTTACCTTTTCCTTCATCACCCCATTGAAGACCTAAAATTACATCAACAGGCATATTTTATGGTTTGAAATGATTAATAGCTTCTTCTATGTTATGTAAAATAAGAAAAACAGAAGTAAGTTTGGTAATTTTCATTAAATTAGCAATAGACTGAGAAGGATTACAAAGAACCATTTCTCCATTTTTACTTTTTATTTTTGTTAAGATAGTTATAAAAACACCAAGCCCTGTGGAGTTAATATGTTTTAATTCCGATAAATCTAACACAAATTTATGAATACCTTTATCTAGATAATCAATAATATCGTTTTTGATTTGATTGTTTTCAGGGGTACCAAGCATGTTACCATCTAATTTAAAAATAGCAATATCGCCATTTAATTCGTGAGTATATTTCATATTGTCTACTAATTCCATAAAGAACGCAAATTTAATAATTATTTTTTGTTATCGCAAGAAGGATTTTTACAATTGCCATAAAGTACTAAGGAGTGATGATTGACTGTAAAATCTAGTAAATTACCAATCATGTTTTGGATTTCTGCAACGCGAGGGTCACAAAATTCAAAAACATTACCACAATCTAAACAAATCAAGTGGTCATGTTGCCGAAATCCATAGGCTTTTTCATATAAAGCTTGACCAGAATTAAACTGGTGTTTTGTAACTAAATTACAATCAACGAGTAAGTCTAAAGTATTATAAACAGTCGCTCTGCTTACACTAAAATTTTTATTTCTGATTTGAAAATATAAGGTTTCTACATCAAAATGATCGGAACGTTTATAAATTTCTTCTAATACAATAAATCTTTCTAATGTTTTTCTATGCCCATTTTTATCTAAATAAGCTGAAAAAATTTTTTTTATTTCCTCTAATTTTTCTTCTGTTAATGGGGCATTTTTATCCATAATTTTTTTGTTAATGGACGTTTAAGTCAATAAATAGCGGCAATATAGATATAAATTTTGTGATATAAAAAAAAAGTTCATAAGTTATTCAAATTCAGACCAAAATTTTAAGAGAAGATTAACAAATTTTTCGGTGTGGGTATAAATTAAAGCATGTCCGGCGCCTTCTATTGAACGTAACCTTGCATTAGGTATGTTATAAGCTAAAAACTCTTGGTGATGAGGTGGAACTACTAAATCATCTTTTGAACTTATAACCAAAGTAGGTTGCATAATGTTTTTAAGCCAGTCGCGGCTATCAAAATTCATAATAGTTCTTACACCATGATAAATTTTTTCATCATCACACATCAAAATCATTTTTTTATAAGCTTGCCAATGGTCGTCATTCATTTCTTGTCCTCCAGACATACCTTTAAAAACATATCTTGCTAAACCTTTTGACCCCAGTCTTTTAATAACATAAGGTGCTAATGTTTTTTCCATTTTTTCTTTGACTGACAATGGCTTATAAGAAAATGTACAACATAATGTTAATGTTTTGACTTTTTCGCTAAAATCTTTCACAAACTGTTGTGAAATAATACCTCCTTTTGAATAACCGACCAAATGAACAGGTTCTTGAATATTTAAGTCCTCTAAAATCAAATTTAAATCTTTGGCTAATTCTTTAATATCCATTGATTCTCCAACCTTTGAACTTCTTCCATGACCTCTAATATCAGGAATAATTAATTGATATTGGCTTTCCAAAAAAGGGATTATATGATTATACATGTCTCCATTAGCCAAATAACCATGAACTAACAAAACAGGTTTTCCTTGACCAGCAGTTCTATAGAATATTTTTTCTTTATTATCAATTGTATGAAATTCCATTTTAAATTTTAAAAAAGGGATACAAAATTAATTTATTTTCAATTAAAAATGAAAATTAAGATAAAAAATCCGTATTTATACTTAGAATTTATTAATAAATTTTCAAACATGATAGCAAAAAAATAAAAAACTTCCTTTTGTTTAAACAAAAGGAAGAATAACCACTCAATCGCAAACTTTAAATTATAGAAACTTAAATTTTTGCAAATATAATATGAGATTTTATTTTTTCAAAATTTTTTGAAAAATTTTTTTATTTTGAGTTTTTTAATGAGTATTGCCAAACTCCTAATGAATCTAATAAATAAATTTGATTTTCACGGATATAAAAATCAATAATTAAATTTTTATGCTCTAAAATTGGAATAACATTCTCATTTTTGTAAATAATATAAACTTGATTTTTATAAGATGCAAGAAGATTTTGATTGTTAGCGATAATATTTTCAAAGTTTATTGAAAATTGAAAAGATTTTTTAAAATTTGCATTGTGGTCAAATTGGTATAATTTTTTTTCACTATTAACCCAAACATAGAACCATTCTTTTGTACAAGTCATATTTGCGTAATCGGTAATGGAAGCTTCCGAAAAGTTATTACCACCAATTATCCTATCCATTTCTCCAAACACATTCACTCTATAAATCATTGAATTGAGTTTGTTTTGTATAAACATCTCACCCGTAGGGGTAATGGTAGCATTTTGAATTTGAAAAGGCTGGTATTCATCTTGAATCTGATTCAAATTCCAAATTTTTTGAATTTTTAAATTGATATTTAAAAACTTAATATCATTTGCTAGTAAATCAATAATAAATATAGATTTACTATCGGGAATTAAAATTTCACTAGGCTTAACAAAACTTTCTTTTAATGACAAATTTTTACCACCAATTGTAATACTGGAATCAAATTTTTGGTCATTGTAAAATTTTTTGGTTAATGTGGCTTCTTTAGAGTTAAGTAAGTATAAATTTTTTTGTTCATCAATCGCAATATGCTCAAAGTTATGATTTTGTAAAGGTAAAATAAGTTTTTGAGCATAAGTAAAAGCTAAAATACTCTTAACGACGTAAATCCAAACCAGACATTTTCCAACCATTGGGTATTCTAAATTGTTCCTTTTGTAATTTTTTGGGTTCAATTTTGATTGCAGTTGTAGTAATTTGTAAATTATTTGCTTTTTGTATAGTTTTAAGAGGTATTCTTCCCTCTAAACCTTTAGTAAGAAAAGCGGCTTGAGCTCGTGTTTTTCCTTTAAATAATTTAGTGTTTACGCGGTATTTATCTGATACATAATAAATAATGGTTCTATTGGGTTTTTCTACTTTGTACTCTTTACATTCAATTCCTGCCACTACTAATTTGTTGCCTGTAGCAATTGCAGTTGGAGGAGTTGAAGACTCTGGTTCATATTCCTCAAAACGAAAAGCTCTTTTATTCTGTACATCTAAAGTGTATGTTCTATTAGAATCTGCTATAAATAATCTGGTAGTAGGAAATTCGCCATTATATAAATTGATGATAAAATCACCATCCTTAAAAAACATATCCATATTTTTACAAGGTTTTTTTTCTAAAAATGCTTGTGATTCTTTGCTTGGTGTACCTTTAATTCCTGTAATCTCTACATTGTACTTTATTAATCCTTCAAAATAAGTTTCTTTACCTGTTCCGTCAACGGTTTTTTCTAAATCTTGCCCGTGGATAAAATTAAAATTAATAAAAAAAATAACTAAAGCTATGCAGAATTTCATATTGCAAAATTAGATTTTTTTTTAAATTCAAAGGAAAATTTTGTGATAAAGTTTATTTAATTTTTGAAGTTAAAGGATATTTCAAAAAACTCATTTCTTTAATATCAGCTTTGATTGAACCCACTAAAATTGGGGACTCAATTCTTAAAGGAACGTAATTCGCATCATCAGTAACCCAAAGTCTCATTCCTTCATTATCCTTAAAAACTCTATCCGCAACTACCAAAGGTTGAATTTTAATGGCTTTGAATTTTCCTAAATCCGTTTTAATGGTTTCTCTTCCTAAAACTTTAAAACCTAATTCATACAATTCATTATCCAACCAAATTTTTACTTTTATAAGTTTACCTACTGGAAGTTCCCCTAAATTTATACAACGTGTTGCATATAAACAAGTTAACATATCATGGGTTTTCCCTTGTACTTTAAACTCCCCCTTTTTACTGATAATTTTATCTTCTTTACTAAAATCCACTTCATCTATAAAATGATACCCACCTTCATGAACAGCTCTATAATATTTTACAGGATATAAGCTTTCTTTATCCATATAGCTATAAAAAGTATCGCGAACTTCAAAAAACCAATCAAAAGTAGATGCAGATTTTCCAAATCCTTTTAGCAAGAAACAATTTTTATCAGCAATTTTTCTGGATTTATTGTCCACTTCAAAAGTTGCATCACCAGCTGTGATCCAACCGTAATGAACTCTCATCACAATTTTTTCTCCAAAATTAAAAGCAGTTTCTTTGATTTTAAACTCATAGGTTTCTAAATTATCAATATGAGAAGAATAACTAGAAATCATCTGAGGAATAAAAACCACAATACTGAATAGTAACCATTTCGAAATTGTGTGTATCATAATTGAGTGATTGATTAATTTTTAAAGTTACAAAAAAAGTACCAATTATTTGATTCATAATGGACATTTTCAAAAACCTAACTTAGATTCATCATAGAAAAGGCGTTTCTATATGTGTTTATAATCTATCATTAAATCCAATATTTTGGTAAGAACCCCATGGCTAATGTTAAGGGAAGTAAGCGTGAAGGATTGAGAGTGGCACAATTTGATAATACTCATTGACCACGAAGTTGCACTGCCTTTTGACGCTTTTGAGAAAAGTGGAAAAAGGATTGTGATACATTGAGTTTACTGAAATGCCGAAGCCTGAAGAGACCCCGACCCTTAGCGTAATAAGGGACACGCTCAAAAAAACTCCTATACAAACAAGAATAAGTAAAATCTTCAATTTTCATAATATTTAATAAAAATTGTTAAACTTTAATGACTTAACATTTTTTTGTTAGACGATACAATAAAAATATAAAATAAACCGTTTATATTTGCAAAACAATACTCAGTAAATGAATAAAATTTTTACGCTAATTACAAAAACAAAAATGAACAGAAATTTTACGCTAAGGTTATTCATATATAAAAATGCAAACAAAGTACAAAAACCTAAGCGACGAGGAGTTAATCAAAAAATTTTTGGAGGGACACACTTCGTTCTTCAATGCCCTTATTAATAGATATAGAAATAAATGGCACTACGTCATTTATTTAGTTGTAAAGGATAAAGAATTAGCAGAGGATTTATTACAAGATGCAATTATAAAAATTTATAATGCTTTTAGTGAAAATAGTTATAAAGAACACCAAAAATTTTCTTCATGGGCTGGAAGAGTTTGTAAGAACTTAGCTATTGATTATCTTAGAAGCCAAAAAATTTGTGTTCAAGATTTTGAGAATTATGTAGAAATTAAAGACTATTCAACTTCAAGATTGGAAAGCTTAATTAATGAAGAAAATCAAAAAATGTTAAGAAATGCTATCAATTTATTACCTCCAAGCCAAAGAGAAGTGGTATTTTTAAGATACTTTGAAGATTTAAGTTTTAAAGAAATTGCAGAAAAAAATGAGATTAGTATCAATACAGCATTAGGTAGAATGCGTTATGCAATTATTAATCTTCAAAAAATTATTGGAAAAAAGAAAGCCATTTATTAATTTTGCATTTTGATAATGCACAAATATTTATTGCTGATTCTCATCGCTATCATTTGGATAAGTTGTTCCAATAAGTATGCTAAAATGGCAAAAAAAGGAAGTATAGCAGAAAAAGATTCTGCTGCAGTTTATTTTTTTAATAAAAAAAGCTATGAATCTGCTATGCCTTTATTTGAGGAATTATTAGGAGTTTATAGAGGCACTGCGCGTTATCAAAAAATATTATATTTTTATGCATACTGTAAATATGGTATGAATGATTTTATAACCGCAGCTTTTTATTTTGAAGAATTTACTAAACAATTTCCCAATTCAGAATTTACTGAAGAAGCTCAATTTATGGTGGCTAATTGCTACAGGGCTATGTCCGCAAGTTATGTTTTAGACCAATCAGAAACGCAAAAAGCCATAGAAAATTTTGAGTTTTTTATGGAACAATATCCTATGTCTCCAAGAGTAGAAAAAGCGGAAGCCCACATTAAAGAACTCCGTGAGAAATTAATGATTAAGGCTTTTGAACAAGCTAATTTGTATTATAAGATTGGCTACTATAAATCAGCAGTTATAGCATTTAAAAATTTTATTTCTGATTATCCTGGTTCACCATATCGTGAAGAAGCAGCCTATAAAATGATAAAATCCTCTTTGGAATATGCAAAATTAAGTATTGAAACAAAACAAATAGAAAGATACGAAAAAACTATTGATTTATATCAAAAATTTATTGAGCGTTACCCCAATAGTAAGTTTCTGAAAGATTCTGAAGAATGTTACACAATTGCTCAAAAATCCTTAGAAAAAATAAAAAAAAATATACAATAATATGAATATACCAGATAATTTAGAACCCAACATTCAACCCCTAGATTTATTTAAAATTCTTGATGAAACAGGGAGTATTTACAGGGCATTAATTATTATAGGAAAGCGTTCAAACATGATTGCCCAGCAAATGAAACAAGAAATTGTTTCTAAAATAACGGATTTTTCTAGCTATTCAGATAGCGTTGAAGAAATTGTTGAAAATCGTGAACAAATTGAAATCTCAAAAATGTATGAGCAAATGCCTAAGCCTACCATCATTGCTCTTTACGAGTATCAAAATAATTTGATTGATTGGAAATTATAAACTCTTTTTTTATAGATACTAATCAACCTCTGAAAGGAAAAAAAATTCTTTTAGGGGTTTGTGGTAGTATTGCTGCCTATAAATCTGTTTTTTTATTAAGATTGTTACAAAATCAAGGTGCTGAGGTTCAAATTATAATGACTCAAAATGCACAGAAGTTTGTAACAACTTTAACTTTTTCTACTTTATCACAAAAACCTGTTTTTTCTTATTTATGGCATGAAACTACGGGTAACCAAGATTGGTCTCAGCATGTTCAGGTTGCTCAAAATGCGGATTTAATTATTATTGCTCCAGCAACCATGAATACTTTGAGTAAATTAGCCCACGGAACCTGTGATGATGCTTTAACGGCTACGGTTTTTTCTGCTTCTTGTCCTGTTTTGATAGCTCCAGCAATGGATAAAGAAATGTATATTTCCCCTCAAAATCAAAAAAATCTCAATCTTTTAAAAGAATTTGGATATCAAATTTTACCTTCAGAATCAGGATTTTTAGCATCAGGTTTAGAAGGTTTGGGGAGATTACTTGAGCCTGAAAAAATTGTTGAATATTGTATTTCTGCTATAACTCCTAAAATCTTGAATGAAAAAAAATTCTTAATTAACGTCGGTCCTACCCAAGAATCGATTGACCCCGTTCGGTTTATATCAAATCATTCAACCGGAAAAATGGGAATTGCAATTGCTAAATGGGCTTTTAGAATGGGTGCTCAAGTTACTCTTATAGCTGGACCTACAACAGTTCCTATTCCTGAATATTTGAATTCTATTTCGGTGAAAAGTGCATTAGAAATGTTTGAAGCAATGCAAAACCATTTTCATGAAGCAGAAATCATTATCGGTACAGCTGCAGTTGCAGATTTTAAACCTAAAAATTATGCATCTCAAAAAATAAAAAAAATAGATGATTCCGATACTATGAACTTAGAATTATCTAAAAATCCCGATATTTTACTTGAACTGGGTAAACAAAAAAAGACATACCAAAAATTGATTGGTTTTGCATTAGAATCCCAAAATGAATTGGAAAACGCAAAATCTAAATTAAAGAAAAAAAATTTAGATTTAATTGTATTAAATTCCCTTCAACAAGAAGGTGCTACTTTTGGTCATGATACTAATAAAGTTTTTTTTATTTCCCCTAATTATATTATTGAATCAGAACTACTTCACAAAGAGCAAATTGCAATTCAATTACTTCAAATTATAGCCAATCTTTGATTTTATGTTGAATAAACAAAATCTCAAAGGTATTTTTTGGGCTTCAAGACCCATCAATTTATGGATTACTTGGATAACTTTTTCTGTTGCTGCTTATTTTTCCTTTATTTACAGTTTTCAATTTATTTACTCGTTGAATTACTGGTTACAATCTATTGTTATTGTGATAGTTACAGCTTCTGGATACATTGTAAATGATTTATATGATTATAAAATTGATTTAATCAATAAACCTCATAAAACTTATGTAAATTTTTATGCTTCTTCCAAAAAATTCTGGACTGCGTACTTTATAATGATTTCCATGGCTAGTTTGATGAGCTTATTTTTACCCATTAAGTTTTTGATTATCAATATTTCATCTATTATCATTTTATTTTTATATGCTTATTATTTCAAACGTTATGCTATTGTAGGTAACCTCATTGTAAGCACCTTGACTTCCATGGTAATTATTTGTGGTGGTTTATTGGTTCATATTAAGCTTCCTTTGATGTGGATGTCTATTTTTGCTTTCCAAATTAATTTGATTCGTGAGATTATCAAAGATGTTGAAGATATAAAAGGAGACTTAAAAAATTTTTTAAAAACACTTCCAATTATAGCCGGTCTTAAACTTACTCAAATCATTTTGTTTAGCTTGATTATCATTTTAATTTTAAGTATTCCATTACCATTTATTTTTCATTACATCTTTTTTCAAGAGTATTTATGGAGTTATTTATTCATAAGTTCAATATTGGTAATTTTACCTTTGTTTTTTGTGCTTCGTACCTTGTTGAATAAAGGCTTTTTTATTGAAAAATATACTCAAACCAGTTCTTACTTGAAGTGGATTATGATTGGTGGAATAGTATCTTGCTTTTTTTTAAAGTAACTTTTTGTAATTTTGCAATATGAAAATTATTGAACTTTTTTGGTTATTTATGACCATTTTCATAAGCCTTATTTTCGTTACAAACTATGAAAGTTTAGCTTTGAGAGAAAAAATTTTATATTTAATTGCTTTATTACTTTCTACTTTTTTGTATTCTTTTAGAAGATATTCAAGAATAGCTCAAAATCGTTCTTCAGAAAATGAAGAATCAACCCGTATTGATGAAAACCCTAATATAAAAAATGACTAACTGGATTATACTTTGTGTGATTGTATTAACTATTACTGGTTTTTTATCAGGTACTGAAATTGCTTTTTTTTCTGCCAATCGTTTTAAAATTGAATTAAAAAACTCAAAAGGTGATTGGTCAGGAAAAATTTTGTCTTACTTTTATAAAAATGTGCCTGAATTTATTTCTATTTTGTTGATTAGCCATAATTTAATGTTGGTGATATATTCTATGATTATGGCTTTTATGATAGACCACTTAGCCATTCAATATGGATACGATTTAAAAAATCTAGGAATAAAATATACCCTGCTTCAAACTGCTGTTTCTACTTTTATTGTTTTACTCTTTGCTGAATATATTCCCAAAATATTATTCAAAAAACATGCGGATAGAGCCATTATTTTTGCTACACCTATTATTTATTTGATTTCTAAAATTTTAAAACCTGCTGTTTTATTACTGAATTTTTTAAACCATAACATATTATTTCCATTATTTAAACTAAAAGAAACTGAAAAAGAGAAAGCATTCACCAAAACCGATTTACAATTTTACATTGAAGAAAATTTTCAATCTAACGAAAAAGAACCAGAAATTAATCCTGAAATTTTTTCTAATGCTTTATATTTCAATGAATTAAAAATTCGTGAAATTATGATACCAAGGACTGAAATTATTGCAGTTCCTTTTAATATTTCTATACAAGAACTTGAAAATCAATTTATTAAAACAGAGCTTTCTAGAATGATTGTTTATGAAAATTCTTTGGATAATATTGTGGGTTATATTCACGTTTTGGATTTACTAAAAAGACCAACAAGCCTTAACGATATACTCAAAAAAATTATCAAAGTTCCTGAATCTATGCTTGCTCATCAACTACTTTCAGAGTTTAATTCCAAGAAAAAAAGTATTGCTGTGGTGTTAGATGAATTCGGTGGAACTTCTGGTTTAGTAACTGTTGAAGATTTAATTGAATCTGTTATTGGTGAAATTGATGATGAGTTTGATGAATTCAACGAAGAAGGTCTTACTGAAGAAAAAATTTCTGTAAATCATTTTATTTTCTCTGCAAGACACGAAATTGATTATCTCAATAAAAAATATGAACTCCATTTACCAGAAGGAGAATACACCACTTTGGCAGGATTTATTACAAGTATTACCGGATTAATTCCCCAAAAAGATGAGATCATTGAATTTGAAAATCTAAAAATTAAAATTATAGAGGCTACTCCTATTCGTATTGAATTAGTGGAAATTTTTATCAATCAATAATCTATGGAAAAACAAAAAATACTATCCGATACAGAAATCCAATTTATTTGAAGATGGTAAAACTTACAGTTATAGAGGACGTATAGGAATTGGTTTGTTTTATAAAGAAGGAATTTATTATCGCATTAATTATGATGATTTTGACACAATAACTTATCCTTCTTTTAATTCTAAAACATGTATTCACCCAACAATTTTTATTGTTTCTCTTGAATACCTTCAAGTATCAATTCATTTTGAAAATTTAAAGGTATATCCTCTAAAAAAAATGGATTATGAGACAAATCTAATATCTCAATAGATTGGGCAAAATTTTCATGAAATCCATTTAATTTTTCAATTTTGTTATGAGCAACCCAAATTTCTTGTGGAGAGTTTTTCCAAAAAGTAAAATCTAATTCTGTTAACTTATTATAAGAAGCATCTATTATTTTTAGATTTTGGGCATTTTCTAATCCATCTAAAGACTTGATTTTGTTATGACTGCAATATAAAACTTCTAAATTAGAACGGAAAAGTGGAAATAAATAAGAAATTTGGTTGTAAGAAACGTCTAATACTTTTAAATTTTTAAGAAAAAAAACAGGATATAAATTTTTTATTTGATTTTTGGGAACAATTAATTCATTCAAAAAATTTAAGTTTTCAATACCATCAAGGTTATCAATAGATGTATTGGAGATGCAAAGTTTTTTGAGGTAGGGAGTAAGCTTCAAGCCAGACAAATCAGTTATTTGGATATTTTGAGTATCAATAGATTCAGAGAAATAAATACATTCTAAAAACTTTTGGGATATAAAAAAAGTATTCCAATGAGAAAACTTTAAGATAGGAATAGAAAATTGTTGGATAAAAATGTTTTTCCAGTCATTAGAAATTTCATTCCACAATTTTCTTAAATAGGACATAAATCATAAATTAGAGGCGTGCAATAAGTTAATATCAATATAGTCCATTCCAAAAATTCTCGCTAGATATCGGTTTGTGATATGTTTATGATGAGTATAGATGCCATTTTTAATAGTTGTAGAATTTTGTAGAACACCAATACCACCATAATGAATAATTTTCAAGATAATGGAACCCAAAATATTACTTAATGCAACGGAACCAGTGTAAGGCACACGAGAAGCAATATTAGGTACACAATAATGAATAACACCATGTTTCACAAAAATAGGATTTTCATGAGTAGTAGGTTTAGAAGTTTCAAAACACCCTCCTTGGTCAATAGCAATATCAATGGCAATAGAACCCTCTTTCATTTTGCTAATCATATTTTCAGAAACCAAACAAGGAGTTCTATGACCAGGTTTATAGATTGCACCAATAATCACATCAGAAGAAGTAACCGCTTCTTCAATAAACTGAGGTAAGGTTACGGCGGTATAAATTTTTGTTCCTAATTTTTCTTCCAGGCGTCTTAATTTATACACTTCTTCATCAATAACTTTTACAGTAGCACCCAGCGCTAATGCAGAACGAGCAGCATTTAAACCTACTGTCCCCGCACCAATGATTGTAACTACAGAGGGTGGCACTCCTGTTACTCCTCCTAGAAGCATACCTTTCCCCCCTTTATTGGCGGTTAAAAGTTCTGCGGCAATATGAATAGCATTAATTCCTGCAATTTCTGACATCATCTGCATAATAGGAATGCTTCCATCTTCCCCTCTTAAAAATTCATATCCAATAGCTGTAATATTTTTTTGAATAATCGTTTTTAAAAATTCAGAAGTTAAACTTCCTAAATGCAATGCAGAAATTAAAATTTGACGATTTCTCAGATATTCAATTTCTTGATAATTGGGTCTCTCAATTTTTACGATAATGTCAGCTTTTTCAAATACTTCTGGTTTAGAATAAGTAATAAATGCACCGGCTTCTGAATAATCTCTATCCGAAAAACCCGCATCTAAGCCAGCGTCATGTTCAACAAAAACTTCTGCACCATTATTCACTAAAACATCAACAACAGCAGGCGTAAGAGGAACTCTCCTTTCCTGTGAAGAAGATTCTCTCGGAATTCCTATTCTGATAATTTTTTTTTCTTTTTTTACTTGAACAGCAGATTCTTGTGTAACCTGTAAGAGTGAGGGAGAAATAGAATATTTCTGAAAATGACTTCCTTCTGACGCTGATTCTAAGTTTTGCTGCATAAATTTTCTAACTTCACAAAAATACAAAAAAAATTAGTATTTCAACATATCAAAAAAATAAATAATTTTGCAAGTAATTATCTAAATGAAAATTCAAAACATTGAGAATGATCTTTTGCTAAAAGCATTAAAACAAGAAAAAACAGAGAGATACCCAATTTGGCTTATGAGACAAGCAGGTAGATTTTTAGTGGAATACAGAAAAGTTAGAGAAACTGCTGGAAGTTTTAAAGGTTTATTAGAAAATCCTAATAAAGCTGCTGAGGTTACTCTTCAACCTGTGAGTATTTTAGAGGTAGATGCTGCTATTATTTTTTCTGATATTTTGGTTGTACCTGAATCCATGAATTGTAATTATATCATGGAAGAAAAAAAAGGTCCTTATTTTCCTGAAACCATTCGAAATAATGAAGACTTAAAAAAATTACAATTACCTGATCTCTACAAATCAAATCTACGATATACTTTGGAAGCCATAGAAATTACTAAGGAAAAACTACAAAACAAAATTCCTTTAATTGGATTTTGTGGAGCTCCTTGGACAATTTTTGCTTATTGTACAGAAGGATCAGGTTCCAAAACTTTTTCAGTAGCTAAAAGAATTTTATATCAAGACCCTGAATTTGCTCATCAATTTTTAGACTTAATCACTGACGCAAGTATTATATATTTAAAAGGTCAAATCGAAAAAGGAGTCAATGTAATTCAAATTTTTGATTCTTGGGCAGGAATTTTATCAAAAGAAGACTTTGAAATTTGGTCTTTACCTTATATTCAAAAAATATGTGATTCAATTCATGAAGTACCTAAAATTGTTTTTGCAAAAGGTGCAAATTTTTCATTAAATAAAATTAATCGTATAAATTGCGATGCTATTGGTTTAGATTGGAATGTTCCAATAGAATTTTCCAAAACTCAAATCAATAAAACAACTCAAGGGAATTTAGATCCCTGTTTACTTTATGCAGATAGAAATTACTTAAATAAAAAAGTAAATGAATTTTTGGATTCACTTCCAACAAACCATATTGTGAATTTAGGACACGGACTATATCCAGATACACCTAGAGAAAATGTTATTGAGCTTGTTAAGCTAGTTAAAAACTATATAAAAAAATGAAAATTCAATCAATAATTATTATCATAATTTTTTTTCTTTCAACGGGTTGTAATAAAATGATGTTGCTACAAACAGATAATGAAAAGGATTTATATAAATCCTTAAAAGTAGAAGGAAAAAGTATAACTAGATATCCTTCCTCCAAAGATACAACTTATTATATACCCAAAATTAAAATTGGCGATAATATTTTTATAGAATATATCAATCAACCTGTTACGGAGGATGTAGCAACTGTATCAAAGGAATATTTTGTAAATAATAATGGAGAAATACTGCTACCTTTGTTAGGGAAAATTAAAGTTGAGGGATTTACAACCTACGAACTGATTGATACACTAGAAAAAAAATATGCTAATTTTTATGTTGACCCCAAAATTAACGTACTAAATAAATCTATGAAGGTTTATGTATTTGGAGAATTTAATAAAACAGGAGCCATTTCTCTTCCACATGAAAGAATGCATCTAATGGAAGTGATTGGTTTGGCTGGTGGTGTAAATAATTTTGCCAAAATAGATAGATTAAAAATTATAAGAGGGGATTTAAAAAAACCCAAAATTATCTGGGTAGATTTAACGAAACAAAACATCTTAAAAGCTGAAGAGTTAATTGTTCAAAATGGAGATATTTTATACTTAAGACCCAAATCAATAGCATTATTTACTAGAAATGTATTACCTTGGTTGCAGTTAACATCTATAGTTTCTTCTATTGGAAGTATTTTAATTATTTATTTCAGATTACAAAGCTTGAGGTAATTTATGAAACAAGATAATCAAAATTTTGAGTTACAAAGACTATTAAAATTTCTTTTGAAATATTTTTATGTCCCCATAATTTTTACGTTTTTTTTTGTTTTTTGCGGATTTTTGTATTTGAGATATGTTGAATATAATTATCAATCAGAAGCTATTTTAAAAATAGAATTACAGTCAGAAATTTCATTAGAAAAAAAAGTCATGGACTTGGGAGAAGAGTTAGAGGCTCAGCTTGAAGTTATAAAATCTAATGAAATCATTAATAAAGTAATTTCCTCTTTAAAATTAGATACCAAGTATTTTACGGTTGGCAAAATTGGTAAAACAGAATTTTATAAAAATTGTCCCATAATTTTTAGATATGATAGCACAAATTTTAAGCTTTTTAATTCGTTTATAAACATTAAACCACTTAACGAAAAAGAATTTATTCTTTGGGTAAATCAACAGGATACTATTAAAGGGTTATTTGACAACCTTTTAAATTATAAAGGTAGTGAAATTCTTGTAAGTAAAAAAGGAATGATTTCCTCTGAAATTTATTACGTTTACGTTCAATCAACAGAAGAAGCGTTTTCTTATTTTGCTAAAACCATAAATTTTGCACCTTATAAACCTGGAATTTTTAAAATTGTTGTTACTGATGTAATTCCTGAAAGAGCATACGACTTTTTAAAAGAGCTACTAAAAGTGTATTTAGAAGATGAACTTTCAATAAAAAAACGATCATTAGACCAAAAAATTCAGTTTATTGATACTTTAATTATTGATTTTTCTCAAAGACTTCAAAAGTCAGAAACTGATTTGGAAACATTTGAAAAAGCATATGAAATTCCAGCAATACAATCTAAAAAACAAAGTATTTTAAATACAATAACTCAATTTGAAAGTGAACTTTCTAATATTAAAATTTCAGATAAAACACTTAAAGATTTGGAAAAATATGTAGATTTAAAAATTAACCCTCAAGACAAAGATATTGTTTTTGCGCCTAATATGGAAGGTCTGGCGGATCCTATACTTGTTCAAAATGTTAATCAGTTAAATCAATTATTAGTTCAAAAGTCTATTTTACTTAAAAAACATACTATCAACAGTCCATTAATACAAAAAATTAATGACCAAATATCCGAATCAAAAAAAGTTCTTTTAGAAAGTATTGAAAATGCAAAAGAAAAAAATAAAGAAAAACTTATTTTCATTAAACAAAAATCTGCTGAGGCAAATATAAACTTATCCAATATGCCTTCTCTTGAAAGAGATTTATCTACTGTTAAAAAACCTTTTGAGCTCAATGAAAAAATTTATTATTCCTTATTAGACAAAAAAATGGAAACCTCAATCCAAAAAGCTTCTATTGTATCTAATAGTAGGGTACTAAATAAACCAACTATGCCAAAAATCCCTATTTCTCCTGACCCTAAACAAGTTTATGCTATAATTATTTTCATTGGTTTAATACTAGGATTGGGATTCATTTTAATAAAATATCTAACTGATAGAACCTTAACCTCGCGTGAAGAAGTTGAAGCTTCTACTGATATTCCAATATTAGGAACAGTGATTAAATCTAATCAAGATTCTGAAGTTGCGAGTATGCAAGTAATTACTAATCCCCGTTCTCATCTTACAGAATGCTTTAGAACACTTAGAGCTAATATTTTGTTTTCATTAACAAATGTTGAAAAACCCATTCTATCAATAACATCTACAACTTCTGAAGAAGGAAAAACTTTTGTTTCCGTTAATACTGCTGGTGTTTTATCTCTACTCGATAAAAAAATTATTTTATTAGACTTAGATTTAAGAAAACCTCGTTTACATTTAGCTTTTAATTTATCAAATGAAAAAGGGGTATCCAACTTATTAGTGAATCCTAAATTGGACTTTAAAGATTTTGTTCAGTTTTCAGGTTATCCTAATTTAGATATAATAACTTCTGGTCCTATTCCGCCTAACCCTTCCGAGTTGCTTAATTCTCAAGAATTTACTGAATTATTAAACAAATTAAAATCTGATTATGACATGATTATTTGTGATACAGCACCTATCGGCTTAGTTACTGATACTATACCAATACTCAAATTATCTAATCTTTCTTTATATGTTTATCGGGCTAATAAATCTGATAGAAACTTTTTAAGAAATGCTGAAGTTTTAAAAAATGAACATAATTTGAAACATTTGTATTTACTCATTAATTATTTAGATACTAACACTTCAAGATATGGTTATGGCTACGGTTATGGTTATAATTCTGGTTATTATGTTGAAAATGAAAAAACTTCACTCTTAAAAAAAATTATTAATTATTTTAAATCCTAAATATGTTAAATCTTTTCAAATCCATATTTAAAAAAGAATATACTCCCAAGAAAATCGTTGAAATTTTACAACACGATTTACATTCCCATTTAATTCCTGCTTTAGATGATGGTTCTCAAAATCTCGAAGAAAGTGAAATTTTAATTCAATCTCTTATTGATTTGGGTTACAAAAAACTTATCACCACTCCCCATATAAATATTAACTATCCTAATACAAGTGATATTATTAAAAAAAATTACGAATCTCTCATTAACTTCTTATCCTCTAAAAATATTTCTATCCAACTAGAATATGGGGCTGAATACATGCTTGATGAAGGCTTTTCTTATCACCTCAAAAATGGATTATTGTCATTTAGTAAGCAAAAATTTGTTTTAATTGAAACTTCACACCATATAAAACCCGATAGATTTAAAGAAATTGTTTTTGATATTTTAATGAAAGGTTACAAACCTATTTTTGCTCATCCTGAAAGGTATTTATACCTATGGAATCATAAAGAACAATATTTTGAACTAAAGGAACAAGGTTTATTGTTTCAACTTAATATTAATTCCTTATCTGGTTACTATACAGAAAAACCCAAGGCTATAGCAAAATTTCTAATGAAAAATCATTTAATAGATTTTGTAGGAACAGATACTCACCATCAAAAACATATTGAAATGTTAAATAAATCTCTGATTGATGACAATTTGATTTCATATATTCATTCTGGTAAAATCTTAAATCCTATTTTATGACTAAAAATATGGGTTTATTATTGGTGCTATTGGGTATTTTTTTAGTTGGAGTTTTTTACTATGCAATTTATTGGTTTAGTAAAAATCCTAATTGGCAAGATAAAAACGTGATTTATGCCAGAAAAGTTTTGGGGAAAGGTTTTAAAGTCGCTTTAAATGGATTAGATTGGAACAGAAATAAAATTCCTGAATGTATTGCATTTATGCCCGTAAAGAAATTACAAAAAATTGCTCCGCATCTTCAAGCAGTTAATAAAATTGCTGTAATAGAAAACGATAGCATCTTATTTTTTTGGCATTCCCGAGATTCAGTAGCCTTTATTCCTTTGGTAAATTCTTTACAAAAAAATGAAATTCCAATTGTTTTTTCTAACCAATTAGATTCCATAAATTCTAACCAAATTTTTTATTTAAAATTTTATCACCAATTTCAAATCACTAATTAAAGTAATTATGGAAATTTCAGAATTTGGAAAAGGTATTTTATATTTTATTATGGGTTTAGTTTTTATTATTTTAGGGTTATTAACTTCTTGGCTTTTAAGACCATATAGACCCAATCCTGAAAAAAATACTCATTACGAATGTGGTGAGGACCCGGTGGGAAACGCATGGAGCCAGTTTAATATTCGGTTTTATGTTATGGGTTTAGTGTTCTTAATTTTTGATGTAGAACTCATTTTAATTTTTCCTTGGGCTTTTTCTTTTTTTGATGAACAAATTTTAATTCATAATTCTGATTGGAATTTTTTTAGTTTATTGGAAATTTTATTTTTTATAATAATTCTTGTTTTAGGCTTATTGTATATTGGATTAAAAAAAGATATAGACTGGGTAAAACCCAAACCATTAAAACCCAAATCATTAAATATTGTTCCTATTGATTTATATAAAAAATTCAATGAAAAGCATTCTCATATTTCTCATTAAATTCTATCAATTAGCAATTTCTCCGATATTTCCTAACTCTTGTAGATATACACCTACTTGCTCACAATATGCGATAGAAGCCCTTGAAAAACATGGAATTTTTAAAGGATCTTGGAAAGCATTCAAAAGAATTCTACGTTGTAACCCATGGGGCGGCTGTGGGCATGACCCAGTTGATTAAAAAATCTCAAAGCAATATATCAATCCATGGATTCGTTTAACGTTTGATTTTGTTTTTTTATTTTTGGAAAATCATCAGCAGATAAATCAGAAAAGAAATAATCTATGGGGTCTACAGGCTTGTAATTTTTTCTAATTTCATAATGTAAACAAGGTCCTTTAACAATACCCGTTTTTCCAGATTTAGCTATTACCTGACCTCTTTTTACTTGGGCATATCTTGGAACTAAAATTTTAGAAAGATGACTATACTTTGTTGTGTAACCAAAACCATGATTGATAATAATATAAATACCATCTGCTTCATTGGGATTATTTCCAACTTCCATAACATAACCATCGCCTGTTGCCATAACATTTGAACCCACATCTGCTTTAAAATCAATACCATTATGCTGTGCTGAGTCCTTTCTAACAGGATGTATTCTTAAACCAAATCCACTAATAATTTCAGAAGGAATAGGTCTTATAGAGGGAATTGCTTTAATTTCAGCTTTTTTTTCTGTTGCTAATTGGTACAACATAGATTGATTATTGGTTTGGTCATAAACTTTTTCACGTAATTTTTTGATTTCTTCTTCAATCGCTTCCCAGGTAGCATTTTCTTTTAATGCTAAACTATCTATTTCATTATTGGTCGTATCTTCTTCATAATCAGAACCTAAAATCAATTTATAAACGACTTTGTTTTTTTCATTGAGTGTATCTAATAAAGATTTAATTTCTAAAATGGCTTTATCATTTTCAGCAATTTGCTGTTCTAATTGCAGATTTTTTTGTTCTATATCAATTACAGAAGAATCATTATAAAACACCAAAAATAAGTAAATAAAAAAAATTACAAAAAAAACTGACGATACAATAAGAACCCAATAAGTGCGTAGATAATAAATCCAGTTCTTGGATTCTTTTTTGTAGCTAAATGATTCATTATCAAAATAATAAAATTCTTTGTTATTTTTTTCAGTTTTCATAACTTAATTAAATGCAATGCAATCCAACCATTTGACTCATAACGTTTTAATAATGAAAACCCTAAAGGTAAGTAAGTATCCAAAATACTTTTTTCATCAAAATCAAAAAAACCACTTAAAAACAAATCACCACGATTTTTAAGATGTTTTTGGTAAGTATTTGCATGTTGGAGAAGTATATTTTTATTGATATTGGCAAAAATTGCATGAAAA
>CALLMJ010000096.1 GCA_938006875.1 uncultured Bacteroidia bacterium
CATAAGTAAACTCTTGTGGTTTAAATTCTATTTTTTCGATGTTTTCATCTAAAAGAGTACTAATAAAAAACTTAGCAACTCTTTCATTTTCCATTAATCTTTTAAATACTACGTCGTAAATCGGATTAGCAATAACCATAATGCAAAAATAAGGGAAATTTTTATAATTTATAATGCTCTTATGGGAGTGTGTCTCTTGTTTAAACTTACTAAAATATTTTTTGTAGGCATCTTGTCCTTGGTTAATCCTAAAGTATTAAACAGCAGGAATCAAATTCGCGATAACCATTCGTACTTTAGACATTTTCATTAGTTTGTTTTTTTATTTTTGAAATATCATGAATAATCAGAAAGTTCTAACCACCTCATCATATATTCTTCAATTTTTTCATTGACTATTTCGTATTCTTTAGAAATTTTTTGTAGTTCAATATAGTTTAGAATTTGATTCATTGCAAGTTCTAGTTCCTTTTTTTTTGTCTCTAAATCAGGCAATTCTTTTTCAATTTGTTGTAACTCACGTTGCTCTTTATAACTTAATTTTTTAGTATTATTTTTAACTTCTGAATTTTCTGATGTTTTAGATAGAGAAACGTTTTCTTGATTTTTAATTGAACTTTGATTAAGATTTATTTCTTTCCAAGCCAAAAATTCTGTATAATTACCCGGGAAGTCTTTAATTTCTCCGTGAACTAATTCTCCCAAAACAAACAAATGTTCAACTACTCTATCCATAAAATAGCGGTCATGAGAAACTACTAATATACAACCTGGAAAATCCTCTAAAAAATCTTCTAAAGCCGTGAGGGTATCAATATCTAAATCATTGGTAGGTTCATCTAAAATCAAAAAATTAGGATTTTTCATAAGCAAAGTTACCAAATACAATCTTCTTTTTTCACCACCACTTAACTGGCTTACCAAAGTGTAGTGTTGTTCATGACGAAATAAAAATTTTTCTAATAATTGGCTTGCAGAAAGTTTACGTCCTTTTTTTAAAGGAATGTATTCAGCAATATCTTTAACTACTTCAATTACTCTTTTCTTTTCATCAACTTGTAAACCATCTTGGCTATAATAAGCATACTTAATAGTTTCACCCCAAACCACTTTTCCTGTATCGGGTTCAATTTCAGACATTAAAATTTTTAGAAATGTAGATTTTCCACTTCCATTTTTTCCAATAATACCCACTTTTTCCCCTTGCTTGAACTTATAAGTAAATTTAGAAAACAAAGTTTTATTTTGGTAGGACTTGGAGATATTATGAATTTCTAAGATTTTAGAACCCATTCTTTCCATGTTAATTTCAATTTCAACTTTTTTATTTTCAATTTTTTGATGAGCCTTTTGAGCAATTTCATAAAAAGCATCAATTCTTGCTTTAGATTTAGTAGTCCTTGCTTTAGGTTGTCGACGTATCCATTCTAATTCTTTTCTATAAGCATTTTGGGCTTTTTCAATTTCTTTTAAAAACAATTCATGTCTATGAGATTTTTGTTCTAAGTAATATTGATAATTGCCTTGATAAAAATATAATTTTCCTTGAAAGATTTCAAGAATTTCTGAACACACATTTTCTAAAAAATATCGGTCATGAGTAACCAAAAATAAAGTAATGGAACTTTTTTGTAAATAACTTTCTAACCATTCAATCATTTCTAAATCCAGATGGTTAGTAGGTTCATCTAAAATTAATAAATCAGGTTGGTTAACCAATAATTTGGCTAAAGCTAATTTTTTCTTTTGACCTCCAGAGAGGTTATTTATATACATTTCCCAGTCCAAGCTTAAACGATTCAAAATTTCTTTCATACGGTTTTCATAAGTCCAGACTTGGTATTGTTCCATTTTATCCATTAAGATTTGGTAATCTTTAGGTTCTAAGGGATTTTCTAAGGATTGTAAATAAGTTTTCCAAATTTTACAGGGTTCATATTCACTATCATAAAGATAATCAGAAAGTTTGTTGTGAGATTGAAAATCAGGATTTTGCTCTAAATATCCAATTTTTAAATTTTTTTTTATAGCTACTATACCCGAATCAGGCAAAGTTTTACCCATGATAATGTTTAAAAGAGTTGATTTTCCACTTCCATTAGGTGCAATAAAACCAACTTTTTGCCCTTGTTCAATTCCAAAAGTTAAATCTTTGAAAAGTACCCTTTCACCAAAGGATTTTGATAGTTTTTCAACGGATAAAAAATTCATATTAAAGGCAAATATACAGTATAATTGAAAAAATACCGCATAAATTTCTTGTAGAATAGAAAATCGGAATTTACAAGGCAAGGCATGTGGTTATGCGTGAGGGATGCGAAAGGTTTAGCACTGCCTTTTGATGCTGAGTTTGCCGAAACAGAAAAGCCAACGCAAAAATACGTTGGCTCACAATTATGAAAAATCATTTATTATTAAAAATTTTAACTACAGCCCATGCTATTTCCACAATTTAAACATTTGTAACAAGTACCATTTCTTACTGTAATATGACCACACACATTACATGCCGGTGCGTCACCCATCATTTTGCTTAAATATTTTTGTGTAGCCTCTAACTGAAAATGAGATTGCTCTACTTGGAATTCTTTCATTACTATGGGATTTTCTGCATCAATTATTATGGGATTTTCTGCATCAGAATAACTTTCTTCTTCAAAAGTAAAGTAAACTTCATCTTCCGTTTCTTGATGATTTATTACTTCTTTTTGAGATTTTACTTGAACCAAATCCTCTCTATCCAAATATTCAAAAGCTAAAAGCCTAAAAATATAATCCACAATAGATGTAGCGGATTTGATATTGGGGTGGTCAACAGGACCTGAGGGTTCAAAGCGAGTAAAAGTAAATTTATCTACAAATTCTTCTAATGGAACACCATATTGTAAACCAATTGAAACCGCAATAGCAAAACAATTTAACATTGAACGCAGGGTTGCTCCTTCTTTGTGCATATCAATAAAAATTTCCCCTAAAGTTCCATCTTCGTATTCACCGGTATGCAAGAAAACGGTTTGTCCACCAATTTTTGCTTTTTGGGTAAACCCTTTACGTTTTTTAGGTAATGTTTTACGATATACTACACGGCTCAATTTTCTTTTGAAAACAGTATCAGGAGATTCTGCTAATAATTTTTTGGCAGCTTCTAAAACTTGCTCTTGCGTTAATTCTGAAATATCCACTGCTTGATTTTCTTTATTTTCTTTGGAAGTTTCGGATTTATTGGAAAGCGGTTGAGATAATTTAGAACCATCACGATAAATAGAAATAGCTTTTAAACCTAATTTCCAAGAGAGGTTATAGCATTCTAAAATATCTTGTACACTGGCTTCGTTGGGGAGATTAATGGTTTTGGAAATTGCACCTGAAATAAAGGGTTGTGTTGCAGCCATCATTCTGATATGTCCGTGAGCATGAATAAATCTTTTACCTTTGGTTCCACATTTATTAGCACAATCAAAAACGGGATAATGTTCATCTTTCAAGAAAGGAGCACCTTCTATGGTCATGGTACCACAAACATATTCATTAGCAATTTCAATTTGTTTGGAAGAAAATCCTAAGGCTTCTAATAAATTAAAAGCAGGTTGGTTGTACTGTTCAGGTTTTAAACCTAAACGTTTTAGAGTATCTTCTCCAAGAGTATAGACATTAAAAGCAAAAGAAATATCAAAAGCTGTTGGTAATTGTTTTTCAATATTTTCAATATCTTGTTCACTAAAACCTTTTGCTCTCAAAGCATCATGGTTAATAGCAGGAGAATTTTTTAAAGTTTGATGTCCTAGAACATATTTGATGATTTCCTCAATTTGTTCAGGGGAATAACCTAAATTTTTAAGAGCAAGCGGAATAGATTGGTTGATAATTTTGAAATATCCACCACCAGCTAATTTTTTATATTTTACTAAAGCAAAATCGGGTTCTACACCAGTTGTATCGCAATCCATTAAAAGACCGATGGTTCCTGTCGGAGCAATTACCGTAGTTTGTGCATTTCTATACCCAAATTGAGTACCTAATTTCAGTGCTTCGTCCCAAGAATCACAAGCCGCTTTTAACAAATATTGAGGGCAGGCTGTTTGGTCAATACCCATGGGTTTTATTGATAATCCTTCATATTCATTGGTGTTGTAAGCGGCATAACGGTGGTTTCTTATCACTCTTAACATGTCTTCTTTGTTTTCTTCATATCTTTTGAAGGGTCCGAAATATTTAGCCATTTCGGCAGAAGTAGCATAAGAAGTACCTGTTATAATAGCTGATACAGCCCCAGCAATTGCATTTGCTTTTCTACTATCATAAGGAATCCCAGAAATCATTAATACAGAACCTAAATTAGCAAAACCCAAACCCAGGGTTCTGTATTCGTAAGAAAGTTGAGCAATTTCTTTGGAAGGGAATTGAGCCATTAAAACAGAAATTTCTAGCACGATAGTCCAAAGACGTACAGCATGTTTAAGTCCTTCAATATCAAAGGTTAATGTATCTGTATTAAAAAATTTTAATAAATTTAATGAAGCTAAATTACAAGCTGTATTATCTAAGAAAAGATATTCAGAACAAGGGTTAGAGGCTCTAATTTCGCCGCCTTTAGGGCAGGTATGCCATTCATTAATAGTGGTGTGATATTGAATACCAGGATCTGCGCAAGCCCAAGCAGCTTCTGCGATAGCATCCCAAAGTTCTTTTGCTTTATAGGTTTTTAGTATACGACCATCGGTTCTTGCTGTACAATGCCAATCTCCATTTTTTTCAAGAACTTCAAAAAATTGGTTGGGTACTCTTACTGAATTGTTAGAATTTTGACCAGAAACGGTTCTGTATGCTTCGCCTTCATAATCAGAAGAATAACCAGCAGCAATTAAAGCGGCAACTTTTTTTTCTTCTTCTTGTTTCCAACGAATAAACTCTAAAATTTCGGGGTGATCCATATCTAAAATCACCATTTTAGCGGCTCTTCTTGTAGTTCCACCGGATTTAATTGCACCAGCAGCGCGGTCTCCAATTTTTAAGAAACTTAATAAACCTGAGGAATAACCACCGCCGCTTAATGGCTCATTTTCGGCTCTTATGCCTGAAAAATTGGTACCAACACCAGAACCGTATTTGAATATTCTGGCTTCACGAACCCATAAATCCATGATTCCACCTTCATTTACCAAATCATCATTTAATCCGAGAATAAAGCAAGCATGAGGTTGTGGGCGTTCATATGCGTTTTTAGAAGCTGTTAATTCTTCGGTTTCAGGATCTATGTAATAATGACCTTGAGCAGGACCTTCTATACCGTACTCTGAATACAAACCTGTGTTAAACCATTGAGGTGAGTTCGGTGCAGCCCTCTGAGAAAGCAACATATAAACTAACTCGTCATAAAACACTGCTGCATCTTTTTCACTTTCAAAATAATGATATTTCTGACCCCATTTTTTCCAACAATTTGCTAAACGATGAACTACTTGTTTTACAGAATTTTCTGAACCTAAACTGCCATCAGGTTGTGGAACACCTGCCTTCCTAAAATATTTCTGAGCTAATATATCGGTAGCTACCTGGCTCCATTGCTTAGGTACTTCCACATTCGTCATTTCAAAAACCTTATCTCCCGAAGGATTTTTGATGATGGAAGAACGATAATCATATTCAAATAAATTGTAAACTGATTGTTCTTCTTTCGTAAAATACCTATTAATTTTTAAACCTTTTGGCGTTTTTTGATTTTTTTGTGCCATTTTTTTAAAATTGTCCGACAAAAATAACATGATTAATTTTCAAGAAATTCATTAAAAACTCACAAAAAAATGTGGATAACTTTTTATTCTTTTGATTTCACGCAGTTACATAACTTTTACTCAAAGTTTATCGCTGATTCCAACCATTAGATTTTTTCATAGTAAAAAATATGAATTTAATTGAAAGTTAATTCAGGAAGAAACCAAGCAAAAACTATCATCTTTAAAGTCTTAACAAACAAAATCTTTGTTTATTTTGCATTCTAAATTTAAAATGAAGTTTTTAATTATTCAAACAGCATTTATTGGTGATGTAGTTTTGAGTTTACCAATAGCACAAGCAATTAAAAAATATTTAAAACACACAGAAGTTCACTTTCTCATACGCAAAGGCAATGAAAATTTACTTCAAAATCATCCTGATATTCATAAAACTTGGATTTGGAATAAAAAAAATAAGATTAGTTCAGCAAAGAATCTAATCCAATCATTTCGTAAAGAAAAATTTGATTGGGTTATCAATCCCCATAGATTTATTTCTTCGGGAATATTTACTATTTTTTCAAAAGCTAATAAAACTGTTGGATTTAATAAAAATCCTTTATCTTTGTTCTACTCATACCCAAAACCGCATAAAATTCAAAAAGGAATTCATGAAGTACAAAGAAATTTAAGTTTATTAGAACCTATTCTCGGTAAAGTACCTGAAATGGAAAGACCCAAATTATATCCTTCTAATGAAGATTTTCAAAAAGTCAAAATCTATAAAAATGAACCTTATGTAATTTTAGCTCCTGCGTCAGTTTGGTTTACTAAACAATGGGAATTAGAAAATTGGATTGTATTAGCACAAAAATTATCACAAAAATTCAAAGTTTATGTTGTAGGTGGACCTGGAGATATAGAATTAGGAGAAAAAGTAAAAAATTCTAATGTTATGATAGAAAATTTATGTGGACAATTAAGTTTTTTACAAACTGCTGCACTAATGAAAAATGCTGTTAGGGTATGGGTAAACGATAGTGCTCCGTTACATTTTGCTTCTGCTATGAATGCTCCCGTAACAGCAATTTTTTGTTCTACTACCCCTAATTTTGGTTTTTATCCTTTAAGTGATGATACCATAATACTTTCTGATGAAAATCTACCCTGTAAACCTTGTGGATTGCATGGAAAAAAAGCTTGCCCTCAAAAACACTTCTTGTGTAGTAAAAATATCACTGTAGAAAAAGCCTTAACTTTTAATTCATGAAAACTATTTATTCCGCTAATTCTAAATGGTTAGATTTTTCTCAATTTTATATCATGGGGATTTTAAATATTACTCCTGATTCGTTTTCTGATGGTGGTAATTATTTATCTTTAAATCAGCAAATTAAACAATTTGAAAAATTAATTCAGGAAGGTTCTAAAATTATAGATATTGGTGGACAATC
>CALLMJ010000097.1 GCA_938006875.1 uncultured Bacteroidia bacterium
TTTACCATTTTCTAAATTTTAGGGTTTCTTGAAATACATGAGCAAGGATATTTTTGTCAGCTTCAGTAAAAGGGACATTTCTTCTTTTCATCATTTTTTCTGCTACTTGATAAGCTTTTTCTAATTGAAAAGTTTCAAAGCCATCAGATCCACCCCAAGCAAAGGAAGGAATATGTTTAGGCGGGAAATTACCACCAAAAATATTAGAGCATACCCCCACAATACTTCCCGTGTTCAGCATAGTGTTAATGCCAGTTTTGGAATGGTCACCCATTAAAGTACCACAAAATTGGGTTTCTGTATCGATAAATTTCTCTAAATATTCTGAATAAATTTTAACATTGGAATAATTGTTTTTCAAATTAGAGGTATTAGTATCTGCACCTAAATTGCACCATTCACCAATATAAGAATTTCCTAAAAATCCATCATGACCTTTATTAGAATAGCCTAATAAAATGGAATTAGAAATTTCACCTCCTACTTTGCAGTAAGGTCCAATAGTAGTTTCTCCCCTAATTTTAGCACCTATATTCACAATTGCGTGTTCTCCGATAGCACAAGGACCCATTATTACACTATTTTCTTGAATTTCCGCATATTTATCAATAAAAATAGGTCCCTTGGATGCGTTTAATATAGCACTTCTAATTTCTACGCCTTCTTCTATGAATAGATTTTCAGGGTTATAAACTTTTGTAAAAGGGTCTTGAAGTTCATAACTTTTTATGTGTTCTGTTAATCTTTTGAAATCCCATGAAATCAAATACCCATTTTTTTGAAACAAATCTGTAATTTTTGAAAAATACAAATAGTTTTGGTCCCCAAATTCTTCTTCGTTAAATTGAATTTTTAACTGGCTTAAAAACTCTTGAGTTAAAGGTCTATGAATGAGTTCATCTTGAATGATAGATTCTTCACAACGAAAAGCAATAATTTCTTCTTGGAAGGTTAAAATAGAATTTTTTTCTAAACTATGTATTTGGTTTAGTAGATTTTCAGTAGGAACAAATCTAGAATTAATAAAAAGGGTTTCAATTTCTGAATAAATATTATTATATTTTTCAGAAAGAGGGTTTCTTGTAACTAATTTAATTTCAGGAATATAAAATTTCCATTTTTCTAAAATAGTATCAATACCCACTCTTAAAGTTGAAAATGGTCTTGTATATGTGAAAGGTAAAAAATTCCAAATTTTATAATCTTCAAATAAAATGATTTGCATAAGCACAAAAATAATGATTTTTTAAAAAATTCAAACTAACTTCTTTTTTGGGAGATATATAAGGCATGAAGCATCAAGGAAGTTAAAATAACTGCTGCACCAATATAAAAACGATAGTTAAAATGTTCATTTTCTTTGAAAATAAGGAATGCTAAAATAATTCCATAAACAGGCTCTAAATTGATATTCAAAGTCAAGGTATAAGAAGACAAATGTTGTAATGAATTTAACGCTAAAGTACAAGCGATTACAGTACAAACAATCCCCATGATTAATAAATAAATCCAGTCATCTGAACTGGGTAACCATGCTTGAAATCCATTTTGGTAGATATGGAAAGGTACAAATAAAGACAAAATGAAAAATCCTGTAATGATTTGGTAAAATGTTAAAGTAAATCCGTTGTATTTAGAAGAAAATTTTTTACTTAAAATAGTAACTAAGGAAGAAAGAAAGGCAGCAATTAGTCCTAAAATAATACCGAAAGTATATTGATTCATAAGGTCTTCATTTACAGGGGAGTAAAATATTTGTAAGATACCAATCATTACAACGGTACCTAATAAAATTTCAACAAAATTAATTTTTTTCTTAAAGTACATAGGTTCAATAAGCGAAGTAAAAAATGCAGAAGAAGCCATGCAGCATAAAGTAATAGAAACATTGGAATATTTAATTGCTGCATAAAATGCTAACCAGTGCAAAGCCAAAATCACTCCTTGCAGACTTAAAAAAGGAATTTCTTTTATATCAACTTTTTGAACTTTAGTTTTGAGAAAAAAAATCGCCATAAACACCGATGCAATCATCACTCGGTACCAGACTAATGGAGTTTCATCTAATTGGATAAGTTTTCCTAGTACACCCGTAAAACCCCATATAAAAATGGCTAAATGCATTTGAAAATAAGCACCGTTGAATATAGTATTCATGAAATGTTACGCAAAATTATGAAATTTTATTATTCATTTTTCTTGCCCAAAAACAAAGTTTTTAACATTGCAAATGTTTTAAAAAATAAACTAATAGATAATAAATTTAAACAGTAAATTGAAAATTATTTGTTATTTTTTAAATTATTGCTTTCAGATTTGTGAAGAAATTTTTTTAAAATTATAATGCCACAAATTTATAATCTTCTGGGATATGAAACGTAAACTTTAAATCTTTTGGGTTTACTTCAATTTCTTTGTGTTCTAAATGGGCTTGAATATTTTTGGGTTCTTGTACTAAAACTCCAATTTTTAAAGGAATTAATTTGTTATAAAAAACTTGAAAATTTTCGTAATTTAATTCTGATTTCCATCCATTTTGTTTGTCATTTACTTCGATTTTCTTTATTTTTTGTTCAGGGCTTACAGAGATTAATAAGGGAATGTTATCAAATGAAGTTACAAATTGGATTTGATTGTTTTCGTTTAAAATTTTTTCTACTTGATTTTGAAAAAAATTACCTATAATAATACTTTCTAACACATTTATATTTCCTTGAATTCCAAATTTTTGACTTAATTCATGAATACTTCCTTTCCAGAAAGTGTGTTCAAGTCTGTTAAAAAAAGCGGCACTATCTCCTTCTACTAAAACTCTAACAGCTTCGATACCAAAACCTGATAGGGAAGCCCAAATTTTTTTGCCTTTTTCAACATGCAGCCTATAAGTAAACTGCATGTTGTTTTTTCCATTTTTATAATGACATCTCCCTTTTATTCTTAAAGTTTCATATACTAAATTGTTGTTCAAAACTTCTTGAACTATATTCTTAGAAACTGTACTTTTATCAATTTCTTTTTTCTTTAAACTTTTTTTGTTGCACCCAGAAATCAAAAACGTAAGCAAAAATGCTAAATATATGAAGATTCTATTGGAAATTTTTAACCCAATCATAGCATGATTTTTATAAGGCAAATTTACAGATAAAAAACTACAATTCTAATTCTTCTAAACCTTTATCGGTTAAAATACCTTCATAAATAATTTTTACGGCATATTGAAAACATTCGCTCGGGGTTTTATTTAAAGCATTGTAAACTTCTGGATTTAGCATGGTTAAAATTGCGGAAGAATAAACCGTAGTAATAATTTCGGAGGGAATATCTGTTCTAATATAACCTTGTTGTTTACCAATTTCCATTAATTGAGTAAATTTAGTGCTGATATTTTCTTTTTGAATATCCATGATTTTTTTCCATATTTCAGGAACAGATTTTTGAATATCCAATAATGCTGTAGGGCGCATTTGGTGGTGTTCATTAGAAACACATTTAATGATTGCATGAACTTTTTCTATAAAATTCATTTCTTGTGACTCTATCGTATGGTTTATATAGTTGTTGATAGTGCATATTTTTTCATCTGCTATAGCATTAAAAAGTTCATATTTAGAAGGGAAAAATTGATACAAAGTTTTTTTACTCATTCCTAGTACCTCAGCAATTTCATCCATAGTTACTTTTTTATAACCATAATCTAAAAATTGTTTAGAAGCCGCTTCAATAATTCTTTTACGAATTAAATCTTCTTTGGGTTCTTCCATATGTAAAAAATTACTTTCAATTCAAAATAATGGGTTGTTTCTCGGGATGTTTACCATTTTGACTGTTTAATAATTTTTGTTGAGCTTCATAT
This sequence comes from uncultured Bacteroidia bacterium, assembly GCA_938006875.1. Lineage (GTDB taxonomy): Bacteria > Bacteroidota > Bacteroidia > J057 > CALLMJ01 > CALLMJ01. The sequence goes on from CALLMJ010000097.1 coordinate 3,854, forward strand.
TCTCTTAATTCAATGGTAAAATCGTCTTCTTCGTCTAACTTTCTTACCGTAGAAACTTGCATTCCTAATAATTTTTGAACTTTTTCTACTATTCTTGTAACTACAATGTAAACTGCAGGAACTACTACTAGGGTTAAAAACATAGAAGAAGAAAGCCCACCAATTAAAGCCCAAGCCAAGCCTGCTTTCCATTCTGAACCTGCACCAGCAGCAATAGCGATAGGTAATAAACCAATTACCATAGAAAGTGTGGTCATTAATATAGGTCTTAAACGTTGTTTACCAGATTCTATAACTGCTTCATATAATTCCATACCTCTGCTTCTAGCTTCATTGGTAAAGTCAACTAAAAGGATAGCATTTTTTGCAACAAGACCCATTAACATAATTAATCCTAAAATAGAAAAAACATTCAAATTGTTCATGGTCATAGCTAAAGCTAATAATGCACCTATAATTGCTAGAGGAATGGAGAATAAAACTACAAATGGATAAATATAAGAGTCATAAAGTCCTACCATGATTAAATACGTAAACAAAAAAGCAACAATAAATGCAGTACTCAAACTGGTATTCGCTTCGGATTGATTTTTTAAATCTCCTTCATACATAACGGTAATGTTAGAGGGAATTTTTCCTTCCGCATAATATTTATCTAATTCTTTTTTAATATCTGCACCCACCGAACCACTGGGTCTTCCATTCACTTGAGATAAAATGACAATAGCGGGGCTTCTATCTTTTCTTTCTAATTTAGAAGGTCCTACGCCTTCTTTTATGGAAGCAAATTGTTTGAGAAAAATAGGTTTACCCATTCTATTGATAAATATCATATCATGAAGTTGTTTAGTTTGTGATTTATCTGCTTCATCTAAAACAATGCGTATATCATATTCATCAATTCCTACTCTAAACTTTGCGTCATCATCACCGGTTAAAGCAGTTCTTAAAGTCATACCTACTTCGGCAATATTTAAACCGAAGGTAGTCATTTTTTCTCTATCTAACTCTACTTTTAATTCTGGTTTACCCATTTCTGCAGAAAGTCTTACGTCAGCGGTTCCGGGCACTTTTGAAGTTACATTCATAATGAAATTAGCAGCATCATAAACTTGTTCATAGTCATCTCCTTTCACTACTAATTGAATAGGAGTTTGATTGGCTCCACCAAAAATACCAATAGGGCTTACTCTAGCTTTTATTCCAGGCATAGATGTAGCAAGTTCCCTTACTTTTTCCATCATTTCTTCCGTAGTTTCTTTTCTTTCTTCACGAGGTACTAGTTTAATACTTACCTCAGAAATATTATTAGAAGATTGGGAAACAAACCCATCAGTTGAGGAACCTACTGTAGCTTGAACTTTTTCAATTTGCGGGAACTTCATGAGTTCTTTTTCTAATTTTTGGGAAATTAAGTTGGTTTCTTCTAATTTGGCACTGGTTGGTAATTCTAAGGTTACAGAAAATTCGCCCCTATCCGCAGGGGTCATAAATTCTCCACCAATAAACCCAAAACCCACTAAAGCAAAAGAACCCAAAAATAGAATAGTAGCTAAACTTAAAACTATAAATTTATGATTTAGAGCCCATTTTAAAAGACTTAAATAATCTTTTGCTAAATAATCGTAACCTTTTTCAAACCAATAACCAATAAATCCAAGTGGAGTTTTTGGGTTGATGTGTTCTAATTTAGAGAAGCGAGAAGCCATAGTCGGAGTAACAGTAAAAGAAACAAATAAAGAAGCTAAAGTAGAAACTACCACTACCATAGAAAATTCACGCATAATATTACCAATAATTCCGGTGGTCAAGCCTAATGGAAGGAAGACTACAACGTCCACCAAAGTAATAGACATAGCCGTAAAAGCAATTTCATTTCTTCCCACTAAAGCCGCGATTTTTGGTTTTTTCCCCATCTCTAAATGTCTATAAATGTTTTCAAGTACTACAATAGAATCATCTACGAGAATACCAATTACCAAAGATAAACCTAATAAAGTCATAAGATTTAGGGTATAGCCTAACAAATACATGGCAATAAATGTACAGACCAAAGATGCAGGAATTGCAACCATCACAATGAAAGAGTTCACTAACGAGTGTAAAAACAAAAGCATTACTGCTGCAACTAAAAATACTGCTAACATCAAATCATGCTTTACTGCATCTGCTGCTTCTAAGGTATATTCAGAACCATCTACTGCAATATCAAATTTTAATTGTATTTTACTATAATCTTTTTCTAATTTTTCTAGTTCTTGACGAACTAACTTGCTAACATTTACAGCATTAGCATCGGTTTGTTTTTGAACCAATATACCTACAGATGTTTTTCCATTAATTCTATTAATTTGTTTAGCTTCTTTGATACCATCTTCAATTTCAGCAATGTCTTTTAATAAAATATCACCACCAGTTCTAGATTTACCAATGATTAAATTTTTGATTTGGTCAATAGTACTAAATTTACCTGCAAGTCTTACAACAAATTGAGCATCTTGGTCTTTAATATTTCCTGTAGGAAAGTCCATATTAGAGGCTTGAATCGCTTGAGAAACTTGTAATAAGGACAAATTATAAGACTTTAATTTATCTGTAGATACATTAATTTTGATTTCACGTTGTTCAGCTCCTATAACAATTACTTGACCTACCCCTGCTACTTGTGAAATTCTGGGTAAAATTTGATTTTTTAATTGGTCAGCAAACTGAGGGCCGGGTAAATTAGATACAGCACCCATTCTTAAAATGGGTAATTCATCAAAAGCAAATTTAGATACCGTAGGAGCTTTGCAATCTTTTGGTAAATTAGGAATTAAGGCATTTAATCTTCTTTGAGCTTCTTGTAAGGATTTATCAATATCTGCTGATTGGGTAAATTCTACTACGACGAAAGAAATCCCTTCCGCTGAATTGGTTCTAATTGAAGAAATTTTTTCTAAAGTAGAAATAACATCTTCAATTTTTTTAGAAACTGTATTTTCTACTTCCGAAGGAGAAGCACCAGGATAAACCGTTGCAATAGTTAATACAGGGGGAGTAATTTTAGGTAAAAGTTCATAATTTAGGGTTTTGTAGGATTCATAACCCAAAAACGCCAATACGCTAAATATAACGACGACTAAGGAAGGTCTTTTTATTACTAATTCTGTTAAACTCATAAATTTGTATTATTTTTGAATAACTTCAATTTCTGCATTTTCTGATAAATTATTTTGACCAGAAATAATTACTAAATCCGATTCACTTAATCCGCTTACAACTTCAATATAAGTATCTTTTTCTACGCCAAGAACAACTTCTTTTTGTACAGCTTTATTTCCTTGAGCTACATAAACTATTGGAGTTTTTAAGCTTCCATTAATTGCTTTTCTAGGAATAAACATAGCATTTCTTTCAGCTGGTAATTTAAAATCAACCGTAGCAAACATACCAGCTTTAATTATGCCTTGTGAATTAGGAACTAAAATTTCTACCATAAAGGTATGAGCTTCATCGGCTTTGTCTGAAATGGTATAAATTTTACCATTAAATTTTTGTTTTCCAATGGCTTCAAAACTCACTTCTACGGTTTGATTTACTTTTAATTTATAAATATCTTTTTCAGGAACACTTACTCTCACTTTAATTTGTGATAAATCTGCAACGGTAATAACTGGCGTAGCAGGCCCTACCATCATGCCGGTTTCCATCATTTTCATAATTACAGTTCCAGAAACAGGAGATTTAATTTTGCTGTCTTCTACTTGCCTTTTTGCAACAGTATATTGAGCTTCAGCTAATTTTACTTGCAATTTTGCTCCTTCTACTTGATATTCCGTAGCGGCTTTTTCTTTTAATAAGGCTTCAAAACGTTCTAAGTCTTTTTGAGCTTTTTCTAGATTGGCTTGTGCAGTTTTGTATTGAGCAACTTTTAATTCATCATCTACTACCGCTATTACTTGCCCAACAGAAACTTTTTGCCCTAATTCCACGTTCATAGATAAAATTTTACCTTGAGTTTCTGACATTACCGTAACTTCTTTAAAAGAAGCGGAAGTACCAGTCATAACCAGATTGTCTTTAATTAATTGCCTTTGAATATTAGTAACATTCACAGGAATTGCTAATTGTTTAGGTGGTTTTTGTTTGGTTTCTATTTTTTCTTTATTACCTTTTAGAACTACCACCACGAATGCGACAAACGCCACAAATAAAATGAGATATACAATACGTTTTAACATAAACTTAATCTTTTACTTTCAATAAACTTTTTTAGTTTTTTCAGTTTCCAAAATTATATCTTATAACATTTACGAACAAATTTTTGTTCAAACAAAATTGAAAGTATACATAAAAATTTGATTTTCAAATTTATAAAAAATAGAAAAAGTTTTAGCATTTTTCTTGTTAAGAAAAATACCTTATTCTTGAAAGAAAAAGTAAAAAATTAGACAGTTTAACGGTATAAACTCATGAAGAAATTTATCAAGAAAGATTGGGAAATACATTGCGTGAGCTACCATTGTGCGAGGTAACTAAGTATGAAAAGGAATTATCGTCAAAAAATAAAAGTTACTTCTTCTTTTTCGTGGAATTGGATTTCGTGGTATTTTTAGCTGCTGACTTAGTAGTATTTTTAGCGGACTTTGAATTTTTTTTAGAGGGCTCAGCAGATTCTATAATTTTAGCACATTCTTCTAAAGTCAAAGAGTAAGCATCGGTACCTTTAGGGATCTTATAATTTTCATCCTTGTAAGAAATAAAAGGACCCCACCTTCCATTTAAAATTTTAATTTCGTGATCTTTCCATGAGAAAGTAGCAATATGTTTTTTTTCATCAGCTTCAATTTTAGCTTTGATGATATTTTGGGCTTGTTCTAAATTGATGGTAAATAAATCGTAGTCTTTCGGAATAGAATAAAACTTTTTGTCAAATAGAATATAAGGACCAAAACGACCACGATTTACAGAAACCTGCTTTCCTTCAATTTCTCCCAAAACTCTGGGCAACTGAAATAAAGCCAAGGCTTCATTTAAAGTAATACTTTCAATTCTTTGATTAGGTTGTAAAGATGCAAATTTTTTTTCTTCATCATCATTTTCTCCTATTTGTGCCAAAGGGCCATATCGACCCATTCTTACAATCACTAATTTTCCGGAATTGGGGTCTTTTCCAAGAACTCTTTCGTTACTCACTCTTTCTGCTTCGGTTTCAACCTTTTTTAGTTTTCCATGAAAAGGATTATAAAAGCTACTCAACATTTTGACCCAGTCTAATTTTCCTAAAGAAATTTCATCAAATTCATGTTCTACTTTTGCAGTAAATTGATAATCAACAATATCTTCAAAATACTTGGTTAAAAAATCGGTAACTACAATTCCTAAATCGGTTGGGAATAATTTGTTTTTTTCTGCTCCAATGATTTCTTTTTTAGACTGTTCAAGAATTTTTCCATCTTTTAGAATGTAAAGCTTGTAAAATTTTTCGGTTCCTTCTCTACTTTCTTTTACTACATAACCTCTTTGTTGGATAGTTGAAATAGTAGGAGCATAAGTGGAGGGCCTTCCGATACCATTTTCTTCTAATTTTTTTACTAAGCTTGCTTCGGTATATCTTGGTAGTGCTTTGGTTTGGCGTTCTAAAGCAGAGATTTCTATATTTTTAACTTCTTTTTTTGGTTCTAATGGAGGCAAAATTGCCTGTTGATTTTCTTCATTCTCATCATGGTCTTCTTCATCAAAAGATTCCATATAAAGTTTTAAGAAACCATCAAATTTAATGACCTCACCCGTGGCAACAAATGGATATTCATGCGTTTGTTGATTTTTGATAATGGAAATTTTAGCTACAGTTTTTTCTAATTGGGCATCAGCCATTTGGCTTGCAACGGCTCTTTTCCAAATTAATTCATATAATTTTTGCTCTCTTGAATCTTCAGACACTATATTTTGTTGAAAATCAGTAGGTCTTATAGCTTCGTGGGCTTCTTGAGCATTGATAATTTTATTTTTGTAGTTACGTTTTTGATGATATTTTTTTCCAAATTGTTTTTCTATGGTATTTTGAATAGCCTCTAAAGCAAAATCAGAAAGATTTACAGAGTCTGTACGCATGTAAGTTATATGTCCATTTTCATATAAACTTTGAGCTAAACGCATCGTTTGAGCAACAGAATACCCTAATTTACGCGAAGCCTCTTGTTGTAAAGTAGAGGTAGTAAAAGGCGAAGAAGGTGTTCTTTTTGTGGGTTTAACTTCAACCGATTGTACAAAAAAATTAGCTCCCTTGCAAAATTCTAAAAATGCTTTTGCTTCGTCAGTTTTTTTGTATTTATGTTGAAGCTCTGCTTTGAAATTTTTATTTGAAGATTGAAAAATAGCAGAAATTTTATAAAAGGATTCTGCCTGAAAATGCATAATTTCTCTTTCTCTTTCCACTAATAATCTTACAGCCACTGATTGAACACGTCCCGCAGACAAATTATTTTTAATTTTTTTCCATAAAATAGGTGAAATACCATATCCTACTAATCTATCTAAAATTCTTCTGGCTTGTTGAGCATTTACCAAATCCATATTAATGGAACGAGGATTCTGAATAGCATGCTTAATGGCTTTTTCTGTTATTTCATGAAAAACAATTCTTTTTGTTTTATTTTCAGGTAGTTCTAAAATTTCCGATAAATGCCAAGAAATGGCTTCCCCTTCACGGTCCTCATCTGATGCCAACCAAATCATTTCTGATTTATCGGCTAATTTTTTTAATTCTTTGACAGTATCAAATTTATCTTCAGGAATTTCATAAATAGGTTGAAAATTTTTTTCAATTAAAACCGCTTTATCGTCTTTTTTTAAATCTCTTATATGACCGTAAGAAGCTTTTACTTCAAAATCCTTTCCAAGATATTTTGAAATAGTTTTTGCTTTTGCTGGAGACTCAACGATCACTAAATTTTTTGCCATTGTAAAAAATGCAAATTTGATTTTTTTTTAAATTTGATTTACAATTTTTTTTGATTTATTATCTAAAAATTTAATAACCAATAATTTTCAGTTTTTTGGGAATTTTAAAATAAAATTATGAAACTAATATTCCTCTTCATAATGAAAATCAATACTTGGATTTTGTAATGTTAATTTTTTTCCTTGAAAATCTTTTGTGTATCCGATAATTTGAGCGTCAATCTGAAAATTTTTTGCTATTGCTATCATTTTTTCTGCTGAAATTTCATCCGTAAAAATTTCTAACCGGTGACCCATATTAAAGGTTTTGTACATATTTTCCCAATTTGTATTAAGGGCTTTTTGAAGTTCCTGAAATAAAAAGGGAACAGAAAATAAATGATTTTTTATAACATGAAGACTTTTTACAAAGTGCATACATTTGGTTTGCCCACCTCCTGTACAATGAACCATTCCCTTTATTTTGTCTTTCATTTCTGAGAAAATGGTTTTTACTAAGGGTAAATAAGTACGAGTAGGAGATAAAACAAACTTTCCCGCAGTCATTTGAAAATCTTGTAAAAAATCTGTTAATTGATATTTTCCAACATACACTAACTTTTTATCTAACTGATTATCATAAGATTCTGGGTATTTTTCTGCATAAATAGATTGAAAAAAATCATGGCGTGCAGAAGTTAATCCGTTGCTACCAATTCCTGAATTGTATTCATTTTCATAAATAGCCTTTCCATAAGAAGCAAAACCCACAATGACTTGTCCTGGATGTATATCCTCATTATGAATAATTTGATTTTTAGGAACTCTTGCAGCAGCAGTCGCATCTACAACAATTGTGCGAACCAAATCTCCTATATCCGCAGTTTCTCCACCTGCAGAATGAATATTCACACCCCACTTTTTCATTTCTTCTATAAACTCTTCTGTTCCTTCAATAATTGCTTGAATTACTTCCCCTGGAATTTTTAATTTATTTCTACCTATTGTACTGCTAATCAAAAAATTATCAGTTATACCTACACACATCATGTCATCAGTGTTCATGACAATGGCATCTTGAGCAATCCCTTTCCATACTGATAAATCCCCCGTTTCCTTCCAATAAATGTAAGCTAAAGAAGACTTTGTACCTGCACCATCAGCATGTAAAACATTACAAAAATTAGGGTCATTACTTAATAAATCAGGTAAAATTTTACAAAAAGCATAAGGAAATAATCCTTTTGAGGTATTTTTAATAGCTTCATGAACTTCTTTTTTGTCAGAAGAAACGCCTCTTTGGTAATAAAAATCTGTCATAACACAAAATTACAGAAAAAGTAATTTGTATTAGACAGGGTTATAGTTAAAAATAAATTTACAAAAGTTTCTTTAAAGTTTCTTTAAATTTTGGATCGGTAACAGTTATTGTAGGTTCAATACTTTCAACGACTTTACCGTCTTTATCAATAATAAATTTTTGAAAGTTCCATTTTACAGGAGCATCTAAAACACCGTTAAGCGATTTTTGAGTTAAATACTGATAAAGAGGGTGAATATCATCACCTTTAACAGAAATTTTAGCAAACATAGGAAAAGTTACACCGTAGTTTTTGGTACAAAATTCTTTAATTTCCGAATTGGTACCTGGTTCTTGAGCACCAAAATTATTAGCAGGAAATCCTAAAACTTCAACACCTTTATTTTTATATTGTTCGTAAAATTCTTGTAAATCAACATATTGAGGTGTAAGACCACATTTAGATGCTACATTTACAATTACTAATACTTTTCCTTTATATTGACTTAGCGAAACTTTCTGCCCGTCAATAGTTATCATTTCAAAATCGTGTACTGACTTCATATTTGCTGATGTTTGTTGATTTTTTGATTTTGTTTGGCACTGAACTAATAAAAAGCTAAAAATCCAAATTGTTAAGATAGATATTTTTTTCATATGATATTTTAACAAATATACGATTCAAATTGTTCAAATAAAATAAAAATTACAATCTTTGAGCTAATAGCTTAATTTTTTGGTTTTTCCATTCATAAAAATTACCTTCCATAATTTTTTTACGAGCTTCTTTCACCAAACTTAAATAAAAATATAAATTGTGAAAAGATGCTAAAGCAAAACCTAGAAGTTCATGATTTTTTAATAAATGATGTAAGTAAGCTTTGGAATAATTTTTATCAGAAAAAAGTTCGGAATTTTCATCAATAGGCGAATAATCAGTTTTATATTTGGAATTGATGAAGTTACGAACACCATCATGAAAAAATAATAAACCATGTCTTGCATTACGTGTAGGCATTACACAATCAAACATATCAACACCTAAAGCAATAGCTTCCAAAATATTAACAGGTGTCCCTACTCCCATCAAATAACGAGGTTTATTTTCAGGCAGAATATTACAAACAATTTCAACCATTTCATACATGAGTTCAGCAGGCTCACCGGTAGATAAACCACCAATAGCATTACCTTCAAAATTGAGCTCAGCTATGGTTTCTGCGGAAATTTTCCGTAAATCTGGGAATGTAGAACCTTGAACAATACCAAATTGAGCTTGAAAATGTTCATATAAAGGCTGAGTGTTTAAAAAATGTTTACGTCCTCGTTCTTCCCAACGATGAGTAAGTTGCATAGATTTTTTTGCATAATTATATTCACAAGGATAATGAGTACACTCATCTAAAGGCATCATAATATCAGAACCTAAAATTCTTTGCATTTCTACGACATTTTCAGGCGTAAATAATAATTTTGAGCCATCTAAATGAGACTGAAAAGTAACTCCTCTTTCATTAATTTTTCTTATACCTTTTAAACTATAAACTTGAAAGCCTCCTGAATCGGTTAAAATAGGCAAATCCCAATTCATAAATTTATGTAATCCTCCTGCATTTTTAATGATTTCTGAGCCAGGTCTAATGAATAAATGATAATTATTGCCTAAAATAATTTGAGCCTTAATGTCATTTTTTAGAACCTCTTGTGGAACCGCTTTTACAGTAGCTTTTGTACCCACAGGCATAAAAATTGGTGTTTGCACGGCTCCATGAGCTGTTATAAAAACCCCTGCTCTTGCTTTACCTTCTGTTTTTTCTAATCTAAATGCAAAAGACATACTATCCAATAAATTGCAAAAGTACTAATTAAAATTTTTGGAATTATGAATTCATAAAATAATAAAGCTAATCCTTTTTGCTTCGCTATAAATGTAACCTAAACCCTATAAAATCACGCAAAAAAAACCCACCCAAAGAGGGTGGATTCTGATAATCATGCAACTGAATAAAGTGCTTTTTATGAAAAACGATTTTTTAATAATCAGTATTGTTAGGGTCAAAATTGGTCCAGCCGGTTGCCCAGTTTGTTGTACCGAAAGCACCAATGAAGTTCACATTCGTAAAGAAGTTATCACCATTTAAGTAACCCACAGAAGTAGAACCACCATTTAATAAAGGAGAACCTGATTGAGGTATGTAATTTTTTGTGGCATCTAATTTTAAATCGTTGAAGTTTTTGTAAAATTTGTTATTGAAGGAAGTTGAATTAAACCAAGAATGAATATCAAAAGTATAATTTGTAGTTTGTTTTAAGCTATCAGCACCTTTCCAAGAAGCAACAACGCAGTTACGTAAATGGGCTTCATCTGTGTTGTAGTACATAGCGGTACTATCTCCATCTATTAAAATTCCAATAGGGAAACCTGCAAAAACCGTGTTATAGATATTGATTTTAGAGCTTCTTCTTAAATGAGCACCACGTTTGATATCAGAGCTATAAGTAGAATTATCGTTAAAATGAGGGCCTATGACAGTAATATTAGAAAAAATAGCTTTTGTAAATGGC
>CALLMJ010000098.1 GCA_938006875.1 uncultured Bacteroidia bacterium
ATTCAAAGCTTTTTGAATTGATTCCGGGTCTTCATTTCTGCTAAAAACAATAACAAATGGTTTTTCAAATAATTCTGTGTTTTCTCTAAGTTTTTTGAGGTAGTCAAAACCCTTAAGTTCACCACCAAAATCAAGGTCCATCAAAATAAAATCATTTTCTTTAATTTTTTTTATCTTAGCTTCGTCGAGTACCTTAAAAAATTCATCTATTTGTTCTTTTGTTTTTAATTTATCAACTATTACAGATTTATTTCCCAACCAATATTTAATAAAATCAATTTCTGATTCTATTTTATCTGAACGATCATCAAGTAAAAGAATTTTAGGAGGCTTTTCACTCGAGAAGGTTTTGTAATAAACTAATAATTTAGTTAAATCAGAAAGAAAGTTTATATAAATAAGCCATTTAGAAATAAATGATAATTGATCAGAATTACCTTTTACGGCTTCCAACAATGATGAATAAATGTCGTGGCCCGATTTAATATTAGATAGCTGAACATCATTAATTATTAATTCGCTTGCATCTTTAAATGAGTTAATGTTTTGATTAAAAGCATAAAAATCAGTTATATATTTTAAGTACTTATCGCTCTTTAACTTTTTACAATTGTCCAGCTTAAAATATTTATTAAATGAATCGAGGATAGAATTTATTGGTATTTTATGCTTATTCTCATCTGCCACCTTGGTTTTACAATCTTTCCCTTGGTTAATTAAAAAAGATAATTTCTCTCCAAGATATTCAGAAATCTCATCTTTGTCTTCAGAATTTTTCTCGAAAAGTTTATTAGATAAATCTATTTCAATTCCAAGTTTGTGATGTCTGAGAAAATCTCTTAACAGCATCGAATGACAAAATTGTTCATCCGTGCTGTTTTGTTTTTTATAAAATTCATCAGATTCTTTGTCAGAATCTCCATTCGAATATAGAAACAAAAAAATATTACCATTTATCTTAATTTCTTTGTCTTTTGTATCTCCGTTTTTTATACAGAAAACATTTTTAGTCTCTGAGTTCCAATATTCACGGGGGGATTTATTACCAATTGCTTGAAAAGTATCTTGAAGAGAATATATTTGAATTGTTTTATCGTTAAATAATGTTTTACTTTCTCTAATTAAAAACGCTAAGTTATTAAGATTAGTCTTGAAGATGCAGTCGATATTATTCGGGTTAACGGGGAAACCTTTGATTTCAAATGATTTATCATTTAAATCTTTTGAAAATTTAAGATATCGCTTAACGCTGTTGTTTAATATTTCTAAGTTCAAAAAAATATACTCTGTTAATTAGTAAGTAATTTTCTATACTCTTTCTGAATCAAGGGAAATTTCGAAACAAGATTATAATTAGATTGTATTAATTTTTCTAACTTATACCTCATCTGATCCAAACTTAACCCCAACATTTTTGCTGCATCACTTTTTTTACCATTTGCTTTTTGGAGGGCTTTCTCAATTTCCTCTAATTCAAGCATAGCTATTTTAATAGCTATATCTGAAATATGATCTAATTCGGAATTTTTTGAAGATTTTTTCGTTTTTATTTCTTCTCTGATATGCTTGGGATTTAGAATTTTATCTCCTGTCAATCGTGCTTTTGTACAAGCATCCCATATTACAGATTGCAATTCTCTCACATTTCCGGGCCAATCATATTTTTGTAAAATATCATAAACATCTTCGTTAATTGATCTAAGATTTGTCTTTTCTTTTTCTTTAAAGTGAGAGAAAAAATAATCTGTCAAAACTTTAATATCTTCTTTACGATCTCTAAGAGGAGGCAGTTCAATCTTTATACGATTTATTCTTTGGTAAAGATCTTCTCTGAATTTTCCTTCACTGATTAACTTTTGCAGATCCTGATTGGTCGCCATTATTAATTGTATATCTAATTTTTTGCTTTGTGTGCTGCCAACGGGTGTAATAACTTTTTCGTCAATAAATCGCATTATCTTTTTCTGTGTTCTCAAGTCATAATCACCGATTTCATCGAGGAATAAAATACCACCATCTGCTTCTTCAAATAAACCGGTTTTATTCTTTTCCGCACCAGTAAAAGCACCTCTTGTATGACCAAACAGCTCGCTTTCAATTAAGGTATCAGTTAATTCGAAAAGAGAAAATTCTTTGAACGGTTTATCTTTGCGGCGGGAATGTTTTCTGAAATATCTTACTGCTAAATTCTTTCCTGTTCCGGTTTCACCACAGATAAAGATATTAATATCATCGCTGTTTTCTGCTAAGTCTTTCAAGCGATGACGAAGAAATTCCATTGGAGGACTTTTACCAACAATTTCAGAATCATCATATTTAAGTTCGAGCTCTTTTATTCTTTGCGACTGAGTTCTTAACCTTGATGAACTTTCACAATAGCTTTCTAATCTTATTTTCCATTCGGTCCAGTTTAGATTTCTTTTATTTATAAAATCTGTTGCCCCCGATTTTATTGCTCTCACAATTATTTCTGTATCTGTGTAATTGGTAATAATAACCACCGGAAGGTTAATATAATTTTTTTTAACTTCTTCTAAAAAATTTAATCCTTGAAGGTTATCGGGATGTTTGTCATCGAAAACGAGATCAAGGAGAACAAGGTCTGTATCTGAATTTAATTTTTGTTTGGCTTCGGTTGTGGTAAGTGCGTAAGAAATGCTGAAGTTCTTGAGAACAGTTTTTACAGAGTTGATGAAGTCAAGATTATCATCTAC
>CALLMJ010000099.1 GCA_938006875.1 uncultured Bacteroidia bacterium
AAATTGTGAAATTAATTATTCGTTAAAAAAATTGACAATTCCATGATATACAAAAACATACATAATAATCCACAACACATCAAAGCACTTATTTCTTATGATGTGGAAAAATTTGATGAATAGTTAAGTATTTTAATTATCCTCTACGGTTGCGGGAAGGAAGATTATTGACAGAAGAACAAAAGCGTGAAAATCAAAAGTATAATGCCTTACAAGTAAAAATTGAACATATTTTTGCCGATTTAAAAATTATTAGAATCATTAAACATAGAATTCGTAATTATAAATTCGGTTTTAAACATTTTGTAATTTTTTTATTGAACAACTCCACAATTTCAAACTATCTATATTTCGACTATGCTCACTAACCTTAAATCAATTCGTTATTGAATTGTTCATAAACTCTCTTCTTAATTAGTGTACGTTCTCTTAATTAAAAAAGCGAACAAATGTTCGCTTTTTTTTGAAAAATACACTTCTTTTTTAGCTTGGATTAGATTGTTGAGTTTGTGTTTTTTTCTTTGCATTTACCTTAATGGTATAAGTTTTAACGAATCCACCGGTAAAAAAATTGACTAATACATCTGCTACATTGAAACGCGTAACTACTTGGCAATCACCGTCTCCAGGCGTATTTACTTTCGTTCTACCTACTGGAAGTAACCCCCAAAATATCCAAACTTGTTTGCCTTTGGCATAAGTGTAAATACTTCCTTCATTTTCTCGGAAAGCTCCTACATTGGTTTTGGTTGTCATACAGGAGGTAAGCATTAATGCTACAATAAGAAAAGGTATGATTTTTTTTTTCATTTTATTGTTCAAATTTTAAATCATAATTAGAACCATCAAAAGTACCCTTTAAATGTATACTTTTATTTCTAAGCTCTATAATGTTAAACTTTATCGTTTCGCCATCCGCATTTATTACCAATTTTTTATTGTTATCTTCTAATTTCCATTCTTCTTCATATTGCCAGAAACTTTCTTCTTCATTATACATGGGAGTACATCCATTAAGGTAACTAAAATTTTTTTCAAAATAGGTATTTTCACTTTTAAATTTTCCATTATCTAAGAATATCCACCGCCATTTCTTTAATTTACTTTCTTCAGTATAATTTACCGTTCCACAAGTTAAAGAGTAAGTAGACCCAGTAAGAGTTTGTTTATTAAAAACATTTACTCCATCAATGGTTCCACTAACCAAAGTCCAATCTCCTTCTACTCGTGCTTTTGCACTTCTAAAACTTATGGCAGGTCCTTCATCATACTTTTTACAAGATACCACTGCTATGGAAATAATAATTAATAAAAATTTTACTAATTTTTTTTTCATTTTTTTAAAGAATTTTGATGCAAATTTGCGGCTTTGAATGGATTTAAAAAAACCGATTTTCGAATTTTAGTATCCTATTTTTGAATAATAAATTTTTATATCTTTGAAAAAATTTTCGAATGAAGTTAAGAACAGGAAAATTACAGAAAATAAGGGATGAATATAAACTAAATGTCCAAGATTTGGCTAATCTATTAGAAATATCCACGCAAGAATATGAAGAAATGGAAAGAACAGGTATTTTAGATTTTGAAAAGATAGAGAAAATTTCTGAGTTCTTTCAAATTCCATTAGATGAATTTTTGCCGGATACTACTAACTTTTATAATTATAATACTGGGCCTATTGGAGTCAATATGGGGACATACAACGTCTATCAAACGAATGATGAACTCATAAAATATTTATTAGAACAGAATCGTGAATTAACTCAAAGATTACAATATTTAGAGATGAATTCTTTTGTTATTCCCAAGGGAGGCGTTATTTTTGATGATGATAATTCAGAATCCCATAATCCGAACCAAGAAGATAAAGACAAGCAATAAATTACATTTATGAAACTAAAAGTACATGAAAACTTATTAAAAATTAGAGAAAAACGAAATTTGAGCCAACAAGACGTTGCAGAAATGCTGGGGATGAGCATATCTGCTTATGGAAGGTTAGAACGGGGTGAAACTTCTTTGGATATCAACCAATTGGTAAAAATTTGTGAAAAATTAGACGTTCCTATCCAAGATTTTTTGCCTGATACCATCACTTTCCATAATCATAATACAGGACCTATCGGCGTAAACTTTGGAACTTATACCGTTTATCAAATGAATGAAGAGCTTGTAAAACAAGTATTAGATGAAAATAAAAAACTTCATGAAAGATTAAATCAAATTGAAGAAATGCTAAGAATGATTACAGAAAAATTATTTTAAGTATCTCTTTTTCAATGAAAAAAGTTTTATTTCTTTTTTTTGATTTTTTTTAAATATATAAAAATTGTAACCTTTTATCGTTTTTATCGTATAAAAATAAAAACTAAACTTTATGATTTTTATTATCAGTTATCTTTCATTATTGATTTTGTACTTGCTCAATATGAACAGTAAGCTATCGTATGCATTTGCTTTCGCTATGATTACTCCAACTTTTTTTTCTTTTACCAAAAAGTTTTTAAAAAGATACCAAAGGCGCAATAAAATCAATATTCAGTCTCAAATGGAGATGCAAGATATATTTGAAAAAATTCAAAGTAATAAAAATTTGAACTATAAAAGTCTTCAATTTATAGATGGTAAAATTATCATTCAAACCCGTCCTACTTTACGGAGCGTTGGAGAAATTATTCAAATTAAAAAAGTGAATCATACTTTTTTTATTGAAAGTCAGTATCCTTCTTACATGGAATATTTAATTCCCGATACAGGGATTCATATTCAAAATGTTAAAAAAATTAAAAATTTATTTTTTTAACAACCCAATCTTTCTTTTTGGAGTATAATTTGTAATAAATTTTCTATATTTGTAAAAATTCTAACAAAAAATATATCATGAAAAAAATCGGGTATTTATTAACAACTTTATTATTAACATTTTGGATGACTTCCTGTGATCCAACTGAGGCACCAACACCTACAAAAACATTAATGAGAGGGAACTGGGAATTAATTGAAGCCACTGATACAACTGGAGACATTACGCGTAAAATTGCATTTCCTATAACAGCTATGCAACTTGCTGACGATGATGGAATGACCGGGACTTTTGGTCCTATGTTTACAAGAATTGTTTACGGTCCATCAAAATGGATTGAAGCAGCTGCTAAATTTGACCAAGTTTGGGATTATGCAAATTTTCAATTTAATAACGGTGACTACTGGGTGGGTAAAGATGTACAACAACGCTTTACAGTTGAAGGTAGATTAAAAGCAACCACAGCAATTGGTGGTTCTGCTTTTACAGATTTATTAAGTGTTTTGGGTGTTAATTCTCAATGGTTTGATCATACGATTTATCATAAATTTCAAGAAGTAAAAGTGGATTTTGCTGATAATAACAATGTTATGATTTGGACTTTTGATGACCAAACTATTGGTGTTTACAATAAAAAAGATACTCAAGGTAATTATGTTTTGTGGAGAGGTTGGCCTGTTGAGAAATTTTTAAGAGCAAAATTTACTTTTAGAAAAAGAACACAAGGTGTTATAGATTTGGTTAAAGCTGCTAGATAAAAAGCTTTTAATTTACAATCAATAAAGAACTGTTTTTCATAAAACTGTTCTTTATTTTTTTATGATGGCTATTAAATTTTGATATTCCTTCAAGATGTTTTCCATGATTTTTTTTGCAGGCAAAATATCTTTTAAGTATCCTGCAACTTGCCCAATTTCTAATTCTCCTTCCTTCAAATCTCCTTCAAACATTCCTTTTTTACTACGTCCTTTTCCAAGTAAATTTCTCAAATCTTCAATGGAAGCATCATTTTGATAGGCTTCAATGACTTGCTGGTAAAAATCATTTTTTAGTAACCGAACAGGAGTTAATTCTTTTAAGGTTAAAGATGTTGCATCTTCCGGAGCATTAAGAATAAAATTTTTAAAATTTTCATGAGCAGAAGATTCCAAAGAACAAACAAAACGTGAGCCTATTTGCACTCCATCTGCTCCTAATACCATCGCAGCAAGCATAGACTTTCCATCTTTAATTCCTCCCGCTGCAACAACAGGGATTTTACAAGCTTCTGCCACAGCAGGTACTAAAACCATAGTAGTAAGTTCTTCACGTCCATTGTGTCCACCTGCTTCAAAACCTTCTGCAATTACGGCATCTACACCTGCCTCTTGAGCTTTTAAAGCAAATTTTACATTAGAAACAACATGTAATACCTTAATACCATGAGTTTTTAATTTCTCTGTCCAAATTTTGGGATTTCCTGCAGAAGTTATGACAACCGGAACTCGGTGTTCAATAATTAATTCTATGTGGTCTTGAATTTGGGGATACAACAAAGGTAAATTGACAGCAAAAGGAACGCTGGGTTTTAACGCATTTTTGATTTTTGTGAGATGTTCGTTTAAGGTTTCAGGATACATAGAACCTGCACCAATAGTTCCCAATCCTCCGTATTCGGAAACTTCTTTCGCTAATTTCCAACCACTACACCAAACCATTCCCGCTTGTATAATCGGATATTGAATTCTTAATAAATTACAAATTCTATTCTCAAGAAAATAAAATTGGTTCATCGTATTTTTAATTCAAAATAGGTTGCACCTAAACCATATTTGCCTATATCCGCAGTTCCATGTTCTACTATATTAGGATGATTTTTAAGTAAGGAAATCAATTCTTCTTTTAATCTACCTTTTCCTCCACCATGAATAAATACTATTTTGCTACATTTTTTTTTAATAGCTGTATAAAGAAACTCTTCTGCTTTTTTTAATTGAAAACTTAATGGATTTTCTATCAATAAAGGTTTATCGGTCAGTTTTTCAATATGTAAATCAAATTCTAAATAACTTTCTGTTTCTAAACACAAATCAACCTTTTGAATGGGAGTTTTATTTTTTAAATATACTGGAATTTTTACGTTTTCTTTATGTTCATTGTTTTTTACTTTTAATAATGGAAATGCAATGACTTCTTTTTGTAAGTTTTTGATATACTGAACTTTTTGATTTAAAATTTTTTGTGATGGCTCAAAATGAATATTCAAAAATTGATTTTTTTCAGGAGAGTTTTTATAACAACTTAATAACTGAACTTGAAATTTCGCATCTCTTGTAAAAGTATCTAACGAAACACTTTTTATTTTTTGGCTTTTAAAGGGCTCAAGTAAACCATCTTTAATGTATTCCAAAGTTTTTCCTTGATGGTTAATAATAAAATGCAAATTACAGGCAGTATGATTGAGCAAGTAAATGCTTATCCAGTGTTCTTCGGTATCCAATAATAAATAAAAACCTTCTTGAAGTTCGTCTTGCTTGTCAATTTTTGGAGGGTTATTTTTATTTGCAAAATCAGGGATTAAAACTACTTCATTATCAAGAACTTGATATTCAAATCCATCTAAACTTACTGTTAAAAGGTTTCCTTGAATTTTGATAATAATCCCTTTTTCTTTGGAATCTAAAAGTTCAACTTGGTCACCTAATGAAAAATTTCCCATAATATTTATGCGTTTCCTGTGTAATTAAATGGAGTTAATTCCAAAAGTTGATTTTTAATTTCATCACGAACTTCCAAGGTTTGAATAAATTCATGAATGGATTGTTGAGTAATTTTTTGGTTTGTTCGGGTTAAGGCTTTTAGAGCTTCATAGGGTTGAGGATAACCTTCTTTTCTTAAAACTGTCTGGATAGCTTCCGCCAAAACCGCCCAATTTTCATTCAAATCTTCCATAATTTTGGCTTGATTAATTTCTAATTTTTCTAAACCTGTTAATAAGGATTGTAAAGATAAAAAAGTATGACTTATAGGAACACCTACTACACGTAATACAGTAGAATCCGTTAAATCTCTCTGAAATCTAGAAATTGGTAATTTTTGACTTAGATGCTCAAATAAAGCATTAGCAACTCCTAGATTCCCTTCTGCATTTTCAAAATCAATAGGATTGACTTTATGAGGCATTGCTGATGAACCCACTTCATTTGCATTCACTTTTTGTTTAAAGTAATCCAAACTAATATAACCCCAACAATCACGACATAAATCAATTAAAATGACGTTAAGTCTTCTATAACCATCAAAAATTTTTGCTAAATTATCATAATGTTCAATTTGGGTTGTAGTTTGAGAGCGTAATAAACCTAAACGATTACTCACAAATTCATTGGCAAATTGTACCCAATTGATGTTAGGGTAAGCCACCAAATGGGCATTAAAATTACCTGTTGCTCCGCCAAATTTTGCGGGATAATCACAATTCTTTAATTCTTCTATTTGAACAATTAACCTTTCAATGAACACTTTAAACTCTTTTCCGACTTTTGTTGGAGAAGCTGGTTGCCCGTGAGTTCTTGCAAGCATGGGTATATCCTTCCATTCCAAAGATTTTTCATAAAGATGATTGATTACTTTTTCATAAGCAGGTATAAGGACTTGTGTGGTTCCAATTTTTAGCAACAATGGTATAGCCGTATTGTTAATATCTTGCGAAGTTAGCCCAAAATGAAAAAATTCTGACCATTTTTCAGCTTGATGTTTATCAATGGATTGCTCGTCACAAATTTCTAAAAATTTTTGTTTTAAATAATACTCAACCGATTTTACATCGTGCTTTATAGTTTTCTCAATTTCTTTGATTTTTTCTGCTTCTTTTAAATTAAAAAGCATAAAAACACGGGGTAATTCCTCTATAATAGATTTTGGAATATTCTGAATTTCAGGCAATTCTAATTCGTACAAAGCTAAAAAGTACTCAATTTCTACAAAAACACGATATTTAATTAAAGCAAATTCAGAGAACAATTCGGATAAAGGTTCTACTTTTTTTCTGTATCTGCCATCAATAGGAGAAATCGCAGTAAGTTCATTTAGTATCATAATTTCTCAAAATGCAAAGATAATGAGATTTTTTAAAGTGTAGTAATGGTATTGATGAAATTTTCAATCTGATTAAGAATTTCACAAATTGAGTTTGCTCAATAAGAAACGAATATTACAAATAAAAAACCGCTATTTATAGCGGCTATTTTTACTTAGCGGAGAGGGAGGGATTCGAACCCCCGGACCCTTTCAGGTCTTCGGTTTTCAAGACCGACGCATTAAACCACTCTGCCACCTCCCCAACAAAAAAGTGATGCAAAATTACATAATATTCCGTTTCATTCACCAAAATTTTTCTTGATTATTTTTAATTCACTGTAATTCAAATCAATATTTTTTAAATATTCTTCGCTTTCTATTCCTAAATTCATGATTAAATCTAAAAATGATAAATTCGGTATAAAATTTTGTGTAAATAGTTGAAAATATTCCGAAAATTTAAGTTTAGGAGTTTCTTCAATACGATAAGCAAAAGAAACTTTAGGGATAAATTCCTCTGTCAATTGAAAATCAGGAAGATGTAAAATTTTTTGAATCACCTTTAAACATTGAACATTAAATTCCCAAAGATATTTTGGTTGATTTTGATAAACTTTTTCAATCGAATCCCAATAGTATTCAAAATAAGCAGAATTTTTATAGGCATAAAAAATTTTTTTGAGGTGTTGTTTTTGCCAACTTTCTTTGTAAGAAATTTTTACTTCATGGATTTTAGGAAACATACCTTCGTAGGTTACTGGAATAGTTAAAATATCTATACCATTTCCTCCTAAAATATAAGTTCTATTAAAATTCCTTTGTTTACGATAAGTCTGAACCAAACTAAATTGTATCGTTTTTTGATGTTCAACAAAATACTTTAACCATAGAATGTCTCCCCAGTAAAATAAAGGAATAACTTCCTCATTTTGAGAGAAATAAGATTTCATTATACAAATTCTTAGCAACTAATTTTATTGACACGATTTTCGTGTCTTCCACCTTCAAAAGTTGTAATCAAAAATTGGTGAACCATTTTTATAGCTAAATTGGTATCAACAAATCGAGCAGGTAAACATAAAATATTGGCGTTATTATGTTGTCGTGCTAATGATGCTAGTTCTTCATTCCAACATAAAGCCGCACGAATATGTGAATATTTATTGGCTGTCATACAAACGCCATTTCCTGAACCACAAATCAGTATTCCTAATTCTTTTTGGGGTTGGTCTTGAAGCGTTTTGCATAATGGATGAACAACATCCGGATAATCCATAGAATTTTCAGAATCCGTTCCAAAATCTTGGATATCTTCAATTTTTAGTTCATTTAGGAGATACTCTTTGATTGTTTTTTTTAATACAAAACCCGCATGATCACAAGCAATCAATATTTTCATATAAAATTTGTTTTATTTTCTTATGGTAACTCCTTGAATACTCTCTAAATTTTGAAATATTTTTTGCATAATTTTATCTACAATATCGTCTGTTAATGTTTTGGTTTCATCTAAAAATTTAACACTTATAGCATAACTTTTTGTGTTGTTCTTTTTGTCTTCAAAAACATCAAATAAATTAATTTCTTTGATTAATTTAGGATTTACCTTTTGAATAGCTTGTTCTAATGATTGATAGGTAATATGTGGTTCAATAAATAAACTAATGTCCCGTCTCATATAAGGAAACTTAGAAACAGGTTTATAAGGTTGAGAAGATTTTAAAACAAAAGGAAGTACATTTTCCCATTCTATCCAACCGAAAAATACCTCTTGTTTGATTTCAAAAGATTTTAAAATAGAATTTTTGACCAATCCTAAATAAGCTAAATTTTGAGATTTATGAATAAAAGTTAAGCCTTGTTCAAAATAGGGAGAACTCTCAAGATTTTGAATTTGATAGGGAATACGGAACTTTTCAAAAAGTTCTAGAATAATAGCTTGAATTTCAAAGATAGAAGATTTTTGTTTAGGGTTCATCCAATTTTCAGGGAATCTATTGCCTGTTAGCCAAAAAGATAAGTGAATTTTTTCTATGGGTTGGGTTTCGCTAGCTTGATATATTCTCCCCCATTCAAAAAACTTTAAATCAGGATTTTGTCTATTTAGGTTATATTGAATAGATTGTAAACCTCCCCAGAGTAAGGTTTCTCTTAGATGTGCATGGTCATCTGAAAGTTTATTGAAAACTTTTACTGTTTTTTCTGTACTCCATTTTTCTGCTACTAATGAATTGGTTTCTATTTCATTCCAACCTTTTCCTGCTAAATAATTACCTAAATTCCATTGAATAGAATAATCAGAAAATAGCCTTTTAGCATTTAATGGTAATGAAATATATTTAGAAGTAGGGACTTGATTTAAACCGTAAATTCTTAAAAATTCTTCAATAATATCTTGAAAACGAGTTACATCATGTCTATAACGTGGTACTAATACTTTAATATTATCCTCATTCATTCTTTGCAATTGAAAATCTAATGATTGAAAAACTTGATGGTAAGTGTCTTTATGGATTTCCAATCCGATTAACTTATTAGCTTTTTTGTAGTTAAAAGAGATGGAATATGGTTCAAATTCTGTTGTACCTTTATATACTACATGACTAATTTCTCCACCGGCTATCTGTTGAATTAAGTTTGCGGCATACTTTAAACACTCAATGACACGATTAGGGTCTATTCCTCTTTCATAACGATACGAAGATTCTGATCTTAGTCCTGTTTTTTGCACAGATAAACGAATTTGAGTGGGATGAAAATATGCGGATTCTAAAAAAATTGAGGTAGTTTGTTCTGTAACTCCTGAATCTAATCCACCCATTACTCCGGCTATACACATAGCTTCTTCAGGGTTGGTAATCAATAATTCATTTCCTGTTAAATTTTTTTCTGTTTTGTCTAATACCTTTAATTTTTCTCCATTTTTACTTTTTCTTACTATAATTTGGTTATTTTTAATTTTTTTTAAATCAAAAGCATGTAAAGGCTGTCCTAAACTTAAAAGTACATAATTGGTAACATCTACAATATTATTGATAGGTCTTTGACCTACCGAAGTTAATAAATTTTGAAGCCATTTAGGGCTTTCTTGCACTTTAATATTTTGGATAGTCAAACCAGCGTATAATGGACAAACTTCTGTATCTTCAATACTTACCTTAACTGCACAATCTATCAAACTGTTTATTTCTTGTGAAGGAAAATGAATAGCTGTTTTGTATAAAGCCGCAATTTCTCGTGCTACTCCAAAATGGGACATAGCATCGGTTCTATTGGGAGTTAGACCTATCTCAAAAACAATATCTTGATGTAAATTTAAATATTCTTTTGCAGGAATTCCTATGGGAGTATTATCAGGCAAAATCATAATACCATCGTGGCTATCCCCAATTCCCAGTTCATCTTCTGCGCATATCATTCCATTAGAAACTTCTCCTCTAATTTTAGCTGATTTTATTATTATTGGTTCGCTATTTTTTGGGTATAAAGTAGTACCAACGGTCGCAAATAGCACTTTTTGATTTTTTGCAACATTGGGTGCACCGCAAATAACTTCTAAAATTTCTTTTCCTGTATCTACTTTACATTTTTTTAGTTTATCCGCATTAGGGTGTTGTTCACATTCTACAACCTGAGCAACAATTACACCTTCTAAGTTTCCTTTTATACTCTCAAATAATTCTAAATTCTCTACTTCTAGACCACTCAAAGTAATTTTTTCAGCAATTTCTTCTGGAGAAGCATCAATGGATATAAATTTTTTTAGCCATGAATAGGCGATTTTCATAATGTTTTTGTATTTAAACGCAAAAGTACAATAAAATTGATAATTTCAATTTACAATTAAAGCTATAACATAAATTTTTTGGGAAGGAATAATAAAATGTATATTTCTGCAGATAATAAAATATAAATATGGAAGTAGAATTTGTTAATCATTCCTCATTTATTATCAATTACAAAGGAAAAAAAATTATTTGTGATCCATGGTTAGAAGGAAGTGTATTTAACAATGGATGGTCTTTAATTTCAAAAACTAAATTTTCTTATGAAGATTTTGTTTCTATTGATTATATATGGTTTTCTCATGAGCATCCAGACCACTTTTTTCCTCCGAATATTGTTAAAATTCCTGATGAATACAAAAAAAATATTACTGTTCTTTTTCAATATACCAAAGACAAAAGGGTTGTGGATTATTGTAAAAAACTAAATTTTAAAAATGTGATTGAACTTATGCCTAATACTTGGCTTAATCTTTATGATGATTTAAAAATCCTTTGTGAGCATTTTCAAGAGGGTGATTCATGGATATGTTTTAAAACACCAGAACTTACTTTTTTAAATACTAATGATTGTGGTATCATGAAAGAATTTGAAGCAAAGAAAATTCTATCAAAAGTTGGTTCTGTTGATGTACTTTTTTCGCAGTTTTCTTATGCTTACTGGGTAGGAAATCCGGATCAAAAGGAACTTAGAGAAAGAAAAGCTTTAGAAAAATTAAATTTATTGAAATTACAATGTGATGTTTTTAAGCCCAAAATTACAATACCTATTGCAAGTTTTGTGTATTTTTCCCATATAGAAAACTATTGGCTTAATGATAGTGTAAATACTCCCAAGACCGTTTATGATTTTTTAAAAAATAATACAACAACTGAACCGGTTATTCTTTACATAGGCGAAAAATATTTTTTTAATCAACCTCATAATTCTAAAAATTCAATAGATTTATATCAAAAGGATTATGAAACTATTAAAAATAAAGATTTTTATTCCAAAACATTTTCTGTTGATAAAGAAGAATTATACATTTTTGCCAAA
>CALLMJ010000100.1 GCA_938006875.1 uncultured Bacteroidia bacterium
ACCTTTTATTGAAGGAATAAGCCATGATGCAATTGTCATTCAAATTCCTGCCATCAAGAAAAAGAAAGGTAAAAAAACGGACTTAGAGAAGGTTTTGAGTGTATTTGATGTAGCCATGATGCGTTTTGTAGAATTTGAGGAGAGTGAATTTCCTGTAAGTCATTACAGTATCTTGAAACGTTTGATTTATATATCCAAAGATGTAGAAACGCAAAAACAAATGGATGTAGAAGATGATTTTTTAGATGAGTTAAGGATAAGAGAGGAAACTCATGAAGAATTACAAATGAAATTAGAAGAGAAAGAAAAATTACTAGAAGAAGAAAAGAAAAGAGCCGAAGAAAATCGTTTGAAACTCATAAAAACTGCAAAATTTCTAAAATCTCAAAATTATGATACTCAAACAATAATTAACATTACAGGCTTGTCTCAACACGAAATTGATAAATTGTAATTGGTATAGAATTTCTAAAATTTCTTCCTATATTTGCAAATATGCTCATTCAAATTGCTAATCCCTTATATGATGTGGTTTTTAATTCTTTAGAAGCCAAACTATATGCGCAAATTGTATTTTTTTGAGACATAAAGAAGATGCAATTCGGAAAGTTCGTAAATTAGATAAATTCTTATTACAATTTCAACCCAAATGAAATCATTTTATTTATTGTGGATTTTAATTTTTAATACAGCTATTCAAGCTCAAATACCTTTAAAAAAATACCAAACCATTGTTTTAGAAGGTCATAAATGCGATATTGCTTTGCCAACTGATAGCATTCCTGTTAAAGGAAACTTAATTTTGTTGCAGGGTTGGAGTTTCTCCAAAGAAGATTGGTGTTTAAGATCTAGTGTTTGTAAAAAAGCATTATCACAAGGTTATCGTTTAATTATGCCTGAAATGGGAAAAAGTACTTATCAATCTCAAAATTATCCTGAAACTCGTAAAGATTGGTTAGTTTATCCAACAAGAAAATGGCTCACAGAAAAATTAATTCCTCATCTACAAAATGAATATCAAATTTTGACTGAAAAAGAAAATAATTTCGTATTGGGATTATCCACTGGAGCAAGAGGAGTTTTGTTAGTTACTCTGGATTTACCTCATTTATTTAGAGCTATAGCTGCTCTGTCTGGAGATTATGACCAAACTTTAATCCCCCAAGATGGAGTAATGAATGGTTTTTATGGTAGTTTTAAAAATTTTCCTGATAGATGGAAAACTCATGATAACGTGATTTATTTAATGAAAAACTTTTTTACTCCAATTTATATTGGTCATGGCAAATTAGATCCAGTAATACCCTTTAACCAGTCAGAAATTCTATATCAACATATAAAAAAAGTGTCTCCAAATTTAAAAGTAATTTATCATTTAGACGATAAAGCAAAACATGATTATCTATATTGGGAAAGCGAAGTAAAACCAGTGTTAGAATTTTTTGAAAGTTTTGAAAAATAAGAAAATTTCTCTCGTAATTAATAGAGTTGCAAAGTCCCAATACTTTATATTATACTTTTTGAACCCATAATATTATCCTTGAACTTTCTGAGTTTAATGGCTGAAGTTCATAATCTCCAAATTGATTAATTATTTTAAAACCTGTTTTTTCTAACATTTCTTGTAAATCTTTAGGTGTAAAAAGGCTAACTTTTTCATAAAATGTATAAAACTGGGTGCCTTCGGTAATGAGTATTTTTTTTACAATTTTTTGATTTTCAATGTACTTATGAATTTCAAAATGAATATTATTCAATAATTTGGTTTCGTGAGGTACTAAATGCTTTAATACCCAATCGGAATGCAAAAAGTCTAAAACAAAATATCCATTAGGTAATAGATGTTCATAAACATTTTTTAGAACGAGTAAATTGTCATCTATATTTTCAAAATATCCAAATGAAGTAAACAAACTCAAAATGAGTTGAAATTTTTGTGGCAAATAAAAATTTCTCATGTCTTGAACTTCAAATTGAAGGTGAGAATTTTCAAACTTTTTGGCTTCAATTATAGATTTTTTAGATAAATCAAGCCCATAAACTTTATATCCTAAATGATGAATAAATTTTGCATACCTACCACGCCCACAAGCTAAATCTAAAATCCATTCCTCTGAATTTAAAGGAATAAATTTTAATAAATTACGAATAAAAAATTGAGCTTCTTCATCATTTCTGTGCTGATAAAGAATTTTGTAGTAATGAGTATCAAACCAATTTTCAAACCATTGCATATCAAAAATTTTTTGAGTTCAAAATTTTATCAAAAGTAGCAATTTTTAGCATGAAAAAAAGCATTAGCTTTGTAAAAAAATGGTAATGAAAATTAAAACTAACAAGAAAGAAGATGCTTTAGAATACCATAGCAGTGGAAGAAAAGGGAAAATTGAAGTTATTTCTACGAAATCAGTAGCGACACAAAGGGATTTATCATTAGCTTATTCACCAGGAGTTGCTGAACCATGTAGAGAAATTGCTAAAAATGTAGAAGATGTTTATGAATATACAGCAAAAGGAAATTTAGTAGCTGTAATTACGAATGGTACAGCAGTTTTAGGATTAGGAAATATAGGTCCAGAAGCAGCAAAGCCTGTGATGGAGGGAAAAGGAGTTTTGTTTAAAAAATTTGCGGATATAGATGTTTTTGATATTGAAGTAAATGCTCCTGATGTAGAAACATTTATTCAAGTAGTAAAAGCTTTGGAACCCACTTTTGGTGGTATTAATTTAGAGGATATCAAAAGCCCTGAATGTTTTGAAATTGAAAAAAGATTAAAACAAGAATTAAAAATTCCTATTATGCATGATGATCAACATGGAACTGCGATTATCTCGGCTGCTGGTCTTATTAATGCTTTAGAATTGGTGAATAAAAAAATAGAGGATATTCAAGTAGTTGTAAGTGGCGCGGGTGCTGCTTCTATTGCTTGTTTAAATTTATATTGCAAATTAGGGCTGAAGCCTCAAAATGTACTTTTATTTGATAGTAAAGGAATTATCCATAAAAATCGTGAAAATATCAAAGAATTTCAAAAAATTTATGCTACCGAACGTACGAATATAAAAACCTTATCAGATGCCATGAAAAATGCAGATGTTTTTATTGGTTTATCGGTTGCTAATATGATTTCCCAAGAAATGATTCAAAGTATGGCACCTCATCCTATAGTTTTTGCTATGGCAAATCCAGACCCTGAAATTTCTTATTCTGATGCAATCGCAGCAAGAGAAGATGTTATTGTAGCCACAGGACGTTCTGATTTCCCTAATCAAGTGAATAATGTTTTAGGATTTCCATATATTTTTAGGGGAGCATTAGATGTTAGAGCAACAGAAATCAATGACGAAATGAAATTAGCGGCTGTAAAAGCATTAGCCAAATTGGCTCATGAACCCGTTCCAGAAATCGTTATTCAGGCTTATGGCGGAAAAAATATTGTATTTGGAAAAGAATATTTGATACCCAAACCCAATGATCCTCGTTTAATTACAGAAATTTCTATGGCTGTTGCTAAAACCGCAATTGAAACTGGTGTAGCAAAAAATATAATTACTGACTGGGAAAAATATCGTGAGGAGTTAATGAATAGATTAGGAATCTCTAATCAATTGATTAGAGGCATCGGAGAAAGAGCTAAAAAAGCTCCTAAAAAAATTGTTTTTGCAGAAGCAGATAACTATAAAATTTTAAAGGCTGCTCAGATTATTAAAGATGAAGGTATTGGTATTCCTATTTTGTTAGGGAACGTCAATGAAATTCATAATAAAATTCAAGAGTATGAGTTAGAATTACAAGATGTAGAAATCATTGATCCAAGACAAGAAACTCAAAAACTAAAAGAATTTGGTAATATATACTGGAAAAATCGTTGCAGAAAAGGAGTTAGCCAATTAGATGCTTTTAAATTGATGAGAGAAAGAAATTATTATGGTGTCATGATGGTAGAATTAGGTTATGCGGATACGATGCTATCCGGTTTAACTACTAATTACGCTAAAACAACAATTCCAGCTATTGAAATTATTGGTTTAGCAGAGGGAATTCAGTACTTGGCGGGTATGCACATCATACAAATCAAAAAAGAAACTTTATTTTTTGCAGATACTACCATCAATCGTGATGAAAACATGCAAGTAGATAAATTGGTGGAAATTACAAGATTAACAGCAGAAGCCGTGCAAAGCCTCGGAATTACACCCAGAATAGCTCTTTTAAGTTATTCTAATTTTGGAAGTAGTAGAAAAAATATATCCGTTCAAAAAGTGATTCAAGCAGTTGAAATCTTAAAACAAAAATATCCTCAATGGATTATTGATGGAGAAATTCAAGCTAATTTTGCTTTACGTCCTGATTTGATACAAGAGCGTTTTCCTTTTAGTGATTTAGCTCAACAAGGTGCAAATGTGTTAATATTTCCTGATTTAAATTCAGGAAATATTGGTTATAAATTAGTACAAGAATTAGCCAACGCTTCAGTAATTGGACCCATTTTGTTAGGATTAAATAAGCCTGTTCATATTTTACAATTAGGAAGCAGTGTTGATGAAATTGTGAATATGGCAAGCTATGCTGTCATGGATTGTCAAAAAAGAAATGCAAATTATTGAAAATACAATTCAAAAATATCGTTATGTTATCAAAATAGCATACGATGGTATGAAGTACAAAGGTTGGCAAATTCAAGAAAATGCAAGTACGGTTCAAGAAGAAATCGAAAAAGCATTATCCATTGCTTTAAGAGAGAAAATCACTATTGTAGGTGCAGGAAGAACAGATACTGGGGTTCATGCAACTGGTCAATTTGCTCATTTTGATAGCTCAAAAAAGTTAGATTTTAATATTGTTCACTTTATCAATGGAATTTTACCTTACTCCATTTCTGTTTTGAACATTTATAAATCTATACCAGAATTTCATGCCCGTTTTGATGCAACTTTTAGAAGGTATTTATATAGAATTTGCCTAAAAAAAAACCCTTTTGAAATAGAAAGAGCTTTGTTTGTTCCCTACAAATTAGATATGCAAAAAATGCAAGAAGCTTCGCAACAACTATTAAAATTTAAAAATTTTGCTTCCTTTTGTAAGGCAAATTCAGATAATAAAACCTATTTTTGTGATATTCACTTTGTTGAATGGAAAAGGAATCATGATATTTTAGAGTTTCATATACAAGCCAACCGTTTTTTAAGAGGAATGGTACGTGGAGTTGTAGGTACTTTGTTAGATGTAGGTAAAGGGAAACTATCCATTCCTGAATTTATAGAAATTATTGAAAGTCAAGACAGAAAAAATGCCAAAATGAATGTTTTGCCCTATGGACTATATTTAGTGGATGTAGGCTACCCCGCTGGTTTATTGATGGAATTAAATCATGAAGAAAAATAAATTTTTATCAACCCAGTATATCATGGTTTTTGCTTTGGTATCCATTACACTCCTCCAAATTTATTGGTTGTATGCAAACTATGAATACAAACAAGAACAATTTGAATTGAATGTAAAAAAAGCTCTTTATGGTTTTAGAAGTGATTACAAAAAAATTCAAATTAAAAAGATTTCAAAAAAACTACCTATTTATCAATATGATTTAGAACATTGGCTAAAATCTTCACAAATTCCACAGCATGAACAAATTAGAGATTTATTTTTAGAACTCAAAATGCTTTCTGATGACGTATTGTTAAGTTATATTGAAATTTATAATCTCCTTAAATCAAATTTAGAAGATGTAGGAATTAAACAAAATTTTGAATTCACTTTAAAAAGTCAGAATAAAACCTATCATGAAACCAAGAATTTTCAAAATATAGAAAATGAAAGTGTGATGCTATTTCAAATTCCACTATACCCCGAAAAAAGATTAGGACAAATTCCTGTTTTATATTTATATTTTCCTAAAATTCACAATAAATTTATTTTTAGTACCCTATTTGAGGCTTTGCTTACATTAATTATTCTGAGTGTAATCATTTATATTTATTTTCAGACATTAGGAAAATATCAAAAACAAAAAAAAATCACGGAGGTTAAAAATGATTTTATTAATAATATGACCCATGAGTTAAAAACTCCCATAGCATCAATATTTCTGGCAAGTCAAATGTTAAATGAACCCAAAGTAAACGAAAAATTAGAATTAAGAAAAAAATATTTAGATTTAATACAATCAGAGAATAAGAAACTTCAAAATTTAGTAGAAAAAATTCTTCAAGCAGCCAAATGGCAAAAAGAATCTTTTGAAGTTCAAAGGGAATATTTTTCTTTAAATGAGTTAATTGAGGAAGTTAGTAAACCCTTTTATTTATTAGCAAATGAAAAAAAAATTGATTTTCAAGTTGATACACTCATAAAAGATTTTGAGTATTATGGAGATAAATTTTTGTTAAACCAAGCAATTCAAAATCTTTTGGATAATGCATTCAAATATGGTATAAAAGGAGAAAAAGACAAAATAATGTTAAAAATCACACAAAATCATCAATTTATTGAAATTTCTGTTAAAGATTTTGGTGATGGCTTGACATTAGACGAGCAAGTTCATATCTTTGAGCAATTTTACAGAGTGCCAAAAGGAAATGTGCATGATGTAAAAGGATTTGGTCTTGGACTTTATTTTGTGAAAAATATTATTGAAGCCCATAATGGATTTGTAAAAATTTTTTCCGATAAAGGGAAAGGTTCTGAATTTATATTATATTTGCCGCTATTATGAAAGTTTTATTAGTTGAAGATGATTTAACACTGGGGACACTACTAAAAGATTACTTCACCGAAGTAAAAGAATTAGATGTTGAATGGGCGAAAAATGGAGAAGAAGCTGTTAAAGCATTCCCTAAATTTCACCCAGATATTATCATTTTAGATATCATGATGCCTAAAATGGATGGCTTTGAAACCGCTAAACATATCCGTAAAATTGATGAACATGTCCCTATTCTATTCTTATCTGCTAAGGATATGAAAGATGACATTATCAAAGGTTTTACTTTAGGTGCTGATGATTATATCACTAAACCTTTCGATAAAGATGAGCTTTATATGAGAATGAAGGCAATTCTGAAAAGGACTCATAAAACAGATGATTCTGATGTTTTACATTTTGGTAAATATTCTTTGGATACTATCCAGGATATACTTAAAACTCCTACTGGTGATTTACATTTAACTACTAAAGAATCTAAGTTACTTGAACTTTTAGCTAGAAACAAAAACCAAATTGTAAATCGTTCTGATGCTTTGTTAAGAGTTTGGAAGGAAGACACTTACTTCAATGCAAGAAGTATGGATGTTTACATTTCAAAACTTCGTAAATATTTAAAAGATGACCCCACCCTTCAAATTATTAATGTTCATGGAGTAGGTTATAAACTTACCATTGAAAATCAATAATTTAGAATGAGAATTAAGCAGAACGAATTTTCCTTAGAGGAAATTTTAAATTTATGGAAAGAAAAAACTCTTTCAAATATAAAAATTTCCTCTGAGAATATTATGGAAAATTGGCGTTTTATAGTTGGTGATTTAATCGCTAACCAAACTCAATCTATTTGTATTTCTAATCAGACTTTACAAATTAAAGTATTTCATTCACTTTGGAGAAAAGAACTTTCTTATCAGGTGGATACCATCAAAGAAAAAGTAAATCAATTTGCTCAATACGAAATAATTCAAAAAGTGGTAATTTCATAAATGAGTCAGTACCTGAAATTTTAACGTTAGGTATATATGCGATTGTTGAGTAGTGAGTTATGCGAACGTACCGAAACGACTGCTTTCCCCGAAACATGGTCATTTCGGTACAGCTACGCCTACTCAATGACCTTCGGTACGGCTACGCATACTCAATGACCTTCGGTACGGCTACGCATACTCAATGACCTTCGGTACGGCTACGCATACTCAATGACCTTCGGTACGGCTACGCATACTCAATGACCTTCGATACAGCTACGCCTACTCAATGACCTTCGGTACGGCTACGCCTACTCAATGAGCTTAGGAACGTCCACTTAAATGTTTAGGTATATATGCGGTTGTTGAGTAGTGAGTTATGCGAACGTTGTAATCAAAACAAAAATTTTGTTCAATATCTCTATTATGGTTTAAATGCTTTTTTTAATTTTTCAAATTCTTCTGTATTTTTACGAACAAAAATCAATATATTAGGAATTTGAAATTGATAGTAACCATCGGAATAAAATTGTTGATTATTGATGCAATACCACGATTCTTTTGGAAGAAATACTTCTGTTTTTTCGTTACCAAAATTTGGATATATCAATAAATCTTGACCGACCAAAAAACCATGATGGGTTTTCCATGAAGTTTCTAATTCTGGGTATTCTAAAAGTAAATGACGAATTACAGGCAAACCTGTTTCTGTGGCTTCATGTATATATTTTTGAAAATAAAATTTTAAATTATAGTGAATTTTTGCCCATAAAGTAAAATGAGCCATTGCGGTGTCATTGGAATAAAATTGATAATTTTTTTGAGGTATTAAACCTTCATGAGTTCTAAAAATTGGAAAAAATGCGGACATTTCCGTCCATTTTTGCATAAGAAGAGGAGTTCTTAAATATTTTTTTGTAATCCAAAAATTCAAATTGGTATAACCACCAATATCAGCATGATTAACAGAAAAACCTGATAAACCACCGGTTAAAATGCCTGTTAATGCGGAAGGCATTCCATCGTGTTTTTGAAAGGAGGTCATTTGGTCACCTGCCCACAAACTGTTCATATATTTTGCACTATAGTTGTAAGCAGAACGATTAAAAAATACAATAGAAGTATCTAAATTGAGTTCTTGTATAGCTTCCCGATTGATTTTTGCCCATTCCATAACATATTGATTATGAAAATTTTTTGAAAATCCATTGGTAATTTTTGAGGAATAAGGTAACCATTCACCAAAATCTGCCATCCAACCACTTAATCCATTTTGAATCATGTTTGTTTTGATTACAGTTTTTATCCATTCTCGGGTTTGAAAATTAGATAAATCTATCAAATATGCTTTAAACCCACCCGCTTTAATTTTGTAAGGTTGATTTTTGGAGTTTTTGACTAAGTAGTTTTTTTGAATAGCTTCTTTTGCTAAACTTCCTTTTATTGCTAGAAATGGATTGATATATCCCAAAACTTTTATATTTAAATTCTGATTTAAGCTATCACAATAATTTTTGAAATTAGGGTAATATTTTTCATTAGGTAACCAATTCCAATAAAGTCTTGAACCAAAGAAAGTCTTTCTTTTTCCGACCCAATCTTGAATCCATAGTGCAGAAATGGGGTGTTCATATTTTTGAAGTTCTTCAATAATTTTATCACATTTTTGTTTACCACCTTGTAAACCAAGCCATGAACCGTAAGCCCAATCCGGTAATTTTTGGAATCTTCCATTAATTAAAGTAAAATTTTGAATAATTTCTTTAGGATTTTGTCCATAAAAAATATGAAATGTAGCCGAAGAATCCCAAATTTCCCATGTCCATTCTTTTAGATTTTCAAAATTTAAAATTTGATAGTTTGGTGAAGTACAAAAAATTCCACGATTTTTATTAGAAAAAACAAAGGGAATGGGTGCATAAGTAGTAAACTCATTACCAGATATACCAAATTTTCTAGTAAACTTTGAAACAGGCTGGTCTCCTCTTCCGATACCTTGTTCTTCTACCCATATTGGAATTTTATGACCATTTAGAATAACATGAGAAAATTGTTCTCCACCACCCACAAATTGTTCATCTTTTAACAAACTGATTTTTAATTGGATACGATTAAATTTGGAATTATTTATTTTAAGTTCGTAACCATAAGTTTTTTCTGTACATTGAATTTGGTAAAATTCACCGATATGTTCATATTTTTTATTTATAGTAATTTTCTGGTAATGAAAAAACGTAGATAAAGTTTTGTCTTGAAAATGATAAGAAGCCATTTTTTCTTTGACTTTTTCTTTTCCTAAATGAAATTTTATATTTTGAATTTCAAAAGGTTGTGAAAATACTAAATGAAATTGGACAAAAATTAAGATTATCCCAAGTGCGTTTTTCATACTAATACAAAAATCGTAATTTTTCAATTCCGTGAAAAAAATGTTTATTTTCAATGAGGAATATTTTCAATGGGTGATTATTGGGGAATCAAAGTTATAACTTTCAAGAAAGCTTTTTACATTGTATATCGCTTCACTCATATAAAAATCGGTTTGAGGTAACTTATAATGAGTTTCAAAATCTTGAATAAATTCTTGAAGTATAGGGCTTAATTCCGTTTGAATATTTTTGATTTGAATTGCTCTATAAGCATGTAAAAACTCAATAGCAATAACTTTTTTTAAGTTTTCTAAAACTTTTAGGCATTTAGTTGCGGAGTTTGCACCCATGCTTACGTGGTCTTCTTGTCCATTAGAACTAGGAATGGTATCCACAGAATTAGGATAGCATAATTGTTTATTTTGGTTGATGATAGAAGCCGCCGTATATTGAGCAATCATTAAACCAGATTCTAATCCTGGATTAAAAGCTAAAAAGGGATATAGACCTCTCGTCCCTGATAAAAGCCAGTAACTTCTTCTTTCGCTGATGCTTGCAATTTCTGATAAAGCAATAGCTAAAAAATCTAAACCTAAAGCTAAAGGTTGTCCATGAAAATTTCCTCCTGATAAAATACAATCTTCTTCCACGAAAATATTAGGGTTATCACTCACAGAATTCGTTTCAATTTCAAAAGTATTTTCAACAAATTTTATAGTATCCCAAGATGCCCCTAAAACTTGGGGAATACAACGAAAAGAATAAGGGTCTTGAACTTGATTTTTAGGTTTTAAAATATTTGAAGATTGAGATAAAACCTCATAAAACCACTTTGCTATAATCATTTGACCACGATGTTTCCGAATTTCATGTAAAGGAGCTTTAAAAGGCGAAATTACACAGTCAAAAGCTTCACAAGAAAGTGCAGCAGTTTTTTTTATATTTTCCCATAGAATATTGAATTCCATAAGGATATGTAAACCATACGCATTCATAAATTGAGTACCGTTTAACAATGCTAAACCTTCTTTAGGTTGTAGTTGTATGGGTTTCCAACCCATTTTGTTTAAAATCTCTTTCCCCGAATACTTATGATTTTGATAAAAAACTTCTCCTTCACCAATAAGAGGTAAACACAAATGAGCTAATGGAGCTAAATCTCCACATGCACCCAAGGAACCCTGTTCATAAACAACAGGATATATACCTTGATTATAAAAGTCTATTAATCGTTGAACGGTTTCTAATTGAACACCTGAATATCCTTTGGATAAATGTAAAACCTTCAGTAAAATCATCCATTTTACAATGGGTTCAGGCACTATATCGCCAACACCCGCAGCATGAGAACGAATTAAATTATATTGTAACTCTGATAAATCTTCATTAGGGATTTTAGTATTACATAAAGCACCAAAACCAGTGTTTATACCATAGATAGGTTGTTCTGAATTCTGAATTTTTTGTTTAAGGTAGTTAAATGACTTTTGAATATTCTGATTTGAAACTTCCTCTAAAACTAATTTTTCAGAGTTTCTATAGAATTGGAACAATTCATTAAGTGTTTGATATTTAGACAAAACAAGCATCGCTATAAAACTTAAAGACAAAAATAGTTTCAATTCACGGGTTTAAAAAATTTTTTTTACAATGTGGAAAAAAGTGTGAAACTATTGTGAATAAATTACGTATATTTGCGTAATAATCCATGATATTCATAACCATCCAGAAATTTAGTAAATTATTCATCATAAGCAGCATCTTTTTGTTGTTAGGGATATATTTCTGTAATCATTGGATAGAAAAAAATGCAGAGCCTTTTCTTTACGATAGTACTTCTAATTTGCCAACCAAAAAGATTGGGTTATTGTTAGGAACAAGCCCTTATTTATCGAATGGAAATAAAAATTTATATTTTCAGTATAGGATTGAAGCTGCTGCAAAATTGTATCATGAGGGTAAAATTCAATATATTTTAGCGAGTGGTGATAATCGCAAAAAAAATTATAATGAACCACAAAAAATCAAACAAGCGTTGTTAAAATTAGGGGTTCCTAAAGAACACATTTATTTAGATTTTGCAGGGTTTAGCACTTATGAGTCAATTGTGAGATGTAAAAAAGTTTTTTTAGAAGATGATATTACTATCATTTCTCAAGAATTTCATAACGAAAGAGCTTTGTATATTGCTAAAGAAATGAATATAAAAGCAATTGCATATAATGCAAAAGACCCGCAATTGGGTGACTATGTTAAGATAAGAGAGTTTTTTGCAAGAGCCAAAGCAATTGTAGATGTTCATATGTTAAAAAAACAGCCAAAGTTCTTGGGGCAGCCGATATTAATTGGTGGAATACATCAGTAAAATTATTATTATAAAATTTAATCAATGCTTGAGTTTAAGCGTGGGGATACGAAGGGCACAATTCAATAATACTCATTGACCACGAAATGGCTCGGCCTTTGGCTGTGAAATTATGAGCAGATTCGAACGCATTGTGGGAACGCCCAAATTATTTTTTAATACCCAAAAATTCTGTTCCTTTTTCTACAAAACAAATTCTATTTCCAAAGGGGTCTATAAAATAAAAACTATTTTCGCCCCATGGCATTTTTTGAATTTTAGGGCTTAAAGCTAAGGGATTTTGTTGTTGAACTTTTCGATAGGTTTCTTGAATGTTAGAAGTGGAGATGTAAATATGTTCAGGATTAGGGGGAATTTGATAGAAATCACCGTCTGCAATACTATCATAACAAGCTAATATTACATTCCCTAAACGAAAATAAAACCTACCGTCGCTTACTTTATAGGCATTAGTTTCAAAAATCGGTTCGTAAAAATCTAAGGCTTTTTGTATAGGATGAGTAGGTAAATTAATACGAAATAATTCAAAGGAATTCATAATTAATTTTGGTCTGGGTATTTAATACGTTTATGATTGATTGTTAATAAATTTTTTTGTATATCAGTTTTAATTTTATTGATATCTCTAAAAGTTATGTGGGAGTGAGCAAATTGCCCGTCTTTTATTTTATGTTCAACGATTAAATCAACAAGGCTATTAATTCTATCTTCTGTAGGATAATCTAGTGAACGGATTGCAGCTTCGCAAGAGTCAGCAATCATAACAACAGCTTGTTCTTTAGAAATAGGAAGAGGACCTGGATAACGAAAAGTAGAATCTTCTTTAGAATTTTCTTTGATATCAATATGTTTACGGTAAAAAAACTCAACTCTTGAGGTTCCATGATGAGTTTTAATAAAATCTATGATTTCAGTTGGCAAGTTATATTGTTGAGCCATTTCTACGCCAAGGGTTACATGAGAAATGATTACATCAGCACTTTGTTGAGGAGTTAATAATTGGTGAGAATCTCTACTTTTTTGATTTTCAATAAAATATTCAGGATTTAGGGTTTTTCCAATATCATGAAACAAAGCTCCTACTCGGCATTGCAATCCATTTGCACCAATTTTATTGGCAGCAGATTCTGCTAAGTTGGCAACCTGTAAGCTATGTTGGTAAGTTCCGGGAGCTTGTATGGAAAGTTCTACTAACAAAGGGTGTTTCATATCTAAAAGTTCAATATAAGTTAAATCAGAACTTAAACCAAAAATTCTTTCAAACAAATAAATAAGTGGGTATGTAATTAAACTAAATGCTATGTTGATAGCAAATAAAAATAAATTATTGTAATTAATTTGGCTAATATCTCCAATTAAATAAAAATTGTAACCCAAGTAAGCAAAGGTGTAAGAAGCAAATAAGATGACATTAGTAATAAAAAACTGAGAACGGCTTCTCATGTAAGATAAACTATAAATAGCTAAAGAACCAGCAGTAAATTGAATAAAGAAAAATTCAAAACTATTAGGAACTATGGTTGCACCAAGTACCGCTAAAGTATTATTGGTAACATAACCAATTTTATCATCAAAAAAAACCGTAACAATAATGGCAGCCATGCACATAGGTGCTAAATGATAATAATTTACTGGATAACTGATTAAAAGTTGCTGGCTTATGTTCATTATAAGTACTAATAAACTAATCATAATAAAATAAACCATCATCAAAAAAACCAATTGTTGATTTCTATAAAAAATAACTTTATAATTGGTCTTTAAATAGTACATTAAGATGATGGTTAATAAAGTAACAATAGCTAATTGCCCTATAAAAATTAGAAAATCATGCCAAAAACCATATCTTTCATTTTTTTCTGCTATTAATGAATCAATAATTTCTTTAATTTCTTTGGTCACTTCCTGCCCTCTTTGAACAATTAATTGCCCTTTATGAACTTGGCTGTAATATTTTGAGATAGATGAAAGAACCAATTTCTTTTCTTGTTCATAAAGAACTTTATCAAAATAAAAATTGGGAATACAATATTTGGAAAGTAAAATAAAAGCAATTTGTTTTTCAATAGGGTTATAAAATTTATCAATTTTTTGTTCTATGAGTTTTAAAACTTTAGTTTTATCACGAGCATTATCTTTTTCTAAAAGAACTTCATGGGAAATATTGGTTCTAAGGGATATTAAAGGAGTTTGAATTTCATTTAAGGGTTTATCTACAAAAGGTACGGAATAAATATCATTAAAAATAAGTTTTACTCCGTTAACCAAAAATTCTTCGTTGATATTTACAAATTGTGTTTTGTTGGTTAAAATTGGAGCTAATTCTAACCATTCCGTTGGTAATTGATTTTCTGTAATTAATTCGTTCCAATTGGATTCTGTTGGTAAAATTTTCCAATCATTGATTAATTTTTTTATGATTTGAAAATCTCTTTCAATTTTAAATTTATTTTCATGAAGAACACCATGCTTTTCTAGAAAAATTTCGTAAACATTTTGAAGAGCAGTATCTTTTTCAATTTGTAATTGTGAATTATTTTTTATAATAGTAAAATCAAAAGGAGCGTATAAATTAGGAGCTTGCCAAGGAATTCCAATTTCATAATAGTACTCTGTAATTTGATTTCTGGGCAGAATAATAGTCGTAGCAATAATGAAAAGACCTACAAAAGTGTATCTTCCTAAGGTTTTATTAGATTGAATGTTTCCATAAATCCATGCAAAGAGTTGTTGTAGGTATTTCATAAATTGAATGCAAATATAATTTGAATTTTCATTTTATTATTTTTGGAATTAAAAATATTTGTAAATTTGCTTGGAAAATTACCTTATGAAGTCATTATATTTTATTATTATTTTGATAGGAATTTTATCAAGTTGTAAATTTAAACCCGATGAAATTACGCTTCCTAAATGGAAATCAGAATGGTTAGGACCATTAGCCAAAATTTCATTAACTCCACAGGATATTAAAAATGTAGATAGTATTCATTTTGAAAATAATTTTTCTCCTACTGAATTGGGCATGCCTCCTTCTAACTATCCCAGTTTCCCAGCAATTAATAATTTAACGATTTCACAAACTGTTCAAACTTCTAATATTTACTATGAAATAACCTTTGATAGTGCTTTTTCTACTATAAAAATTCAAAATCAAATGCCTTTTACAATTAAATCTGGTGCAAAAATTAGTATTAATAAAAATGGAAATGAGTTATTTAGTTTTACGACCAATAATGATATTACCCCTGGCTCTACATACCAATCACCAGTGTTTGACTTCGCGGGCAAAAAACTGTACAACGAACTGGATCTAAAAATTGAGAATTTTAGTACTTACGCAATTAATAATCCATTCACTATTCAAGGAAACGAAAAACTTTCTATACAGTTTGATATTAAAAATTTTCAGTTAAGAGAATTAGCAGTAGAAACAAATAACCAATTTGAAATTTTAGATACAACAGATTTTACTTTTGCAGGTAATGAAATGAGTGCAGAAGCAGTCAATGGAAAAATGAAAATATTTATTGAAAATCAATTTCCAATCCAACAAAGTATGCAAGTATATTTTATGGATTCTTTGATGAATATTGTAGATTCATTATTTGGACAGCCTTTTATTGTTGCAGCAGCGAATGTAGATGGTCAAGGATATAGTATCAATAAACCTTTAAGTAGCAACGAAATTTTATTAAATTCACAAAAGTTTGATAATTTAAAAAATGCAAAGTTTTTAGTTGCTAAAGCAAAATTTCAAAATATTAATAACATAGTTCCTTTAATTAGAATGAGACGTTCTGACCAATTTGATATTCAAGTAGTTGGAGATTTACAGTTACAATACGATTTAACCCCTAAAAATCAATAAAATAATAATCATGAAGAAGATATTCAGTTTGATATTGTTGTTTAGCCATTTTTGTTTGAAATCGCAATATAATGTTTCTGTAACTTATTGTAATCATAATGACGTGAATGCTTCTCGTTATGAACCGTCAGAATTGCACCTTGGAAAAAAACACTTTCAATTATCAGGTAATTATTATTTGTGGGCAGGAAATAATGCTTTTCATTATGGTTTATTTGATAAACTTCAAAATAATAAAGAACTTACAGAAACGGATATTAATAATTTACTTTCTGCCATGCACCCCACAAAAAACACATTAGGGATTGGTCAAGATTATCAAATATTAGGTTTGGCATTTCAAATTAAGGGTTTTGCTATGGCTTTTTCTGTTGTAGATAAATTTGGATTTGATTTTAATTATACACGAAATTTTTTGAGTTTGCTATGGAAGGGTAATAAACAATTTGCAGGACAAAACATTGATTTAGGACCCATAAGCATGAACGCTCAATATACCAGAGAGTTTGTGGGAGCAACGGCTTTCAATATTGTTGGAGATATGGAAAAGGGAGTTAGATTAGGGTTTCGTGCTAAATATATTCAAGGAATAGGAGCATTAAGTATGCCCACTTCTCAATTAAAAATGTACACCGAGCCTGACGGGCGATACATTGATGTAGGTTTTAATTATCATTTGAATATGTCGGGACTTAATCAATTTGACCCTCTTAAATTTAATGGGACTGGCTATGGTGCAGATATTGGTGCAACTTTTAATTTTTCTCGTAAATTTTCATTAGATGCTTCTTTATTAGATGTAGGTTTGGTGAATTACAACCAAAATTTAAAAAGCTATGCAAAAATGGGGACTTATCGTTATGAGGGAATGTTTATCAAAAACTTTTTTGGTAACCCTGAAATTAATACTGATACAATTGCTGCTGTATTTGAACCCGTAGAAACCGAAGGAAAAAGTTTCTCGGTTGCATTACCTACTAGGCTTTTACTACAAGGAGAATTAAAACTTGGGCATAAAGAGGAAGAGTCTTTACAGCCTACTCACTCTTTCTTTTTTACTTATATTCAAGGATTTAATCAAAAACCTGGGGGAACTAAACGTCCTTATTTAGGTGTAGCCTATAATTATGATTTACATGAATGGGTTGATGTAGGAGTTTCTGGAGCTTTGGGTGGTTACAACAAATATGCATTAGGGGCTTTCTTATCATTAAATTTGTTCCATACCGTAAAAGTAGGTATAGGTTCTGATAATTTAATGCCTTTAATTATTAAAAAATTGGGCACTGGTATTGATGTTTCTTTGAATGCTTCTCTTTCTTTTTAAGTTTTATTAGCAAATAAAATTAATATGGCACAAGTAAAAGAATGGGTAAAACCACAAACTGTAACGGAAGAACAAGAAATTAGAAAACTCATTTTATATAATGACCATGTCAATACTTTTGATTGGGTTATAGAGTGTTTGATGGAAATTTGTGAACATACAGAAGAACAAGCCACTCAATGTGCTTATTTAGTACATTATAGAGGCAAGCATCCTGTACTTTCAGGCAGTTATGAATATTTAGTCCCTCGTCATAATGCTTTAGCGGATAGAGGTTTATCCGTAAATATTGAGTAATTTATGGATAACTCTCTTCTCCAAGAACTGGGTTCAAAAGCTAAAATTTCTTTTTCTAAATTTTTACAACTCGGTATTGGTGGTACGGTATTTTCTTTCTTTTTATTGTTTCTATTGGATTTTTTACATCCTAATTTCTGCTCTGAATCACCCAATATTTATTTTTGGAAATGTCTTCATTCTTTATGGGTTCATGTAGTTTTTCTTATCATTTTTCCAAGTTTTTATTTGATTTTCGCAATTTTTTATGCTCAAAAGTTTATTTTATATTTGATTGTTGAAGTTATAATCAATAAAGCGAAATACCAGTCTGTACAATGGGTTTTAGTTCATATTCCCAGTCAACTCCATTATACTTTACAAAAAATTTCTAAAAAATTAGGGAATCATCCATTCAATTTAGAAAATTCAATAGAAAATTTAGTAAATATCC
Source organism: uncultured Bacteroidia bacterium (assembly GCA_938006875.1). GTDB lineage: Bacteria > Bacteroidota > Bacteroidia > J057 > CALLMJ01 > CALLMJ01. The sequence goes on from CALLMJ010000100.1 coordinate 18,335, forward strand.
CGTATAAAAAAATTAGTCAAATTTTTATGCCTGATTTATTAGGTTTTTACATCATTATTTTTGTTGAAATTCTAACCTTCATTTATGTATGGGTAAAATTATAGAACATATTGGTATAATAGGAACAGGAAATTTAGGTACACAAATTGCAATAAAAGCAGATGAACTTAATTATGAAGTACAATTTGTTTACAACAGAACAAAAGATAAAGCTCATGAATTAGCGGGATTAGTGGACGCAAAAGCATTATCCATTTTAGAAAATTTACCCTCTTGTGATATTTTATTTTTAACTGTACCAGATCATCAAATTTCATTAGTCATTCAAGAATTGTTGCCTCTGAAAGAAAAACTTAAAGATACTATCATTGTACATTGTAGTGGAGCCACTCCTATGAATGTTCTCAAAGATTTCGAATTATATGGGGTTTTTTATCCGCTTCAAACTTTTACCCAAAACAAAACACCAGACTGGTCTCATATCCCTATTTTTTTAGAAGGCTGTAATTTAGAAGTAACCAAAACCTTGGAAATATTTGCTGGTTCGTTTTCAAATAATATATTCGTTCAAAATTCTGAAGAACGTCTTAAAATTCACTGTGGTGCTGTATTAGTTTCTAATTTTGTTCATGCTTTAGCGCACGCATCGCTTCAAATTTCTGAACAACAAAATTTTAAACAAATCTACTTCCCTTTAATTACAGAAACCGTTCAAAAACTTCAAAATTTTCAACCACATGAATGTATCACAGGTCCCGCAAAAAGGAAAGATTTTACGACCATACAAAAGCATTTAAGTCTAATACAAAATTCTGAAATAAAAAAATTCTACGAAATCATGACAAAGTATATTCAAGAAAATATAATTTAGTTTTCTTCTAATATTGGAAAATGAGCATTCCCTTCATTTTAAGCAGATTTAGTCCATGTTATTACCTATTTATAAACTCTAACATAAACGGATTAAATTTATTTTCATGGGTTTCCATTGGACAATGCCCTGCATTAGGGATTACTTTTAACGGAACAATAGAATATTTTTCATGAAATTTTTGAGCAACTGATAATGGTATCCAAGTATCTTTTTCTCCCCAAATTAATAGCATTTTACTTAAAACTTTGGAATAATCCATTTGAAAATCGGATTTTTGGGCAGACGTGGCTAAAATCCCTTTTGCGGCATCCGTTACCATTAAAGGTTTTAAATAACCCTTCAAAGCTTCTTCATCAGGAGTTTGCCCATAAGCAGAAGTAAGAATTTTCTGAAATTTATCAGGTTTAGCAAAATATCTTTGTAAAGCGATTTCTCCAATTCTATGAACGTAATGAGAATTTAACAACCAACGAGTCAAAAAATTAGATGGAGGATTAAAAAATAAACCATCAACACAAATAATAGAAAGGGTTTTTTGGGGATTCATTTGCCCCATAGTCAAAACCACAGAAGCACCCATAGAATGACCGATTAAATGCCAATTTTCATAAGGGGTAATTTTCTCAGTAAGTTCCCAAGCCAATTTAGCACGATTTTCAGGAGAATGATTCCAATTGAATTTTCTTTCACTAAAACCAAAACTTGGTAAATCCATGCAAACAACTTGAAATCCACTTTGTGTTAAAGTATCAATATTTTTTCTCCATGAGAAAGTAGAACCTGAAAAACCATGTATCATCAAAACATTTCCTTTTTTAGGTATTGTAGGTTCAAAAACTCTGTAATGAACGTTAACATCTTGAATTTTATCCATCTTTGAATTCGGAAATAATAAAGAAGATTCAGAATAATCTAAAGTGGGTTTTAAAGGGATAAAGTAAGGAATTGCCAAAATTAAACAAATTCCACCTACTAAAATTAAACTCAACCATTTTAAAATTTTTTTAAAATTCTTCATGAAGATTTGTTGCTATATTTATTGATAACATCGGTTGGTATGATTTTGTTATGAAAATTCATAAAATTTTTATAACCTTCATATCCCATATATTTGATTAAAATATCGGGTTTGGTTTGAGTTAAATCTACTAAAATTAAGCCATCTAAAACATCATTAAAATCTGGGTCGACGTTAAAAGCGATAATTTTACCACCAAGGTTTAAGTATTGTTTTAATAAAACAGGGACTTTGGCACCAGAATGCTCAATATCGTTCATCAAATCTTGAACGTCTTTGATGTCTTTGATGGAAAAAGAATGATAAAATTTATCTCCTTTAAGGTACTTGAATTTTTTTCTAGGTTTCACAAAACCTTCTAGGTCTTTTAAGCTGTTATTTTCTTTTAAAAAATAAACCATTAAGTCTTTAGAAACGGCATTAAAATCATTAGATATAGAAACTGGACCGAATAAATTTTTGTATTGAGGATTTTGGGCTACATAATGCCCTATACCCATCCAAAGTAACATCAAAGGAGCAAAAGTTTTTTGATAATCTTTAACAATAAATGAACGCCCCATTTCTAATGCAGGATTAATTTCTTTGAAAAGATACTTTTTCATTTTAAATAAAGAATAAGTGTAAAGCCCTGCAATACCTTTTTCTTTTAAGATTTTATCAGCTTGACCAATTCGATAAGCGCCTACCAATTTTTGTTTTTCTTGGTCCCAGATGCATAAATGAAGGTAATGTTCATCATAAATATCTAAATCAATAGATTTACCGCTTCCTTCTCCTACATCACGAAAAGTAATTTCACGCTGCCTCCCTATTTCACGCATAAGCATAGGTGCTTCATGAAACTCAAAACAATACACTTCAAAATTTTGATAAGTTAATAGTTTTGTATGCTGAATATTTTCAATATCTTTTATAATTACCGAATTTTCAATATCTTGTAAAATAGGTTCTTGATTTTCAGAGGATTTGGGTAAAAAAGATTTAATTACATTGAAACTAAACTTTTGAAATTTGTATCTACCAGAAAGTAAGTAAGTTTTTGCATATAAATATTGAATTAGAGTTTCTGGGTCTTTATATTCAGCAATTTTATCAGGAGAAATAGGTTTCCCAATTTGGTAATGAATTTTTTTTACGGAAGGTCTTACAAGAGTATTGATTAGCATAGCAGTTTGTAATTTAGGATGGATGGAAGCGGCTAATTGAAAAATCCAACTATTTTTTCCATGAAAATAAAGAGGTACAACCGTAGGTTTTGTTTTTAAAATTAATTTAGCAATGGTTGATGACCAAGGTTTTTCAGCAACTTTTCTCTGTTTCCATTTAAAAGAAGCAACTTCTCCAGAAGGAAATACTCCCAAAATTCCACCATTTTTTAACCATAACATTGCTTCTTTAAGAGGGGCTATATTATATAGAGTAGAATCTTCCTTTTCAAAAGGATCTACACCAATTAGCTTATTTGTTACTTCTGGAATACTTTTTAATAAATAATTAGCCATAATACGATAATCCTCACGAATTTGTGATAAAAAAATTACCATAAATAAAGCATCTAATCCCCCAAACGGATGATTACTTACAATCACTAAAGGTCCTTCAATTTTTTTTAAATTTTCAATATCTTTGGGGTTAATATGAAAATCAACACCCATTTGTTCTAATACTTTTGAAGCAAAAACATGTGCAGGAAAAATATCTTTACATAAACTATAGTGTTTATTAATTTTATCAATACCTAATGCAAATTCTACGAAGGGTTTTATTGGAACAAAACTGTATTTCGCCCATTTACTCTTAAAAATTAGGTCAGTATCAACGAGTTTTTGCTTCATATTTACTCCTTTGTTATCTGCAAAAATAGATTTTTTTCATTTCATTGCAAAAGTTCATACCAGAATTTTATTTTAATCTATTTTTATTGATGATTTTTTTACTTTTGCATTTAAATTCTTTTGTGAAATAAATAGACACCAATCAATGATGAACGATATATCAATCAATGATGAACAACAGGTTTTAAAAAATAAAAAACTCAATGTCTTTACTTCATTAATGATAGTTTTATGCTCTATTGTTTTAGGAATAGAAACTTATTACTCAGAAAAAATACTATTATTCGTAGTTTTAGACTATATTTTTGCAATTTATTTTTTGGTTGAAATTATTGTACGCTTTTTTAGCTATCCATCAAAAATACAATTTTTTAAGTTTTTTTCTGTGCATAAAACAGAAAATACGCGAGAAATAAAATTCATAGAAGAAGGTATTTGGAATTGGTTTGATTTACTCATTGTTGTAATCAGTAGTATAAGCCTTTTAGAATCGTTTTTTGAACATCCAGAATTTTTGGTGGTCAGTAGATTATTTAGAGTTTTTAGGATTTTAAGATTACTAGAAGTTAGTAAAGAATTGAAAGAAGTTGAAATGAAAATTATCAGTATCATACCTACTGTGTTTTCTTTTGCTTTATTATTAAGTGTTTTAATGTATATTTATGCTATTGTTGGAGTATTTTTATTTGCTCATCAAAAATATAATAATGCAGATTTTTCTAATTTAGAAAATTCTTTTTTGACGTTATTTCAATGTATGACATTAGAGGGTTGGGTAGATATTTTACATCAAGCCAGCGAACATAATAATAATAGTTGGTTTATAAGAGGATATTTTATTAGCTTTATTATTTTAACAGTCATTGTAAGCTTTAATGTTTTTGTTGCGGTTTTAACATCACAAGTTCAAGAGAAAATTAGTGCATCTCAACAAAAAGAAGAAGCATTAATGATGAAACAATTAAATGAAAAAATAGACGAACAACACCATGTTTATCTACAACATATTCAAATGTTAATGAATGAAATAGAAAATATAAAAAATCAAATCCCCAAAAAATCGTAATTTTGTTTTATGAATGAAACTATAAACCCTGATTTTTATGAATTAGTATCTCAAAGATGGGAGTTAGAAGATAATCCTTCTCAATGGAGTTTATTTATTCAAACTTTAAAAAATAGAGTTATGGATTTATACCAAAATCAATCTGAAAAATTACTACAAATCTTATATCGTTTAGATGTTCCTGAAGAACAATTTATTTATGCTTCGCAATTAGAAACAATAGAAGAAACAGTTCAATATTTAACCCAAAAAATTGTAGATAGAGAATTGAAAAGGTATCATTTTAGGAAAAATTATAAGGGCTAAAAAAGTTTTTCAGTGATTGATTATAAAAAACTTTTAAATTTGCAATGACAATTTATGACAAGATATTTAGTAACTGGTGGAGCAGGTTTTATTGGTTCCAATATTGTAGAAGAACTCTTAAAAAGAGGTGATTTTGTACGTGTTTTAGATAATTTTTCTACTGGAAGACGCTCCAACCTTGACCCATTTAAAAATGATATTGATTTAATTGAAGGCGATATAAGAAGTTATCATGTAGTTCAAAAAGCATGTCAAGGTATTGATTTTGTTTTACACCAAGCTGCTTTACCTTCTGTTCCCCGTTCAATTTTTGACCCCATCACTTCCAATGATGTAAACGTAAATGGAACTTTAAATATTCTGCATGCAGCAAAAGAATGTAATGTAAAGCGTGTAGTTTATGCTTCTTCTTCTTCCGTTTATGGAGATAATCCTAAATCCCCCAAATCTGAAGATTTTATTCCTAATCCGAAGTCTCCTTACGCAGTTTCCAAATTAACAGGTGAATATTATTGCAAAGTTTTTCATCAAATTTATGGATTAGAAACCGTTTCATTAAGATATTTTAATGTATTTGGTTTGAGACAAGACCCAAATTCTCAGTATGCCGCTGTAATTCCTAAATTTTTAAAAATGATAAAAAACGGGCAACCCCCTACTATCCATGGAGATGGTAACCAAAGTAGAGACTTTACTTTTGTAAAAAATAATGTAGAAGCGAACATTATAGCATGCACTGCTCCCAATGCGGCTGGAAAAATTTTTAATATTGCTTGTGGTGAATCTTTTAGTTTAAACCAGTTAGTAGAAATGTTAAATGGCATTTTAGGAACTAATGTACAACCTATTCATGGTCCTGAAAGAAGTGGTGATGTTAAACATTCTTTAGCAGATATTCAAAAAGCAAAAGAAGACTTAAATTATCGTCCTTTGGTGATGTTCAAAGAAGGCTTAAAAATTTTAGTAGATAATTTCAACGAGTAAATATAATTAACATGAGTATTTTAGTAAACAAAAGTTCCAAAGTAATTGTTCAAGGCTTTACAGGCAGTGAAGGAACCTTGCATGCAACTCAAATGATTGAGTACGGAACGAATTTAGTAGGAGGCGTTACACCCGGAAAAGGTGGACAAACCCATTTGAATAAACCTGTATTTAATACAGTTGATGCTGCTGTAAAAGCAACCGGAGCCAATGTATCTATCATTTTTGTACCACCCGCATTCGCTGCTGAAGCTATAATGGAAGCTGCTGATGCTGGTATTGAATTAGTAATTTGTATTACAGAAGGTATCCCTGTTCAAGATATGATCTACGCAAAAAAATACATTACTGACAGAGGGGTAAGATTGATTGGTCCTAACTGTCCTGGTGTGATTACTCCCGGTGAATGTAAAGTAGGAATTATGCCCGGCTTTATTCACAATCCCGGTAGAATTGGCGTAGTAAGTCGTTCTGGTACTTTAACTTATGAAACTGTTGACCAAGTAACCAAAATTGGTTTAGGTCAATCTACATGTGTGGGAATTGGTGGGGACCCTATCATTGGTTCTACTCACTTAGATATTTTGAAAATTTTTAATGAAGACCCTAACACGGATGCAGTAATCATGATAGGTGAAATTGGTGGTAATAATGAAGAAATTGCAGCTGAATGGGCAAAAGACCATTTCAAAAAACCTTTAGTTGGATTTATTGCAGGTCAAACTGCACCTTCGGGCAGAAGAATGGGGCATGCAGGTGCTATTATTGCTGGTGGTAAAGGCGCCGCTAAAGATAAAATGGCTGTTATGCAGGCTTGTGGGATTACGGTTGTTGAATCTCCTGCTGAAATTGGTTCTACTTTAGCAAAAGTTTTGGGCATCAAAATTTAATTATTTTCTATTCATTCATAGCAAAGCTGCCTTTTTAGGCAGTTTTTTTCATTTTTGACTTTTATACAAGGATTCTTAAATGCTTTTTTTAAAAAAATTATTTGGGTGCCCCTTACACTTCGGCAGGCTCAGTGTTCGGGTCGGGCTGCTACGTTTACGCTGAGCTTGCCAAAGCGGGCTTTGCTGTTCGCTCCAGCATTTCGGTGAACTCAATATATCACAATCCTTTTTCTGTTTCGATAAACTCAGCATCAAAAGGCAGTGCCACTTCGTCCCCCTTGCATCCCTCACGTATATCCTCAAGCTAAACTTGTTATTTATTTAATCTTTATCTTTGTGAAATGAAATATCCTAACATCAAAGAAGAAGAACTCAAAAATAAAGTTGCCCAAGATTATTTCTGGTTTTATGATTGTACCAAAATTATTGGTAATATAGATTTTTGCGTTGCTCTTCATCAATCCCATAAAGATATTTTTGAAACCGATTCTTTACTTTGGGCTGAAGCTAAAAAAGGGGCTTCCGATATTTTTAAATCCCTTGTTCAACTTATTCTTACTATTGGCAAAGCCAGAACCTTCGATAAATTCATGCCGCCTTCCTATTTAGGTGCTTTTGATGCTGAAAAAATTGCTTTTATTCCTTATAACGATGTTCAAGAAATTTTTTACCTCAACGATTTTAATTGGAATGTAGCTCCCTCCAATCATGAAACCAAAGAATTTCAATTGATTCATGATAAAGTTAAATCAGTAATTGAAAGCAATGCTTTGTTATTCTTCTTTATTCTTGATGACCTTGAACTCAGAAAGTTCATCAAAATCAATTTGATTGCAGGGAAATTTGGTATATCTAAAACCCAAATTGATAAAAATAACTTTATCATTATTTACAACAAATGGTTACAAACTGTTAAACCTACTATTGCTGTTAATTGGGAGATTGCAAAACAAAATGGAATTATTGATGGAGATTTCTATTTAGCGGATTTACTTTCTTCCGAAAATTATACTCTCAAAGAAAAACTATTTGTTTTACTCAAAAAAGACCATTATTTGGTGGATAGAAAAATTACTGAAATGGGTATGTTTAGCAGTTTAAGAACCGATTTTACAGACAATCAAGTAGCTCATACTCAATTTTGGAATAAATATGAACGTCCACCGAGGGAGGATTACTGGGATTATATTATAGAAAGAAGAGATTTATTAGTACCACAAGATATAAGGGAAAGAAAAGGCAGTTTTTTTACTCCACAAATATGGGTAGAACTTTCTCAAAAATATTTAAAAGATGTTTTGGGAGAAGATTGGCAAAATGAATATTATATTTGGGATTGTGCAGCTGGAACCGGAAATTTATTGGCAGGATTAACGAATAAATATAACATTTACGCTTCCACTTTAGATAAACAAGATGTAGATGTTATGCATGACCGCATTCAAAACGGTGCTAATTTGGTTACTGACCATGTATTCCAATTTGATTTTTTGAATGACGATTTTATACCCGTTTCCAAAGGTGGAAAAATTCCGGATAGTCTTTACAAAATCATTAGCCATCCAGAAAAAAGAAAAAAATTGGTTATTTATATTAATCCTCCTTATGCGGAAGTATCTAGTGTAGGAATAAAAAGTAAAGCAGGAGTAAATCAATCCAAAATACATGACCAATATTTAGAAAAAATTGGAACTGCGGGAAGAGAAGTTTTTACTTTATTTTTTGCACGTATTTATAATGAATTGAACGGCTGTATTTTAGCTGAATTTTCTAAATTAAAAGTTTTTAATGGGTCAGCTTTTGCTAAATTTCGTAATTTTTTTAATGCTAAGTTACTTAAATCTTTCATAATTCCTGCTTACACTTTTGATAATGTAAACGGAAAATTTCCTATTGGATTTAAAATTTGGAATACCTCTGTTCCCATATTTTTAGAGGAAATTGTTACTGATGTTTTTAATGAAAATGGAAGGTTAATTGGACAAAAAAACTATACATCGGTTAATAAAAATCATTTTATTAACCGATGGATTTCTAAATTTAATATACATGAAAGTTTAATAGGTTTTTTAGCGGGAACTAATAGCAATGATTTTCAGAACAATAGAATTGTTTACATTTTAAACCAAAAGGAGCAAATGGCAAATCCGAGAGGAATTTGGATTAGTCATCATAATTTAATTCCTGTAACTATCTATTTTTCGGTACGTCATTGCATTGAAGCAACTTGGCTCAATGACCGAGACCAATTTCTTTTTCCTAATGATGGTTGGAAAACGGATACAGAATTTCATAATGATTGTTTGGTTTATACTTTGTTTCATCATTCAAATCGTATTACTTCCAAAGAAGGTATAAATCATTGGATACCTTTTTCTGAACAGGAAGTCAATGCAAAAGAACGCTTTGATAGCAATTTTATGAGTCAATTTATCAAAGGTAAAATAAAACCGAATGATAACCAATTGGATATTTTTAGTGTCAATGAACCCAAAAAGCATTATGAAATGCCTTTAAAATTTTCTCAGGAAGCACAATCGGTTTTAGATGCTGGACTTGAACTTTGGAAATATTATCAAAGTAAACCTAAAATCAATGCAAATGCTTCATTTTACGATATTAAAGAGTATTTTCAAGGAAGAAATGAAAAGGGAAAAATGAATAACAAAAGTTCAGACGAGAAATATAATGAGCTAATGGATAAATTACGCTTGAAAATACGAATATTAGGAGCCAAAATAGAACCGAAAGTATATCTATATGGTTTTTTGAAGTAATGTACGGTAATTGCGAACAGCGAAGCCCACTTAGGCAAGCCCATTGAAAAACGTAGCAGCCTGACCCGAAGCGTAGCAAGGGGCACGCCCTAATGGTTACTGTCCAATCAAAACAAATGCTCCCCAAAAATAGGGACTAAAAAATCGTTCTTGACTTTTTATCTTTTGTTGCGCAAATAAAAAGGCTTTTCTTTTACTCATTTTTTGGTTGAGCCAAGCATCATAAAAAGCAATCATAAATTCTTGAGTAGCTTCATCATCCACTGACCATAAAGAAATTATTAAAGATTTTGCACCTGCAAGAAAGAATGCTCTTTGCAAACCGAATATTCCTTCTTCATTTTTTACATTTCCTAAACCCGTTTGACATGCTGATAATACCACCAAATCTGTGTTTTGCAAATTGAGTTGAGAGGCTTCATAAGCAGTAAGGACACCATCATCTTGATTTTTATAAATTTTACTTTTCAATAAATCATTTTCACAATTGGCTAATAAAAGCCCTGCTCTCATTAATGGGTCATCATAAAATACTTTTAATTTGTCTTCATCTACGTGATCAAAAGTTTTTAAATTTTCATCTTCAATGAAATACCCGTGAGTGGCAATATGTAAAATATTAGGACTTTGTAATTTTTTTATCATTTCTTCAGTGGCTTGTTCAGATTGGAATAGTTGAGTTTGAATTTGTTGTTTTTGAAGCAATTGATGAATCGCATCGGTTTCTTTTTTAGTTCCAGGAAGAAGTGAAATACCTTGTTCAGAAAAATTTAACAATCTAAACATTAAATTTCTTTGTTCTGCGGGTAAAGGTAATTGCTCCTCTGGCAGATTATTAGGTATAACATCTTTTCCTTTGTAATCAGGGTATCCGAACAGTGAAGCTGTTTTAGGAATAGAGTTAGAATCATTGAGTATATGTTTTAAATTCAATAAATTCACAATTTCTATTTTATCTCCCAAAAATTGATTTTCTTCTGGAATAAAAAGTGTTGATAAAGGAATTTTGTGGTACACACCATCACAAGTTAAATATAATTTTTTAAGTTCATAGTTTTTCAAAAGTTGAGACTGCTCCATAATGTTCTTCCATAAAATTTGGTAGGACTTTTTATCTACATTTTTTCTATCTACCACTTGTCTAAAATAGTACTGGTAAGCATGATTTTCTAAGTTATTTCCATTGATAGATAAAATTTCAGGGTAAGGACAATTCTGAGTTACAATAATAAATGAATATAATGTATCCATTTTAAGGTTTTCATTAATGAACTCTGTTCTTATAATTTCTATTGCAGCTTCATTAGGTTTTAACTTTTGTTGAATTTGTTTGAAAGTGATTTTTTGTGGTTTAGAATACTGAATATTGAGTTTTTGTTGTAACTGTTTTTCCAATGAATTTACTTGATTATTTAAAGCAGAAAGGTCATAAAAACGTTTATCTTCTTCTTTCATGAAAACGACTTTAAGATATTGTTCTTTTGCAGAAATCCATTGTTCATATAAATTTTGAATTTCAGGGTTTTTAGCAGCCAAGATTTTAGATTTAAAATTTTGTGTACTTTCAGTAACTAAGCCTCTTAGCATCATTCTATGTTCTAAAACTTCTGATGCTATATTAGGATTAGTTTTTACAAAGTTTAGAGTAAAATTTAAGTATGATTGAAAAAATTTTCTTTTATCTTTTATAAAAGCTAATTTTTCTTTTTCTGATAACAATGGAAACACATTTTGAATTTGCCAGAAAATAGTGGGTAACACTTCTTGATAAATTTTATGAGCCTGAGTAAAATTCTTTTGCCTTGTATAAAGATTGGCTAAATTAGTTGAGAAAAGTAAATAATCTGTATGATTTTTACCATATATTTTTTCAGCATTATTCCTTAATTGAATAAGAAGCGGTTCAGCTTGGCTAAATTTTTTAAATTCCGTATAAATCACAGATAGATTATTTAGAATAGACCAGTAGGTTGGGTGGTTTTTTCCTAAATTTTTTTCTGCGATGGGAAGTACTTTTTCATAAATGGTTTGTGCTTGAGTATAATTTTGCTCAATGTAATAGGTAAAAGCTAAATTGTTAAGATTAATTAAGTATTGGGGATGTTCACTATTGAAATTTTTTTGTAAAACCTCTTGGCTAATGTTGAAATAAGTACGTGCTTGTTCCATTTTACCCATATTTAAATAAGTAGTGCCTATATTGGTAATTGCAATAGCGAAATAAATACTATTAGGTTCTAAAAAACTTTTTCCCAGTTCAAAAGCGTTGTTTAATAAGTTTGCTGCTTGTTCATGGTTTCCTAATTTAGCGTAAAAAATGCTATAATTGTTTAAAATCGATAAGTAATAAAAACTTTTTTTACCTGTTAATTTTTCAGTGAGTTCTAAAGCTTCGGTAAAATATCTTTCAGATTTTTTATAGTCCTCTTGTAATGAATAAAGGGTTGCAAAATTTGTTAGGCAAGTAATGTATTGTTTAGAAAGCTTTCCTAAATTTTTTTCAAAATAGTTTAATGGTTTGTGTAATTGTTGTAATGCAAAACTGTAATCGCCAATACTATACTTAAATGATGCATAATTCATAACTCCTTCTTGATAATATAAACTATTTTGTCCATAAACTTTTTCATACACTTTTAAACTTACTTGAAACAAAGAATCTGCTTTTTTAAAAGTATTATTTTTTGAATACAATTCTGCCAAATTTAAAGTTATGGTACCATAAATAGAGTAATCTTGATTTTGAAAATCTTTTGCTAATTTTAGTCCTTTATGATAGGTTTCTTCAGCTAGATTTAGATTCCCTTTTTGTTCATAAAAAGAAGCTAACTGATTATACGTCAAAGCTATATTAACAATATCATTTTGAGTTTGATAAATTTTTAAGGCTTGATTTAAATACTTCTCCGCTAAACTTAATTCTCCTAAATCTAATAATACATCTGCAAGATAATTACAAGCTAAAGCATAATCTTTGGATGATGTTTTATTTAGGTTTTCTAGAATTTTTATCGTTTCTTGAAGATATTTTCTTGCATCATAAAATTTTTGAATTCGATGACTGGCTTGCCCTAAATTCATTAATTGATTTGCGTAAGTTAAATTATTTTTACCAAGTTTTTCTGCGGTTTGTTGAGAAATAGTTAATAATTTTTTTTCAGCTTCATAATATTTTCCTTGTTTAAATTGTATAATGGCTAAACCTTCTTGGCTTTTAAAGTATAGTTTATCAGAACTTGATACTAAACTTAATACAGTTTGAAAATATTTTTCCGATTGTTCATATTTACCTAATTCTTTATTACAAGCCGCAATAGTAAAATGGATTTCCGCAATTATTTCATTAATTTTTTCATTTTTGTTATCTTTTAATAAACTTATAGCCTCTTCAGCTATTTTTAAGCTTTCTGAATAATTTCCAAGGAAGTAAAAATTTTTGCTTAAATTGTTGTAAGTAAAGCCTGTTAAAGATTTATCTTTATCCAAATAAGGATTGGATTTTAATACTTGGTATGCTTCTAAAAGAAGTTTTTCGGATTCTTGATAAAGTTCCGTTTCTTGGTAACATTGAGCTAAAATATTGACAATATAAAAATAATATGGATTGTTATTACCTATTTGGTCTTCTACATCTTGTTTTGCATTTTTCAAAGTTTGAATAGCTTTTTCTAATTTTCCTTCGTCATATTCCTTTGCTCCTTGATTAAGTAAGCTAACATAAGATTGAGAAAAAATACTCAATGGAAATAAAATACTAATAACAACTATCTGTAAGATTTTCATGATTTACTTACAATTTTGAATTTTCTGAATAGCTCCTTTATAGTTATTGGATGATTGTAAATTTAAACCTTCAAAAAGTTTTTTTGCTTCATTCAAGAATGGCATAGCTTTATTACAATTTTTAAGTTCATAGTAACAACAGGCAATATTATAAACCAAAATTGCATAATCTTGACTATTTTTACCCGTTAATTTTTCTTGTAAAGGCATAACTTCCTCCATCATTTTAGCGGCTTTTTCAAAATCTTGTTTATAATAATAACTAAATGCAGCACTATTCAAAATCGCTATGTATTCTTTAGAATTTTTTCCTTTAGTTTTTTCATAAAATTTTTTGAGTTCCTCAATATAAAAATCATATTTAACAATGTTATTGGTAAGTAAAGCTAAATCTCCTAATTGTTCTAAAACAAATCCATACTCTGAATGTTCTTTTCCATAATATTTTTCGGCTATTTGCAAGGCTTCCTCAAAATATTTAGCGGCTTTCCCGTAAGTTTTTAAATGTTTTGCACAAAGTGCTATTCCAGAAATTAAATAATAATAATCTGCTCCTCCAAGAATATCTACGTTCAAGGATGGTTTGGCTTCTTCATACAATTTTAAAGCTTCTTGATAATTTTTTTGTTCATATAGCTGATTAGCTTGAGTAAATTTATTTATTGCATCTAAAACATCTTGGGAATAAAGTTTTCCATTACGGTCATATTGATGAATAGTTTTTACATTTCCTTTATCATCAAAATCAATTTCACGCATTTTATTACCATTTTCATAATACCAAACACAAAATCCTTTTAATTTTTCAACCGATTTATCAGTTTCTTCTAATACTTCGCCCTCAAAATGTAATTTCCCGTTGCTTATAAAATAATATCGTGTTTTTCCTATGGATTTACCATCTTTGAATTCAGCAATTCGATAATAAACCGCATCTTTTTCTGATATAACATTTTTATAATCAGCATCATACAGCAAAGTCCATTTACCTTGCTTACGATTTTGTGCATCTTTTTGATTGGGATTTTGGGGAATGTTTTGTCCTAAAAGAACGGCATAAAAAAGAATGGTAACGATTAAAAAGAATAACTTTTTCATAAAACAAATTTAGTAGGATTATTATTGGTAAACAATACCCAAAATCATGTTTTTCTTACTTAAAAATCATGTTTTTCTTACTTTTTTAATTTCATTCATTTAGGCGTGTCTTGCTACGCTTCATCTTGTTTATCCATAACATAATAGGTCCATCTAATTTATCGCAATACTTAAACTTTAATTTCATGGTTAATTTATTTAATCAAAACTCCAAGGCTAATTCCTGAAGTCAGCGTAAGAGGGAAATTTTTGCCTCCAACAATCAAATGACTATGATAAAAACTAGGAGTATCCTCATATAAATTATTGTAGATAGAGTTAGATTTGGTATTTGCAAACCCGTAACCAGCACCCACAAACATATCTAATAAAACTACATCTGCAATTAACCATTGTTTTCCTATTGTTAAATTAAAAGCTGCGCTTATATGAGTTTTAGATACCACATAGGATGTAGTTACCCAAGTTAGCGTGTCATAAATATATTCTAATTCTTTATTAGTAAAATAGGAAAAAGAAATTTGAGGTTTAAAATAAGCTCCTGCTAATGGGTGTACTAATCTAGTTCCTTTACTATAAGTTAATTGCTTGAACATCATTTTATTGCCTATTGTTAGGAATGCACCTTTTTTTTCATCTTTAAAGTTATCAAAACGATTAGGATTTACTCCAATACCAATAATTCCAGCTTTTGCTTCAAGTATCAATCCCGGCTGAAACCATCTTTGATATCCAAAACCAATATGCCTAACAAAAGGAGAAAAAGGGTCAATCATAATAGCATTTTTTTTATGAGCATTGGGAGAAGCAGATACTTCTAAAATATCTTTCTCGAATTGAATAGTTTCGCCATTTTCAAGTTGTATGCTTGTTACATCACGTCTATAAATTACATAAACAGGTCCTTCTAAATCATTGTAATTTTTGTATTTTATTTCATCTGGACCTATTTCTATGATTTTTACTTCTAATTTTGCTTTATTCGTTTTTTGTAATATATCTTGAGCAGATAAATTCAAACCCAAAACTATAACAAAAATCCATAAGATTAACTTTTTCATAAGACAATAATTTAAGTTTAGCAAAAGTAATAATATTAAAAGTTAAAACAAATTTTTTGCCAAAAAAGAAATAAATCATAAATTTGCATTATGAGTGATTGGTCGGAATATTGGAATAATCGTAAATTGATTGAAGCCATTGCATTACATAAAAAAATTGATCGTAAAATGTCATTACAAGATTGGGAAGTCTTTCTTAATTCTCTCAATCATTATGGATATTTAGCTCAAAGAATTAAAAATTGGTATAGTTTTTTAATGTGGCTTTTGATTGCTGTTGTATTTTTTAGTGCAGTTTTGTTGAGTTGGGTAATACTTATTTTTTCAGTTATTTTACTCATTTTGGTTATTTTCCAAAGAAGAAAAATACATACTTTCACTTCAAACAAAAATATTCAAACATTTGTATTGCCTTTTATTTATTACTTAAAAAATGATGTTTGGGAAGAAAATCTTTTACATCTAGAAATTGATTTAAATCCAAGTTTTGCCGCTGGTAAATATAATCCGCAAGATAAATCTTATACTTTTGAATGGCTCAAAGGCAAAACTCGATTAATGGATGGTAGTGAAATTCAATTTAAAGTTACTGATATAAGAAAAAAGTGGAGTGTAACTAAACGTTCATTATCAGGGAAATACAAAACCAAAATTAAATATAAAATTGTAACAAGTTACAAAATATTTTTATCATGGGATAAAAAACGTTATCCAAGAGAAATTGGCGAAGTGCCTCCTAAATTCAAATTAAAGTCTAAACAAAAGAGTAAAGTAATGAATACGGTCTTTGACCCTGTTGCTTATTCGGCAGCATTTAAAGATGCTTATAATGTTTTATCGAAAAAAGTCGCTTAGGAATTATGTCAAGATGTAGTAAAAAAAGAGGAATTTGGGTAAGTAAACAGTGCGAAAATGCCGCTTTTACATTATGTACAAAGTGCCAACAGCCTGCCTGTACAGAGCATTTATCCATCAGTAATACTAAACAATTTGTTTGTGTTGATTGTTTACCTTCAGTTCTTCCCAGTTATGCCATTGAGGATTTCAAAGAAGGAGATATTGAAAATTTTGTTTATTATATGGCAAGTTTATCTCAAAAACTTAAAAATTTACAACTCCAAGGTGTTGGATTAGACTCTAAAATTATACCCATAGAAAAACTTTATAATTTTGATAAATACGATGCTCTGGGGTTTCGTCAAGAATATGTTCAATATTATGATGATAATGACACTTCTGCCAATTTGTATGATAGTTAATAATCTTTATCAAATAGCATTTATTACACTTTTTCTTACACTTATTGGCTGTAACCCAAATCCCTGCGGGGATATTCAATCAGGATATGGAATTAAAAGTTTTGCAGATTAATGAAGAAATAGGAAGACGTTCGGAACGTAAGTTAAGGTCATTGGTATTTTATTGAGAAATATAGTTTAGCATTTCTATAAATAAAAAACTAAAAGGCAATACTATCAAACCAGTTACAAAAGACATCATTTAATAACTTTGTATGCAAGAAAAATTTTTTTAAGGTTTTGCTATCAATCAATAAAAAATCAAGTGAGTGAGT
This sequence comes from uncultured Bacteroidia bacterium, assembly GCA_938006875.1. Lineage (GTDB taxonomy): Bacteria > Bacteroidota > Bacteroidia > J057 > CALLMJ01 > CALLMJ01. The sequence goes on from CALLMJ010000100.1 coordinate 35,603, forward strand.
TTAATAAAACAACTAAATAGTTTTTTTCTAATCCAATTTTTTCCTAAACTTGCAAAAAAGAGAATATGTTTGAAGCAAGTGAATTAATCTTAAATGAAGAGCAATCTGTTTACCATTTAGGTTTGAAACCCAAGGATATTACCGAAAAAATCATTTTAGTAGGGGACCCTGAAAGAGTTAAAAAAATAGCAAAGAAATTCAAAAAAATTCATTTTGAAAAAGAAAATCGTGAGTTTCATACCATTACAGGGACCTATAAAAATCAAAAAATTACTGTTCTTTCTACGGGAATTGGTACAGATAACATTGATATTGTTTTGAATGAATTAGAGGTTTTAGCGAATTTTGATTTTAAAAAGAAAAAATGGACATCTAAACATAATTCACTGAAAATTTTACGTTTAGGAACTACTGGAGGAGTTCAAACAAATTTTCCCGTAGGAACTATTATTGCCAGTGCTTATGCTTTAGATTTAGGAGCTTTACATTTATTTTATGAATTTGAACGTTCTGAAAAAGAAAAAAAATTAACATTAGAATTTCATAAGGAGTTACATCAAAAATTTCCCAAAGCCGAAGCTCAGTTCGTTTGGGCTTTTGAAGCAAACTCAAACTTTGTGGAATTAGCTCAAAACATGAAAATTCCTTTGGGTATAACTTGCACAGCTTGTGGATTTTATGGTCCTCAAGGTAGAAATTTAGGACGTATTCCTTTAAAATACCCCAATTTACCCTTAGAACTCCAAAACTTTCAGTATGAAGATTTAAAAATTACCAATTTTGAGATGGAAACAGCAGGAATTTA
>CALLMJ010000101.1 GCA_938006875.1 uncultured Bacteroidia bacterium
AAGTAAGCCCCCAAAATACCAGAGTAAAAGTTAGAATAGAAAATCTGCACATAATTTTTTCTACAATTAGTGCTCTAAAGTAAATCAAGATGAGAATAATTCAAAGGGTTATAAAAACAGGATAGAGTTTCTGGAAATAACGGCGTTGTGCTTAACCCGCAGCCCAGCTTAAGACTGCCGAATAGAAGCACAAACATTAATTATTTAAAAATTTTGTTTAGTAGAACCAAGCCGAACAAGTTAGCCGAAACGGAGCTACCAACATTAAAATTACAAAAATGCCAAGTGCGAAAATGCTGTCGGGTTGAAGCACTTGTTATGCGGTTTTTATTACTTAATTTCTTGTGGATAATCATCAATAAAGCAATGGTATCCTAAAGCAAGATAAACTTTTAATCCTTTATCCCTCTCAATTCTTTTAATTATTTCTTTTTCTAAATCTTCATTTTCTGGATTAACAGAAGCATACGCTTTGCCATTTTCAATTCCAGCTTTTATAATTTTGTATTGTTTGTTTTTATATCTAAAAGGTGAATCGCTTGGTGCAATTATTAATTCCATATCATTATTTCCTTTTTATTAGTAAAAAATTGTCCAATGAATTAGTTGATTTTCTTTTTACCAAAAAGTCCAACTAATTTTTCAAGACCAAATCCTATTGGATTAAAAGTAAGTTTCATTGTATTTGACAATCCGTTTTTAGCATCATCGTTTATTTTACCTCCAAAAATGTTTAATGCTTTGTCAATAACATAACCAGCGGGATTGACTGCATATTTCGCAAAGTTTACTTTGTTATCTGTTGACATATTTTTTAGAGTGATTTTTATTTTATCTCTAACGTCACTTGTTATTAATTTGGCTGTATCATAAACAACTTTGAATGATGGTAATAATTCTTTATCACTCTTTATATAAATTAATTTGCAATAATTTTCAGTTATATATGATATTCTCGTAATTAACATAGCGTTAACAAATCCATCAGCAATTGAGCCCATTATTTTATCTACAAATGGTATGCTTTTCAGTCCATCAGATGCAAAACTGGCGATTATCTCATCTGTAGCATATTCAACGCCTTCTGAACCTCCGATTGCAATAGCTGTATAAATTTTTCGACCAATACTAAATAAATCTTTATTTGAAACTCTACCATTATAAATAATAAATATTTCCTTTATCAAATTTATACTTGCGGAAAGAATTATGATAGCATCTAGAAAACCATTTTGCGATATAGCAGTGCTATAAAATATCCTAGAGATATATTTTTGTCTGATTTGATTAGTTTTATCTTCAAGAATTTTGACGGCTTCTTGATATCTTTGTTCAGGAGAAGTTGCTGTATTGGAAATAATATTTTGTACAAGCCGATTAGTTTCAAAACTTTTCAATCTTTTTTTAAGAATTAATTCTATTTCGTTTATGTTTTTTGAAGGAGAAAAACTCCTTGGTATCAATAATATTTTGATTAGTGGAATAAAGGCGAAATATATAAGTATAAGTGAAATAAAAATTATAAATGCATAACCAAGGTATTCATCTATACTGCGTAAATCTGAATAAATAGAAATAAATTCTCTTACAATTATGATTGAAATCGCTATTGCAAATAAAAAAATGATTTTTCTAATTAATTGCATAATGTATTCCTTTTCATATACCGCATAACGGCGTTGTTTTTAAGCCGCCGCCCAACACAGCAATGCAACTTTGAAAACCAATGCCAATAATTATTTGTTAGTTCATTCTGTTCACTAAACTCAAAAAGCAACTTACTTTTACAACTACATTTAATAAATATATAAATACTGAACAGTTTAAAGCGGTCGGCTTGAAGAACTCGTTAGGCAATATCATTTAAATTTTCTTTAAGTGAAACAATGATTTTTAGCGCCTCTTTAGGTGGTTTACCTAAAAAATCCTTCAGCCATTCTATATGTTTATCCCAAGAATATTCAAACTCACTGCCAGGATGTGCTGATGAATTCCTTAAATCTATCACTGTAGGCCTTTCTCCCTCAAGAATATGCCTTTCTTCCAACCAATAATTTAGTTTTGATAGTTTTTCTAAAAAATCTGATTTGTTTCTAATGCTATGGTTAATATCAGTAAATAGGGTTGTGCATTTGTTCATTAATTTATCTTCCCAAAACTTAATAACAAAGATCATTTGGCCTAGTGTCGGTGGATGTATTTTTCCAACAACACAAGACTTTAAAATTTTGAAAGTGAATTCACGATGCTGAAATTCTTTTTGTTCTTTTGGAGAAAGATTTTTGGGCATTATAAAATCAGCTTGTTTAATTAACTCAATCCACTTTGAAAAAATGATAAAACTTAACTCTCGTTCTAAAATTTTACATAATGTGAATACCACTTGGCTCCAACAATTCAAAATACTTTTTCTAAGAAAAAATTCTAGAACATACGAATCAATTAAATCTTTTTGCGATTCTTGCATTAATAATTTCCAAACTTCAGCAGATAAATATTCATTCCAGAATCGTTCGCCTAATAATTTAAGTCTATTTTCAATTACAGTTAATTTATTTGGTTCATCATTATTTGCATAGTCAACCTTTATCTCTTTTAACTTTTCTTTTCTTTTTTGAATTTCACTCTCAACGTAATAAGCTTCTTCAAATCTATTAAATTCTTTTAGGAATTCTGTTATTAATTCTGCACTTCTCCAAAGAGCTTCATCCTCTAAAGCTGAAGTCATATGTTGCATATAATGTATCAAGAAAAAGTCTATGCCTCTTAAATCATATATCTCGCAAGCAATTTTTTTTCTTAATGTATTTTTTCTCATCTCAAAAAATAAAAAATCTTCGTAATTAAGAATTTGTTGTACTACGAAATCATACTCTTTTGTTGTTTTAACGATTCTGAGTAAAAATTTAGCGGTATTATTTGACCAACTTTCCAAAAATTTTATAAATTTTTCTTTATTGTTAATTAATATGAAGTGATGGGCAGATATAAAATTTCTATTGATTAGAAATAATGGATCGTTTTCATCATCTAAAACATCTTTAACTCTATTCCACTCTGCATTAGTAGATAAATCATTCAGTTCCTCAACTAATCTTTCAAATACAGAGACATCACCAAATTCTAGATTGAAATAATTGTACAATTTTAATAAAACTTCTTTAAAATCTTCTGAATGTTCCATATTGCCTAACTATTATTTATACTGCACAGATTTATTACTTAAGGTACATAGATATGCGTGCAGCTGCATAACTACGTGCCAATTATTCTCAAATCTTCTCAAAATCCCAATATTTAAAAATAGGTTGTGCATATATATCATCCTTA
>CALLMJ010000102.1 GCA_938006875.1 uncultured Bacteroidia bacterium
AAAACCTTTTATGGTATCCTCAATAGAAACGAAAGCTCCTTTCATACCTGTAAACTGTTCTGCCACATGGAAAGGTTGTGATAAAAATCTTTGGATACGTCTAGCTCTTGCTACTACTTTTTTATCTTCCTCAGACAATTCGTCCATACCTAAAATCGCAATAATATCTTGTAAATCTTTATATTTTTGAAGGGTGTTTTTTACTCTTTGAGCACACTGATAATGAGCTTCTCCTACGATAGCAGGTGTTAGGATACGTGAAGTAGAAGTTAGCGGGTCAACTGCGGGATAAATACCAATTGCGGCAAGAGCTCTAGAAAGTTCGGTAGTTGCATCTAAGTGAGCAAATGTAGTTGCAGGTGCAGGGTCGGTATAGTCGTCAGCTGGTACATAAACCGCTTGAATAGATGTAATGGAACCTCTTTTTGTGGAAGTAATACGCTCTTGCATTGCACCCATTTCAGAAGATAAAGTAGGCTGATAACCAACCGCTGAGGGCATACGACCTAATAGAGCAGATACTTCTGAACCAGCCTGCGTAAAACGAAAGATATTATCAATAAAGAATAATACATCTCTGCCACCCGATTTTTCATCTCCATCACGGAAATATTCCGCAATTGTTAAACCTGTTAAAGCAACTCTTGCTCTTGCACCAGGAGGCTCATTCATCTGACCAAAAATAAAGGTCGCTTGTGATTCTTTTAATAGATTTTTATCCACTTTTGCTAAATCCCATCCACCTTTATGTAAAGACTCATTAAATTCTTTGCCATATTTTACAATGTTTGCTTCAATCATTTCACGTAAAAGGTCATTTCCTTCACGAGTTCTTTCGCCTACCCCAGCAAAAACCGATAAACCTGCATAACCTTTTGCAATATTATTGATAAGCTCTTGTATTAAAACCGTTTTACCAACCCCAGCACCACCAAACAAACCAATTTTACCACCTTTTAAATAGGGAGCTAATAAGTCAATTACTTTAATACCAGTAAATAAAACATTAGGCTCAGTAGAAAGATCTTCAAATTTTGGAGCAGGTCTATGAATGGGATAGTAAGCTTCGGCTTTAGGTTGAGGTAAACCATCAATCGCTACTCCTACAACATTGAATAATCTACCTTTAATTTCTTCACCTACGGGTACTTGAATAGGTGATTTTGTATCAATTACTTCTGTACCTCTTGCAATACCATCCGTAGAATCCATAGCGATTGTTCTTACACGATTCTCACCAAGATGTTGTTGAACTTCTAATACAACTTCTGCGCCGTCGGGTCTTTTTACTATAAGAGCATCATATATTTTGGGTAATTCTGAACCTGATGCACCAAATTCAACGTCCACTACGGGACCAATAATCTGTACTACAGAACCTTTATTTTGTTGAGACATACGATTTTTTGCGTTTTTTTTAAAAATCGCCGCAAGTTACAACCGTTTTACATTCTTTCCAAAAATATCCATTTTTTTTCTGTATTTTTTGAAAATTTTTATTTCACATTCATAACACTCTTCTTGTTATTATGTTATTTTGTCATGTGTTATTTTTTTATTTACTAAACATTAAAACCAGAAAATAAATTTTATTTTCGATATGTAGATTCTCTAAAAAATAGGGATAAATCGTGCCCTACTTTTCTATAATTTAAAAAGGAATTTTTTGTTTTAACTCTTTGTTTTAAAAAAATAATTACCTTTGTTGTTCGTTTTTAAAAAAATGGAAAATCGTAAGCCCGAACTTTTTCTTAGCTCATATCAAAATCCACAAGACTTAAGACGTTTACCTGAAACGGACTTAATCAAATTTTGTGAGGAATTACGCCAGTATATTATTGAGCATTGTTCTATTTATGGGGGGCATTTTGGTGCAAGCCTTGGAGTAGTAGAATTAACTACAGCTTTACATTATGTTTATAATACCCCTGAAGATTTATTGATATGGGATGTTGGGCATCAGGCTTATGGTCATAAAATTATAACCGGTAGAAAGGAACAATTTCATACTAATAGAATTTATGGTGGTATTTCGGGTTTCCCTAAAAGGTCAGAATCAGAATACGATACATTTGGAGTAGGGCATTCTTCAACTTCAATTTCTGCAGCATTAGGAATGGCTGTAGCCAATCATTATATGAATAAAGATACCAAGCAAGTAGCCATTATTGGTGATGGAGCTATGACAGCAGGTTTAGCTTTTGAAGGTTTAAACCATGCAGGTTCATTGAAAGATGCTGATTTGTTGGTTATTCTTAATGACAATTGCATGTCTATTGACCCTAATGTTGGTGCTTTAAAAGATTATTTAATTGATATTACAACCTCTAAAACCTACAATAAAATTCGTGAAGAAGCTTGGAAATGGTTAGGAAAAATTCAAAAATTTGGTCCTGATGCTAGAAAAATAGCTTCTAAATTAGAATCCTATTTTACAGCTTCAGCAACTAAACCTGGAATACTATTTGAAAATTTGGGTTTTAGATATTTTGGACCTATTGATGGGCATGATGTTTTACATTTAGTACATGTGCTTAAAGATTTAAAACAAATTAAAGGACCTAAATTACTACATATTGTAACCGTAAAAGGGAAAGGGTTTGAGCCTGCTGAAAAAGACCAGACTTTTTGGCATGCACCTTCCTATAAATTTAATCCATTAACTGGAGAACTTTTTAAACCTAAAAATCTTGGAGAAGCAAAACCTCCAAAATATCAAACCGTCTTTGGTGAAACTATTATTGAATTAGCCAAAAATGATGAAAGAATCATGGGAATTACCCCTGCAATGCCTTCTGGTTCTAGTTTAAATTTAATGATGGAAGTTATGCCGCATAGAGCTTTTGATGTAGGTATTGCTGAACAACATGCCGTTACTTTTTCTGCTGGTCTTGCAACTCAAGGCTTGATTCCTTTTTGTAATATTTATTCTTCTTTCATGCAAAGAGCTTATGACCAAGTGATTCATGATGTTGCTATTCAAGATTTAAAAGTTATTTTTTGTTTAGATAGAGCAGGATTAGTGGGTGCTGATGGCGCAACTCATCATGGTTTATATGATTTGGCTTATATGCGTTGTATTCCTAATTTGATTGTTTCTGCCCCCATGAATGAAATTGAATTACGTAACTTAATGTACACCGCTGCCCATGATTCTAATCAGCATCCTTTTGTTATTCGTTATCCGCGAGGTGAAGGTGTTATTACAGACTGGAAAAAAGATTTTGAATTAATTAAAATCGGTAAAGGAAGAAAAGTTATTGAAGGAGAAAACATTGCTATTCTATCTATTGGTCATATAGGAAATATCGCTTCTGCGGCTATTCAAAAGTTAAATCATGAAGGAATTTATCCTTCTTTGTATGATATGCGTTTTGTTAAACCTTTAGATGAAGAACTTTTACACGAAATTTGTAAAAACTATTCCGCAATAATAACCATTGAAGACGGTTGCTTAATGGGTGGTTTTGGTTCCGCAGTTTTAGAGTTTATGGCTGATAATCAATATTTTATACCATTAAAAAGATTAGGAGCTCCGGATAAAGTCATTGAACATGGTACTCAAAAAGAGCTTTATCAAGAATGTTTTTATGATGAAACCGCCGTAATTCAAACCGTTAAAAATATGATGAAAGTTTATGTAGAAAATTAAAAATCTAAAAAATTTGGAGTAAAGTTCAAAATATTTGTATATTTGCAAAAACCTTAAAGTTATGCCTTATTACAAAAAAATGGGAAATGTTCCCAATAAAAGACACGTTCAATTTAGAAATTCTAGTGGTTCTTTATATCATGAGGAACTCATTAGCAGTGAAGGATTTTCAAACTTATATTCATTGGCTTACCATGTTTATCCGCCTACGCTTGTAAAATCTATTGGGAATCCTATTCCTTATAAACCCAATATTTTACATGTTCATAATATGCAGCATAGATCATACAAAGGCTGGAATATTACTCCTGAAAAAGATTATTTAAAAAGTCGTAAAACTGTACTAATGAATAATGATGTACAGATTTCTTTAGCTGCACCCTCAGAATCTTTCAAAGATTACTTTTTCAAAAACGCTCAAGCAGATGAAATCTTATTCATTCATAATGGTTCAGGAACTTTACTCACTCCGTTCGGTAATTTAAAATTTGAATATGGTGATTATGTTCATATTCCAAGAGGAACTATTTACCAAATACATTTTGATACCTCTGACAACAGACTATTGATCATAGAAAGTTTTAGCCCCGTAGAATTTCCTAAAAGGTATATGAACAAATTTGGCCAATTGTTAGAACATAGTCCATTTTATGAAAGAGATATTCACGGACCCACCGAATTAATTACTCATGACGAAAAAGGAGAATTTTTAGTATATATCAAAAAAGAAGATATTTTATATCCTTATATTTATGGAAATCATCCCTTTGATTATGTAGGATGGGACGGTTGTTTTTATCCTTATAAGTTTTCTATACATGATTTTGAACCCATAACTGGTCGTGTTCATCAACCACCACCTGTCCATCAAACCTTTGAAGCTCACAATTTTGTAATTTGTTCCTTTGTTCCAAGATTATTTGATTACCATCCTTTAGCAATACCTGCTCCTTATCATCATTCCAATATTGATTCCGATGAAGTTTTATATTATGTAGATGGTGATTTTATGAGCAGAAACAACATAGAAAAAGGACAAATTACATTACATCCTATGGGAATACCTCATGGACCCCACCCCGGAACAATAGAAAAAAGTATTGGTGCAAAAGAAACATTGGAATTAGCAGTTATGATTGATACTTTTAAACCTCTTTGGCTTACTGATATTGCCGAACAAATTGAAGTGAAAGATTATTATTTATCTTGGCTTCATTAATTAAACACGTTTTTCCATATCCTTTCGGGTAAAGTTTGTTCTTTCCACTTTAAATGTTAGCATGACTCCAAGATGGGGATTTTAAGTTTTTTGAGTCGTCAATTAGTTTCTAAAATTCTTTGTTAGCCATATTTTAAACTTGTTGCTAGCATCTATTTTATGACAAAAGTTCGCTTCAGTTATGATTATGATTGAAGTATGTTAAATGCAAGAATTACTACCAAAGCTCTACTATTTCCATTCTTCTAACCTTTTTTGCAGCGCAAACATTTCGTCTCTAAATGCAGCAGCACGTAAAAAATCTTCTTTTTCAGCCGCATCAAACATTTGTTGTTTAGCATTTTCTATAGCATGAATGAGTTGTTCTTTGTTCAAAAATTTTACAATATCTTCTGCTACTTTATGAATAATGGTTTCTTTGGGTGCAAAAGGATTATCATCAAGGGTTTTGGAAAGGGTATGTTCTTTTGAACGCATAGCAGTTTTTGGAGTAATGTTATGCTTTAAATTATATTCAATTTGTTTATTTCGGCGTCTTTCTGTTTCATCTATTAATTTTTGCATAGAGTCTGTGATTTTATCTGCATATAAAATGACCCTACCTTGAACATTTCTTGCCGCTCTACCAGCAATTTGAATAAAAGAACGAGTTGAACGTAAAAATCCTTCTTTATCAGCATCTAAAATAGCAACTAATTCTACTTCAGGCAAATCCAATCCTTCTCTTAATAAATTAATACCTACCAAAACATCAAAATCCCCTTCTCTAAATTGATGTAATAAATTGACTCTTTCTAAAGCATCTAATTCCGAGTGAATATATCTAGCTTTGATTTGAAGTTCAGCGAAATAACGCGCTAATTCTTCGGAAAGTCTTTTGGTTAAGGTAGTAACAAGGACTCTGTTTCCTCTTTCTACAGTTTCATGAATTTCACCAATTAAATCATCTACTTGATTCCATAAGGGGCGTACTTCAACGGGTGGATCTAATAAGCCCGTAGGTCTAATAATCTGTTCAACAATGACACCATTAGCTTTTTCTATTTCATAATCACCGGGAGTTGCACTTACGAAAATGGTTTGGGGGGCAATATTTTCAAATTCTTCAAAGTTTAAAGGTCTATTATCTAAAGCAGAAGGTAAACGAAATCCATTTTCTACCAAAACGATTTTACGAGAACGGTCCCCACCATACATAGCACGTATTTGAGGCACGGAAACATGGCTTTCGTCTATAACCATTAAATAGTCTTCAGGAAAATAATCTAATAAACAATAAGGTCTTTCACCCGACTTTCTACGAGTTAAATGTTTGCTGTAATTTTCAATTCCTTTACAATAACCAATTTCTCGCATCATTTCTATGTCTAATTCAGTACGTTCTTTAATACGTTTAGCTTCTGTCCAGCGGTCTTGTTTCTCAAAATACTGAATTTGATTTTGAAGTTCATCTTGAATATCTGAAATTGCGGCTTCTAATGTATCTTTAGAAGTTACAAATAAATTGGCAGGATAAATATCAAACTCATCAAATTTCTCTATTTTGTTACCGTTTAAAACATCAAAAGTAAAAATATCTTCAATTTCATTACCAAAAAAGCGGACTTTCAAACCCAAGTTGTCCATATATGCCAAATGAATATCTACGGAATCGCCTCTTACTCTGAATGTACTTCTTGGAAATTCTTTATCATTTCTTGCATACATAATAGAAACCAATTGAAGCAAAAATGAATTTCGGTCTATTTTTTGATTTTTTTGAATTTTTAATACAGATTTTTCATAATCTTCCGGGCGCCCCATACCATAAATACAAGAAACCGAAGAAACAATAATGACATCTTTCCTTCCAGACATTAAAGCAGAAGTTGCTCTTATTCTTAATCTTTCAATTTCGGAATTAATCGCTAAATCTTTTTCTATATAAGTATTGGTAACTGGGATATACGCTTCAGGTTGGTAGTAGTCATAATAAGAAATAAAAAATTCTACTAAATTATTAGGAAAAAAGTGTTTAAACTCAGCAAATAATTGAGCCGCTAAAGTTTTATTATGCGATAAAATTAAGGTAGGTTTTTGAACATTTTGTATCACATTCGCTATGGTAAAAGTTTTACCTGAACCCGTTACTCCCAAAAGTACTTGATAAGGTTCATTAGATAAAACCCCTTGTGTTAGTTGTTCAATAGCTGTAGGTTGGTCACCAGTAGGTTGAAAAGGTGATTGTAAATCAAATTTCATAATACAAAATTAGTCATAAAAAAACTATATTTTAGAAAGTTATCATTCATAAAAAATTTTTTTGATTTTAATCACAATCTACTCCCATATGTAATTTTATTGAAAATTTTGGATTTAATAATGAAAGATAATGTTTTTTGCTATTCTGATAATTACTATAAGTAAATTGGAAATTAGTTAATAAATAAATTTGAAAGTTGAACAAAAAAACAAAAATTCAAGTTCAAAAAATGAAAAATAAGAAAAAAATGAAAAAATTAACTATGTGATTTTCAGTAAGAAAAATAAAAAATAAATTTTACCGTACAAAAAGTCTGTTCTAATTTTGCGGTATCAAATTATATGAATTCTAACCAATATTTAGAAATTCAATACATGCCCAAAAAATTTTTGGGCATTATAAAGGATGCAATTCAAGGAAAACTAAAGCCTTGTAAGTTACGAAGAGTTAACACCGTTTGTCAAATTTTTAAAGTTAAAAATCGTTAATAAATTCATAATAAAGTAAAAATTAAATAGTTATAATATCATGCAACACACAACGAAAAAAGCTCTTTTAGGGCTCTTAGCGATACTCTTTTGTTTTCATTTCGCTTTCACTCAAGAAAAAACTATCAAAAGCGGAGTAAAAGGAGTTATCAAAGAAA
>CALLMJ010000103.1 GCA_938006875.1 uncultured Bacteroidia bacterium
GCTTTGAAACTTTTCAATTAGAAAAAGCTTATCAAGTAGCAGAAAAAATGATGAAAAGAAGAAATGTCCCTTTTACTGAAGCTGACAAAAATATCCTTGCTCATGTATTTCAAGAAACCCTAAAATTTAGAAAATGGTAAAGTTTTTTGTTTGTAACCAATCAACTTTTTTTGTTTTTTAACATAATTGAAAGCTTTACAGGGTGTTTAGATTATGAAAATATATAATTTTACGTCAAAATTATTTTCCATTGTACCCATTTGTTAATAATAAAAAATTCCAGTGTGTTACTAACTATCAGAAAATTTTTTTTCTGATAGTTTTAGCTTTGTATTCATGTTCTCCAAAACCTTTTTATAAAGAAAAATCTTTAGTAAAGGAGTTTCAAAATATTAAAAATGAAGGAAATAACAAACCATTACATTCATTTTATTTAGTTGGAGACGCAGGAAAAGGAAACGATAGTTCCGTTGTATTTCAAATGTTAAAATTGTTTTTGGCAAAAGAAAATTCTTCTTTTACTACTCTATTTTTAGGGGATAATATTTATAATTATGGACTTCCTGAAGAAAATTCTAAAGATTATTTAGAAGCTAAACAAAGATTAGATGCACAAATCAATGCAGTAAAAAACTTTAATGGGAATACCATTTTTATTCCGGGAAATCATGATTGGGCTTTAGATGGAAAAGATGGTTGGAATGCCGTAAAAAGACAACAAAAATATGTTGAAAATCAACTAGGAAATAATAGTTTTTTACCGAAAAACGGCTGTCCAGGTCCTATTGAAGCAATCATAGAAAATGATTTTGCACTCATAATATATGATTCTCAGTGGTGGATACACCCAAACCAAAAACCCGACTCTTCCCAATGTAATTATGGCTCAAAAAGATTATTTTTAGATGCCATGAAGAATACTCTAGAAAAGCATAAAGATAAAATCCTGATTGTTGCTGGGCACCATCCTTTTTTTAGTTGTTCATCGCATGGAGGTAGATTTACTTTAAAAGAGCATATTTTTCCTCTTCGTTTCCTAAACTCCAAATTATATATTCCTTTACCCATTCTTGGTTCAGGTTTAGTTTTACTTCGATTTTTGGCAAAACATCCTTCCGATTCTTGGAATCCTAAATACAAAGAACTAAAAAAAGAACTCCTACCCATTTTTGAAAAATACCCTAACTTGATTTATGTTTCAGGGCATGACCATAATTTACAATACCGTAAAGAAAATCAAGTTCATCATATCATAAGTGGTTCTGGAACCAAAATATCTGAAGTAGGAAAATCAAAAAAATGGGAATTTACTTATTCCAATTATGGTTTCGGTATTTTAAAAATTTATCCTAATAAAAAAACTGATTTAGAATTTTGGGTAACTCAAAAAAATAAAAAAGAAGCCAAACTCGTTTATAAAAAAACTATATCTCAATGAATTTAACAGAAGAATTAAAAAAATTCAAACTTCAAACACCCATCAGCGTTAGATACAACGATTTAGATACTTTACATCATGTAAATAATGCAACTTATTTAATGTATCTAGAAGAAGCCAGAGTTCACTATGCAAAACATGTATTAGGTTGGAATGGTGATTTAAATCAATTAGATATGCTTTTAGCTAGCGTTAAAGTGGATTATATCCAACCTGTTTTCTTAAATAGCCCATTGGTAATTCACACACGCGTGAGTAAAATAGGTAATAAAAGTTTTGAAATGGAGTATTTAATGGTTATTGAAGAAATAGAAAGAAAGTTAGCAGCCAAAGCAAGCACTGTTTTAGTTTATTTTGATATGAAAAATCAACAAACTTGTTCTATTCCTGAAAATATACGTAAATCTATAATAGATTTTGAAGAAATTAGGGAATAGTTTTAATTAATTAAACATAATAGAGTTAGCAATTTTGTAAAGACTTTTAAAAAAGTGGAGATGGTGGGACTTGAACCCACGTCCGGCGAAGATACAAATATAACCTTCTCCATGCTCAGTTTTTTGTTTGAAATTCGGTTTTTGATACTACAAAAAACAAAAGTATTTCAAACCTAGCTCTTAAAATTTAAGCAACATAAAGAGCATCTGTTGCCGAGACAATTTAAACGATATCTAAAAAGAACCAATTGCCAAGTTCTTAATAGACATTAGCCGCGATTAGGCAGCTAAAGAATAAGTATTTTCGCCGTTTATGGCTGATAGCGTTTTTGGAGAGTGGCACTATCATCACTCTGCATGCTTATTATACCCCTATTCAACCCGTCAATTCCAGTCATCCCCATATTTTTCAAAGAACTTAATGACTTTTTGTCATTATTTTTATTTGCTCAAATTTGATGCCAAATTTATATTTTTTCAAAAGAAATAAATTCAAAATTATGATTGGTGTAAATACAAATATCCGCAGCAATCTTTAAACTTTCCTTTACTATATCATAAGCTGATAAATGAGAAGCATGTTTTTTTAAAGCTGTTGCAGCAGAAAGTGCATACATAGAACCTGAACCCACCGCCGCAATCTGATGATCGGGTTCTAATACATCACCCGTCCCACTAACTATTAATATGTCATTAGAAGATGCTACTACCAACATGGCTTCTAATTTTCTTAAAAATCTATCCGTACGCCAATCTTTTGCTAATTCAACTGATGCTCTTTTTAAATTATTTTGAAAAGCATTGAGTTTTTCTTCAAAACGTTCAATCAATGTAAAAGCATCAGCAGTTGCACCTGCAAAACCCGCTAAAACTTTACCATTCCCAATAATACGAACTTTTTTTACATTACTTTTAATAACCGTATTACCCATAGTCGCTTGGCCATCAGCCCCCAGAACTACTTGCCCATTATGGATAATCCCTAAAACTGTTGTAGCGTGAATAGATGGATTAGTGTTGTCCATGAAGGTTTTGGTCTTTTATACTATGTTTATTATTGGCTTTATGAAAATTATATACTTCTCCATAATTAGGATTTTTAAATTTTTTGAGCCAATCTAAACGTTTTTTTAGTTTGGAAGCATCTACCAATAATTTTTGTTTATCAAATTTCGCTTGTTCACGTTGATTAAAGTTGATGTCATATTCTTCACTCATGACAATCGCTTCTTCGGGGCATACTTCTTCACATAAACCACAATAAATACAACGGAGCATATCAATTTCAAATTTTTGTGGGAAACGTTCTTTTATGTTATCAGTTTCACCTGCTTGCATACTTATAGCTAAAGGAGGGCATACCCTAGCACATAACCCACATGCTACACATCTTTCTACTCCATTTTCTGCTACTAATACAGGTCTTCCTCTAAATTCTGACCCTAAAATTACTTTTTTTTCGGGATATTCAAGAGTAACTTTTGGCTTAAACATGTGCTTAAATGTAAACCACATGCCTTTTAATACAGGTACGACATAGGTTCTTTCCCAAAAATTTAATGTTCTTTCCTTAGATAATTGTGCCATGACTTGAACGCTTTTTTTACGTAAATAATCAACAAAAATACATAACAAAAGATTTGAATAAAAAATTTTTTTTCTCAAATCTTTATATTTTTTGCATTTGAATTCTATAAACTTGTTAAAAAAATCTTTTTAACGTAGTATCAAAACACATAAACCCCCAAAAATTAAAATTATTTTTTCTCTAAGTTCTTATGGTCATTAAACTTGTAGGACAAGCCTATTCCTAATACATCTTTGAACTGAGTTCTTATCCCTTTAGATTCCATGACACCGTCTCTGTCTCTATCCAAAGGAACTAAAATATCATTATCATACAATAAATGGGTAAAAATAGAAACTACAAGGAATTTATTTACTTTCATGCTAATAAAAGTTTCCCAGTTTACATCAATATTTTTGCGGTTAGGTTTGTTAGAATCCGAGTAATTATTAAATAACTCTAACCTTGTTGAAAAGGTAACATTCTTAACCACTTCTTTTTTATAAGTTGCATTTAAGTAAGCACCCACTTCATGACGTAATGTCTTGCCTTTTGCCAAAATATCACCATTCGTAGTATCAATAACAGCAGGTTGGACACCAAATGCACCTGCATTCGCTAATTTTTCATCTAAAACAAAAGTAAATTTTCCTGTAATTGGAGAAATAAAAATCGCTAAATCCTTAATGGGCTTAAAATCTAAACCTAAAGCTACCAAACCAAAGGCTGGAGCCATGAATCCTGAAACATGTTTTCCTACTGGTGTGAAAGTAGGTGAAAATTGGCTTCTAAAATTTACTAAGCTTGCTATAAATATTTTTTCCTGTAAAGCATAACCCAACTTGGAAGTTAAATCTATACGGTCTTCATTTTTTTGTAAAGGTTTATTTTGTTCTTTAATTTGACCATAAGAAAATAAACCACTATTGTCCCAAGCAATTTTTTCTTTTTTGTAATTTGCAAATAAATTCACTAAACCCAGATAGCTAATATTATTCACACCACCTGCCGCCCAATTAGATAAATGAATACGCGAGAAATTAATAGTTCCAGAGCCTTTAAAGTCCCAACCTGTACTATCTGCACCAGTTACTTTTTCTTTCTCAATTTTTGAGGCACCAATGACAATTTCTTCTTTTTTCTTTTTTTCTTTTTCATATTCATTTTGTGCGTAAGAAGAATTGTAAACAAAAATCGAAACTACAAATAAAAATTTCCAAATCATTATATTACTTTTTTATTTTAATATGCACTTCATTTAGAGCTTTTTCATTTACGGGAGCAGGAGCATCTAACATCATGTCTCTACCCGCAGAATTTTTAGGGAAAGCAATCACATCACGAATAGTTTGCCCTTCAGTTAATAGCATCACCCATCTATCTAAACCAAAAGCACAACCCGCATGGGGAGGTGCGCCATATTCGAACGCACTTAACATAAATCCAAATTTCTGTTCTATTTCATTGGGATTAAGTTTTAAAATCTCAAAAATTTTATTTTGTAAATCCCTTCTATGAATACGAACTGAACCACTTACAATTTCATTTCCGTTCATTACTAAGTCATAACATAAAGCGCGAACCTTAGTGGGGTCAGTTTCTAATAAATGCAAATCTTCAGGATTGGGCATTACAAAAGGGTGATGAACACTCACAATTTCATTGGTTTCTTCGTCTCTTTCATACAAAGGAAAATCAATTACCCAAAAAACAGACCAAGTGTTTTCAGGAATTATGTTAGCTTTACGAGCAGTTTCTAAACGTAACTCTCCAGCTAATTTCCTTGATTTGTTGGGATTAGATTCCGAAATTATAAATAAAATATCACCTTTTTCACCTTTTGCATGTTCAAAGAATTTTTGTAGTTCTTGAGAGGTAAAAAATTTATCCACAGAAGATTTGAATCCATTTTCATCATTTTTAATATAGACCAAGCCTTTAGCACCTCTTTGAGGAGCTTTCATGTAATCTGTCAGTTGGTCAATTTGTTTGCGAGTCCAAGATGCACCATTTTTTAATAAAATGCCTAGAACTAAACCACCATTTTGATTTGCTTCTAGAAATGGAGCAAAGTTGGAATTGTGTATCATGGAAGTAAAATCAATAATGGGCATATCAAAGCGTAAATCAGGTTTATCAGTACCGTATTTTTCTAAAGCTTCTTTGTAAGTAATGCGATTAAAATCAGGCAATTCTATACCTTTAATTTTTTTAAAAACATA
This sequence comes from uncultured Bacteroidia bacterium, assembly GCA_938006875.1. GTDB lineage: Bacteria > Bacteroidota > Bacteroidia > J057 > CALLMJ01 > CALLMJ01. The sequence goes on from CALLMJ010000103.1 coordinate 5,665, forward strand.
CTTTGTAAGTCCTTCAAAAGTATTTAAAATATCTTCTTGGGTTACAAAAGACATTTCGCAGTCTATTTGAGTAAACTCAGGCTGTCTATCTCCACGAAAGTCTTCGTCACGAAAACATTTCACGATTTGGTAGTATTTATCCATACCTGCAACCATCAAAAGTTGTTTTAGGATTTGAGGGGATTGGGGTAGCGCATAAAAATGCCCTGGGTGTAAACGAGAGGGTACAATAAAATCTCTTGCACCTTCGGGAGTAGATTTGATGAAAAATGGAGTTTCTATTTCTAAAAAGCCTTGTTCGTCTAAATATTCCCTTACTGCTTTTACAATTTTCGCACGCATGATAATTCTTTCCTGCATGACAGGGCGGCGTAAATCCAAGTAACGGTACTGTAATCGTAATTCTTCAGAACCATCGGTTTCATTTTCTATTTTAAAAGGAGGAAGTTTTGCAGGATTTAATATTTCTAATGAAACTGGTAAAATTTCAATTTCACCTGTTGGAATTTTAGAATTTTTATTTTCACGGATTACTACTTTTCCTGTTGCTTGAATAACAAATTCTCTACCAAGTTTTTTAGCTTGTTGATATAAATCTTCAGAAGTTGCAGGAATAGAAAGTTGTGTAATACCGTATCTATCACGAATATCTACAAAAATGAAATTTCCAAAATCACGAGTTGTTTGTACCCAGCCACAAAGAGTTACCATTTTTCCTTCATCGGTTACTCTTAATTCACCACAGTTATGTGTTCTTAACATTGAATTTTTTATAAAGTTAGAGTGCAAAATTACGGAATTCTTAATTATGTTTCAAAAATCGGTTTAGTAAATAATTGCTTTATAAAGCATCATTTAGTAAAACTATTAGGAGAATTTGACCAAACAAGTAAAGTCAATGAAAGATTACCTTGAAAAATTGAAAGAGCAAGGAATAAATTCATTAAATGAAGAATAATATCCATTTTGGAAAAATTTCCTCTATGAGAAATATTTGCAAATTTGTTAGTTTTTAATGATAAAATCATAAATACGTTTAAAATAGGCTTCTTCACCTACAACTTTATGGATATTATTATGCTTAGCATCTTTCACAATCCAAATTTCAGAAGGTTTTGCTGAGGCTTCATGACATTTCACAGTTTCGTAAGTTGGGCATACTTCATCTTTTTCTGCTGCAATAAATAAAGTAGGTTTATCTAAATGACTACAAGCACCTATAACATCTACCTGATTTAACCAAAAACCTGTTAATAATTTTACCCATAATCTTACCCCGGGAATCATAATCTTCGACCAATTCCCTAATTGTTTGGTAACTGTCCAACGTATAATCAAATCTAAATTAGTGTAAGGACTTTGAAAAACAAAAGCATTAAACTTTTCTTTGATTTTTAATCCAGCTTGTGAACCAATGATACTTCCATAAGAAATTCCAAACATTGATAATTTTTGAAAAGGTTTATTTTTTTCTAACCATTCTACCGTTTGAATAATATCTTGAATTTCATTTTTTCCATAAGTAATCCATTTACCATCGCTATCACCATGGGCTCTATGGTCTGGTAAAAGAACATTTACCCCCATATTTTGAAAAGCTTTTGCAAAGGGTATTAAATAGGGTTTACTTAAATGGATACCATGCAATAACAGCAAAGTATGATTGGAATTTGCAGGGAAATACCATGCTTCTAACTGAAAATTAGGATTTATTTGTAAAGAAATTTCTTCGTAAATTAAATTAAGTTCTGAAGGATGTTTATAAGCCGGAGGTTTCTGATTTTTATCTTGTGGTTTGATAATCTTTAAAGCAATCACTAATGAAAAAATTGCATAAGCAATCAATAAAACCCCAAAAATGATAATGTAAAACATGGTGCAAATTTGCAAAAGAATTGAAAATAATTTGATAAACTCTATCACTTATGAGATTAAATATTTCATAAAACAAATAACGAATTATGCACAAAGGGTTGTTTCTCAATTTTTTTAGGAAATATAAATTAAAAAAACACCCCAATTCTTACTTTGTAACTTATGTAACGTTTTAATACCCTAAAACGAAACTAAATTTGTATTCCAAAAAAAGAAAATGGAAAATAAAAGTTTATTAAAAGCTCTCTTTTGGATTAGTTTTGCTTTAATTTCGTTTGTATTTGCTTTAATGGGTTTAAGCATTTACATTGTTTTGCAAATGATGGGGCAAGCACAACCCAACCGTCCTGATAGTAATCAATCCTCTTTACCCATCTCAACGGAAATTCCTAAACCCGTTGAAGACAATTCATGGAAAGCCCCAGACTTATCCACAGCTACAGAAAACAAAGAATTAGTTGAATATGGAAAAGATTTAATTATTCATACAGCAAAGTATTTTGGACCTAAAGGAACAGTTTCTCCAAATTCAACCAATGGTATGAACTGTCAAAACTGTCATTTAGAAGCAGGAACTAAAGCATTTGGTAATAATTACGGATTAGTTGCATCTACCTATCCCAAATATCGTGCTCGTAGCGGTACCATTGAAGACATAGAAAAACGCGTCAATGATTGTTTTGAAAGAAGTTTGAATGGTAAACTCTTAGACCCTCAATCAAAAGAAATGAAAGCCATTAAAGCTTATATTCAATTTGTCGGTTCTAATGTAAAAAAAGATGATAACCAAAAAGGGTTAAGCATGAAAGACAATGAGATTTTGTTTTTAGACCGCCCAGCAAGCCCCGAAAAAGGTAAAATAGTATACGAACAAAAATGCCAATCATGCCATCAAGCCAATGGTGAGGGACTTAAAAATGACGATAAAACAGAATATATTTATCCTCCTTTATGGGGCAATAACAGTTATAACGATGCCGCAGGTTTACATAGAATGTCTAATTTTGCGAAATTTGTAAAGTACAATATGCCATTAGGTGCAAGCCCTAAAAATGTAATGTTATCTGATGAAGAAGCATGGGACGTAGCCGCATTTGTCAATGCTCAAAAAAGACCCCATAAAAATACCCCAAACGATTGGCCTAAAATTCAAGAAAAACCTTTTGACCACCCTTTTGGTCCTTTTGCTGACCCTTATAACGAAAAACAACATAAATTTGGACCCTTCAAACCTATTCAAGAATACTACAAAAAAACCAAGAAATCTTAAACATGTTATTAAAACAATTGAATAAAATTATTTGTGCGTTCTCCTTCGCTAACGCTACGGGACGGGTTGATTTGAGTTTCACTGCGTTTAAACGTTTCGGCAAGCTCACCAATATATCACAATTCTTGTCGCTACGCTCAAAGGCAGTACCAAGCCCAACACAACCCTCTCGCTTATCTAATAAAAAAAGCTTTGCTTTCCTTCTTTTACTTTCCTTCTTAAATTCCAATGCCCAAAATTATCCAGATTCTTCCTTAAAACCGCTCATTTACTATTTCCAAAATGGAAAAACTACTGGTCTATGGAGAAACCATTTTATGTACACCGATAACCAAAAAACACTTACAGATTTTGGTGCTCTCGCAACTGGTTTAAATATTCATTATAAAACATTACCTCTCAAAAATTTTTCTTTCTCTGCTGCATTTGCTGTGGTAGGTAATGTCTGGCAACAAAACCTTTTAGCCCGAGACCCCCAGACCAACCAACCTTCTCGTTATGAAATCGGATTATACGATGTAGCCAATCCCAATAACTACAAAGCCATCTTTCTACTTTCGGAATTAGCATTGAATTATTCATTCAAAAATTGGAAAGCTACTTTCGGAAAACAACTCATTAGAACCACTTTTATCAATCCGCAAGATGGTAGGATGGTACCAACTTTGGTAGAAGGCTTATATGTTCAAAAACAAGAAAAAAAATGGGATTTAGAGTTTGGGTATTTATACAACATGGCACCACGTGGTGTTTCTAAATGGTATTCAGTAGGACAATCTATAGGAATATATCCACAAGGCGTTCAAGAAAACAGTAAACCCTCACAATACGCTGGAAATACCTTTTCTAATGGAATTGTTTTATTAGGTTTTCAAAAAAATATAAGTAACTTTATGAAAATCAAAGCCCACAATATGTACGTGGATAATATTATGAATACCGCATTTTTGCAAACTGATTTTTTCAAAAATGATACGGCTCATCATTCGAAATGGAGTTTAAGCGGTCAAATCATCAGGCAAGATGGTGTAGGTAACGGTGGAAACATAGAAGCCCATAAAAGATATTTTACAAAAAATGGTAAAAGCATGACCTTCGGTGGTCGTTTGGCTTGGGAAAATATAAAATGGAATTTTTCTTTAAATTATAACCGAATTACTGCTTTAGGCAGATTTCTTATTCCAAGAGAATGGGGTATAGAGCCTTTCTTTACTTTTCTTCCCCGTGAACGTTCTGACGGTTTTGGAGATGCTCATGCTTACGCTTTAAAAACTAGCTTTATACCTAACAAATCCTTAAAATTTGTCTATCAAACGTCTTATGTTCAATTACCAGATGTCAAAAATTTTTTATTAAACAAATATGGCATGCCCTCTTACTGGCAAAACAATTTAGAAATTCGTTTTTATCCTAATGGTTTTTTCAAAAATTTAGAATTTTTTGTTTTACTTGTGCATAAATACAATATTGGAGAAACGTATAACGAAAACCGATTTATTTTTAATCGTGTGAATATGTTCCAATGGAATTTAATAACGAACTACCGTTTTTAGAAATACAACGTAATTTTATTTTTTGAGTTTACCAAAGCAAAACTACTGCTGAAGCACCTAAATAAAGATTAGTCTAAAGTTAAGAAATTAATAGTATAAACTCTACCTTGAATAGTAACATTTGCATAAGAGTCACAAATAGAGTAATCAATTTTTCTTTGATTTTTATCTTCAGGATTTAAAAAAGAAATACCATCTTTTAACCATTTGCAACCCGTATCCAGAGTAATTGCTTCATTTTCAGCAATAGTCGTTGTAAATGATTTGTTATCAATATTTTTACCATTTCCGTTTCCAGAAACTTGAATAATATCGTCGTATAAATCACCATAAGTATTTTTACCTTTTTTCCATTTATAGGTTCTGGTTGAGGTTCTAGAAATTTTGTCAGAAGCAGTTTTATGAAAAGTTATATTTTCAGTAGAAGAAAATTGAGAATAGGAAATGGTGCTTACAGTCATATCAATAACAAATTGGTAATATTTTGAACCGTTTCCTACAAAATAATTATTGGATTTAAGGGTTCTTACTCCATTTTCTTGAAAATAATTACCTGTCCATTCGATTTCTAATTTACCTTTTCTAAATTTACCATCAATTGCATCGCACTTACAACCATTACCAAAATCAATGGTAATTTTTTTGTTTGAAGAAGCTGTGGTATCAAAATTAATGGAAGCACAAGATGGAAAAGACGTTGAAGGAACTTTTAAGAATTGTTCAATGTGCTCAAGCATATAAAAACAACGAAAAGATTCATCTTCTAATCTATGTATATCACCTGCTAAAGTTAAATCTGTGTCTATCGGTGTTTTTTTCTCAGTTTCTTTATTACATGAGAATACCAAAAAAGCTATAAAAAACAAACTTAAATTACGTACTAAAATTACCATAAACCCTGAATTTGAAATTCGCTGCAATATATAAAATAATTTGATACATCAAATAGACTATTTAAAATAAAATTTATTTTTGTGGTTAAATAAATTCGTTGAATGAACATCCAGTTATTAGAAAATATACTTCAATTATTTGCTTCTGTTACTCATGATGCGGTTTCTGAAGGAGAAAAACAAATAGTATATCGTTATTTTTATCAATTTCTAGATGATACAACAGCGAAAAGATATGTTGCCAAATTTGAATTATTAAGCAAAAGTCATAGTTTAGATATCCTCCAAGTTGCGGAAAATATTGCTCAATTATTTACTCCAAAACAAAAAGTTTTATTATATGTTCAAGTTTTTGAATTACTTTTTATTGATGGAATTTTAACCTCTGACGAAAAAAACATATTAGATACTATTGCTAAAATTTTTAAAATTTCTGAATCCGATAAAGAAGATTTATTTGAGTTTGTTACTAACAAAAACCTAAGAGACTGCCCGTTAAACAACTTATTGTTGATTAAAAATTCTGAAGTAAAATTTAAAAAAAGTATAAAAGTTGAACATTTGGATGGGACATTTGGTGTGCTTTATTTATCCTCTATTGAAAGTTTTTTGATTAAATATATAGGAAAATCAGATTTTAATTTGAATGGGAGCTCTATGGAACCTTATGTTATTTATCCATTAGCTTATGGTTCTATTATTAGAGGAGAGAAAATTATGCCTATTTATTATTCAACCATAGAATCCTATTTTCAAGATTTAGAACAACAAACCAAAATTTATTTTTGTGCTCAAGATATTGAATATAAATTTCCCAGTGGTCAAATTGGATTGCACAATATCAATTTGTCTGAAACCGGTGGAAATTTAGTTGCTTTAATGGGTGCATCAGGTTCAGGAAAATCTACTCTACTTAATGTATTAAATGGTACTCTAAAACCTTCCAGAGGAAAAGTCCTTTTGAATGGTTATGATATTCATAAAGACCCTGAAATGATTAAAGGAATCATTGGTTATGTCGCTCAAGATGATTTACTGATTGAAGAATTAACCGTATGGGAAAATCTTTATTATTCAGCAAAATTGGCTTTTAGTAACCTTTCCAAAAATGAAATTCATCATTTAGTAAAAAAGCAACTCAAAGAACTTGGTTTGTATGAAATAAAAGACCTACAGGTTGGAAACGTTTTAAATAAAAAAATTTCAGGAGGACAAAGAAAAAGGTTAAACATTGCATTAGAACTAATCCGTGAACCCAATGTTTTATTTGTAGATGAACCAACGTCTGGATTATCTTCCGCAGATTCTGATAATGTTATGGAGCTTTTAAAAGCCCTTTCCAATAAAGGCAAGCTTATTTTTGTAGTTATTCATCAACCTTCCAGTGAAATTTATAAACTTTTTGATAGTTTACTTTTATTAGATGCGGGTGGATACCCTGTTTATTATGGTAATCCTATTCAAGCTATCACTTATTTCAAGGAAAACATGAATTATGTAAATCCTAATTATGTAGAATGCCAAGAATGTGGACACGTAAACCCTGATTTATTACTCAATATTATTGAACAAAAAGCCATTGATGAAAATGGTAATTTAACTTATGAAAGAAAATTTTCCCCTGAATATTGGCACGGATTATTTCTAAAAAAAATTCCAACACCCAATTTTGAAAATATACTCAATTATCCTATACAAAAATTTCATTTTCCTTCTCGTTTCCAACAAATTCAAATTTTTATTACTCGTGATTTTTTATCTAAAATTAGAAATTTACCCTACCTTCTTATCAATCTCCTTGAGGCTCCATTTTTAGCTCTGATTTTAACTTATTTACTTCGTTATAAACCTTTTAATGAATCTCAATATTGGTTTAAAACCAACTCTAATATCCCCATTTATTTGTTTGTTATTGTTTTGGTGGCTTTATTTTTTGGTTTAACGGTTAGTGCGGAAGAAATTATTAAAGATAGAAAACTTCTAAAAAGAGAAAATTTTTTAAAACTTAGCCGCTCTGGTTATTTGATTTCCAAAGTTTTGATTTTATCGTTTATAAGTATTTTGCAATCCTTTACTTTTTTGTTAGTAGGAAATACCATTTTAGAAGTTGAAACGGGTATGTTTTTTTCCTACTTTTTAGTTATGTTTGTTTTGTGTTTATATGCCAATATTTTAGGGTTAAATTTGTCTTCTACTTTTGATAATTCTGTAACCGTTTACATTTTGATACCTTTAATTTTAGTTCCTCAAATTATTTTAAGTGGAATAGTAGTAAATTTTGATAAACTTAATCCCAATTGGTCTACTCCTGGAAAAGTCCCTTTTGCTGCTGAAATGATGGTTTCTCGTTGGGGGTTTGAAGCATTAGCAGTTAATCAATTTAAAAATAACTCTTATAAATCCATTTTTTATGAATATGACCGGCAAATTTCCCATGCCAAATTTATGATAAACGATTGGATTGAACACATAGAAACCCAAACCAATAGAATTTATGATGAGGTAAAATCCAACCCACAATCTCCTGATTTTAAACATAAATTTGTTAATATTTCTAAGCTATTAGAACCTGAAATGCCCTTTTTTAGAGGTAAATTTGACAATATTTTTAACAAATTGAAAAATCAAACCTTTAATCCTGAAAAAGAAGAAGACCGAGAAGATTTATATGACCTTTATGCTGCAATTAGAAACCGTTATACCCAAATTTTAAACAATATCAATCGTAAAAGAGATGATTATGTAAGAAAAATTAAAAATCCTCAAGTTTTAATTGAACTTTCTAATCGTTGTGAAAATGATGGATTAAATGATTTGTTGCAAATGAAAACCGTTGAACCACGTATAATTGAAAAAAATCAGCAAATCATTCAATTAGTTGAACCCATTTATTTACTTCCTGAAATGAAATTTGATCCATTGGATTGGACTTCTCATTTTTATAGCCCTTATAAAGTTTTTCTGGGATATTATTGGGAAACCATTAATTATAATGTATCAATCATTTTATTTATGACATTAATTTTGTGTTTTATGCTTTATTTTGATGTTCTCCGTAAATTAATGGATTCCCCAAAAAATTTTAAGATTTATCAAAAATGGTTAAATAAGTAAAATATGTATAAACTTAAATAAGTTTTTAGTCTTTTATTAAAAAAACTCAACTAAAAAATTTACAAAAAAAGTGTAACCCAAGAGTTACACTTTTAAGTTTATGTAATAAATATGAATTAAGGTTCTGGAACCGTGGTAAAATATAAATTATTATTTCCTAACTGGACAAGTTCAAAATCATTTCCATTTACGTAGCCATCCAAATTAAGGTCTTCTCTATGATAGCTTCTATCTGGGTTTTGATTATTTTTAGTAGATACCACATAGAAATCCGTTGCATTGGTTTCGTAGTAATCAGAATTTAGAAAATCTTCCGTAGCATTTCCTAAGTATAAGGCATATTTATCAGGACCTGCTTTATATTTATATGCAGTTGCGTCCATGATATTAGTAATGTCTGTAAAATCTATTAATGTTGTTTCTGTTGTTGGATTAAAGGTAATGGGGTTTGGTGTCATAACTGGCAAATGATTCCTATGTTTTATAACCATATAGCCTGAATCAGAGTTTCTATGAACAAATTTTAAATAATTTAATCCAGAAAGGCTTTTAATGGTACCATCATACATAAGCCAAGCTATTTGTTCATCAATAACTGTATAAATTGAAGTGTTAATATCTCTAATTTCTATTTTAATGACATCAACTGCGCCTAATGGTGCTTTATAGTGAGTAGCAATTTCACCAATTCCAATTAAAGAATCTAATATATAAGAAGAGCTTAAATGAGTGGTCATTTCTTCAGGCTGAGAAACTTTTTGGGTAATTTTTAAATTATCTATAAGAGGTGAGGGAACATTCGCATCAGTAATATGAGTGGGTCCCCATGTTCCTTTAAAACCAAAGCGTATAGGTGTCGTTCCTGCAATGAAGCCCGGGAAATTATCAGAATTTAATTCGAATTTAAATCTATCCCACTTTTGATAAGTACTTGGAGTTTTAGAAACTGGTAAATCATTCCATGTTGCGCCATTGTTTATAGAATATTGAAATTGAAAATAATTATCATTATTTCCATCATAAAAATAATCAAATTCTACATAATATTCTTCAGAAGCAGAGAAAGAAATAGGAACATCAGCGTTCATTTGAGCAGTTGAAACTCCGGAACCAGTAGATGACCATTTATTTGTATTGGATACAGTATTTACGAATGCTAAACCATCAAAAGCTTTTTTCCACGGTCTGTTGGTTTCAACGTTACTAGAATTAGCTTCAGTAATAAATTTCATTGAACCTATATTAGTAGTCCAATTAGCGGGAGCAAATGAAGTTTGTTGCCATAAAACTTTTGTACTATCCATTAAAGGACCCTGAAGCATAGCATTCAAATTGATTCTTCCATCTTTTGCATAACCCACGCGTAAATAATAAAGCGGCAATTCAATAGCTTTATCAATTTCAACAGTTCCATTTGATGTTGTACCAGAGTGTGTTGTAATAAAATTTTCATCTGTTGTATAAGGACCGTTGACATTTTCAGAAATTGCAATTCTTGTAGAATCTACATTATAAACGAAATCACCCGTTTTATAGCTAAGAACAGTTTTTTGAGGGGAACCAGGAATTCCTATATTCTCTACTCTTACAGCCCAATATCCCTGTGTGGAAACAGAATCTAGAAAATTATTATTAAACGTTGCAGAACTGTTTTCTCTTCTATACCTAATTGTATAATGTAAATTTCCATTATCTAAAATAATTGGTCTATAAACACCTTTATGACCTGTTGGAAATAAACGATTGGAAATAGTAGTGTAGTATTTTACACGTGCATCTACAAAACCATCATCACTTGCAATAGGATTACTGGAAGTTAACAAGTTGATTGGAAATCTATTGGCGCTGGTTTTTATTACACCTTTCACAAAATGAAGTCTATCCTTAATTTCCAAAAAAGAATCTACCATTACCGTTTGATTTACATTCGATTTATCTATAAAAACAGTTCCTACTGGCTGAATAGGTGCAGTAAAAGTTTGGGGCATATTTCCTCTAAAAATAACAGAATCCCCTGATGACATATAAGTGCCTAAATTCGCAAAATCTGAACCGTTATCTAAAATAAAACTTCCAGAATTGTATAAACTCGATGACGAGTTTGATGTATAATCTGCATTTTTTAAGTATAAAACTTCATTATTGCTAATGGATAGTATAGTACTTATATTCGTTATATCCCAGTCATTACTTACGATACTAAAATTATCAATTCCACAACCGTGTCTTGTACTAGGCGTTACAATAGTACCTATATTGAATACAAAACGAAAATAAACGCTTGAACCCGGTGTAAAACCTGATAAGTCCGTGATCGGAATTGAAACTCTCTTCCATTTCGTGGACATAGACAAATTTGTTAAATTGTTCCAAGTGGAGTTATCATAACTGTACTCTACAGAAAGTATATCAGAAAGTCTTGCAACATTAAAGTAACTAAACTTTATTTTGTAATTATTAGAAGGAATGGTTACCGGTGAATTCATTTTGATTTCAGTTTGGTTGGAAACTAAACCAATTTCATATAAGGGACTTTGCCCGCAGGAAGCACAACTAACATAAATACATTTACCTTCTATACTATATATAGAATCATTACCGATTCCATTAATCCATTGATTATTTCCTGAAAAGGTAACCGTCCAATCTGATATATCTTCAAAATTCTCAGTATATAAATATTGGGAATATACCCAATTACTCAGAAAGAGCAATACAAAAGAAAAGCGTATAATATAAAGCATAACTTTTTTTTGCAATAATAAAAAGAAAAATTTAATTTTCAAAATTTTAAAGTAAATTTTATCAACAAAAATAATTTTTGAATTTAAAAAAACAAAAAATCAATGAATATCTGAAACCAATTGAAAAATTTTTATGTATTTTTGCCTGAAAGAATTCAATAATGTTAGTAAATTCAGTGCAAAACACTCCCTATAAATCTATTCATAAAATTCGTATTGTTACGGCGGCTTCTTTATTTGATGGGCACGATGCAAGCATCAATATTATGCGAAGAATCCTACAAAGTTCAGGAGCTGAGGTCATTCATTTAGGGCATAATCGTTCAGTTGCGGAGATTGTAGATTGTGCGATCCAAGAAGATGCTCAAGCCATTGCTATTACTTCTTACCAAGGTGGACACGTTGAATACCTAAAATACATGTATGACCTTCTTAAAGAAAAAGGTGCAGGGCACATAAAAATTTTTGCAGGCGGTGGTGGGACTATCTTACCTTCAGAAATCCAAGAGCTTCAAGACTACGGCATTACCCGAATTTACCACCCTGATGATGGTCGTGCTATGGGTTTACAAGGTATGATTAACGATTTACTCCAAAAATCTGATTTTTCTACCATCTCCTCCCTGAATGGAGAACTACAAAAATTAAATCCTCAAAACCCAATAGCCATTGCTAAATTGCTTACCCTTATTGAAAATCCTAATGAAAATACTCTTAACCTTCTTCAATCGCTTGAAAAACAAATTCAAACTCAAAATAAAACTATTCCCGTTCTCGGAATTACTGGCACAGGCGGTGCAGGAAAATCTTCCCTAACCGATGAACTCGTTAGACGTTATTTAAGAAATTATCCCGATAAAACTCTTGCGATTATCTCTATTGACCCCACCAAAAGAAAAACCGGCGGTGCTTTACTCGGTGACAGAATCCGAATGAATTCTATTCATCACCCTAACGTTTATATGCGTTCTTTTGCTACTCGTGAAGCCAATTTATCCGTTAACCGGCATATTCATGATGCAATAAAAGTATTAAAGGCAGCAGGCTTTGATATGATTATCGTAGAATCTGCAGGTATTGGGCAATCCGACTCTCAAATTACCGAATTTGCCGATGTGTCTTTGTATGTAATGACCCCTGAGTTTGGTGCCGCTACTCAACTTGAAAAAATCGATATGCTCGATTTTGCTGATATCGTAGCTATCAATAAATTTGATAAAAAAGGTGCATTAGACGCTCTTCGTGACGTAAAAAAACAATATCAACGCAACCACCAACTCTTCTCAACACCCGTAGAACAAATGCCCGTTTTTGGTACTATGGCTTCTCAATTTAATGACCCCGGTGTAAACCAACTTTTTGCCAATTTAATCAAAACTATCAATTCCAAATTAAATGTTGATTTCCCAATTACCCAACAAATAGAAAATACGCTTTCCGAAAAAATTTATATTATCCCACCTCATAGAGCCAGATATTTAGCAGAAATTGCTGAAGAATCAGAAAGATATAATACCTTTGTAAAACAACAATCAGAACTTGCTACCCAAGCCTATCAACTTTACGGCACTATACAATACTTAAAACAAAATTCCATTGAACCCAGCCTCATCGAAAAAATCCAAAAAGAGTATGAAGAAATTTATGGTAAACTCACCCAAGAATCTCGTAAATTACTGGAAACATGGGAAGAAAGAAAAGCACGTTTTACGAAACCTGAGTATTCTTATTTTGTACGTGGAAAAGAAATCAAAGTAAAGAACTTTACCGAGTCTTTATCGCATTTACAAATTCCCAAGATAGCAGTACCTAAATTTAAGGATTGGGGCGATATTTTAAGATGGAATTACCAAGAGAATTTCCCTGGAGAATTTCCTTATGCAGCAGGGGTATATCCTTACAAAAGAACTAACGAAGACCCTACTCGTATGTTCGCGGGTGAAGGTGGTCCAGAAAGAACGAATAAACGATTCCATTATGTCTCTTTGGGAATGCCTGCAAAACGTTTAAGTACAGCTTTTGATTCTGTAACTTTATACGGCGAAAACCCTGATTTTAGACCTGATATTTACGGAAAAATTGGTAATTCGGGGGTATCAATTGCTTGTTTAGACGATGCTAAAAAACTTTATTCTGGTTTTGATTTATGCGACCCTGCAACTTCCGTTTCTATGACTATTAACGGCCCTGCTCCTATGTTGCTTGCTTTCTTTATGAATACCGCCATCGACCAACAATGTGAAAAATACATCAAACAAAATGGTTTAGTAGATGAAGTTAATAAGAAAATTGCGGAAATTTATTTTAATAAATGGT
>CALLMJ010000104.1 GCA_938006875.1 uncultured Bacteroidia bacterium
AGTGGCTTTTTATTAATGGGTTTAGCTGTATTTCAGCATTTTGCTCAGGCCATAGTTTTATTTTATGTTTTATTTTCTATTCCTATTACCTTTTTAACTTTTTATTCTGCTTATTTTTTTTCAAAAATTACTCAAAATTCCGATTTTTCTTTATGGAATGGTTTGGGGAGATATTATCCTTGGTTAGCAGCCTTTTTTTTACTGGGTTTAGCGGGTTTAATTGGTTTACCTCCAACCGTTGGATTTATAGCAAAGTTAAATTTGGTTCTGTCTGTTTGGAAGGAATATTCTGTATCTCAAGATACTATAATTTTATGGGTTTTGATTGTATTTGTATTGAATACATTATTGGCTTTAGCGGCTTATTCACGAATAGCAATTTTATTGATAATTCGTATCCCTAGTTTAGAATTTATAGAAAATATCTCATTTTATTCTGTTTTTGGTGTAATATTGAGTTTAATTATACTGATTTTTGGAATTTATGGTTTTGATAAAATTCTTCAATTGTTGATATAAAAAGCTTATTGAATTTTGTAAAATCACTTAATATTCATTAACTTTGCAAATAAAAGCCATGAAGCTATTATTTTTTGTGTTAATTATCACTTTTCTAGGTAATTTTCTGGGAAATGAAAGTAATCAATACAAAAAAATTGAAGAAAATTTTCCCATTCCTGCTGACAAAACTGCTTCTGATGTCTTTATTGTAGGTAAAGCAAAAGAAGAAGTACTAGAAATGCTTAATCCAAAAGAGCCTTTCCATTATGAAACCTTTTTTGAAAAAAATATTAAGTTTTTTAAAGATGTTCCTTACGGTGCAGGTGCTTCTAACAACGTAAGTTTTGATAAAACTTTAGTTTGTACTTCACCGCTCAATTGTGTTACTATTATTGAAATGTTTTGGGCTATTTGCTATACACAATACCAACTTTCCCAACTAAACCTAACCTTAACACAAAATCAAATTTTTAATTTGTTTTTAAAAAACTTAAATTTCATTAAATATTACGATGGTTTTAACTGTGAACTTCATGATAGAATTCATTATTTTACAGATGCTTTGTTTCAATTAGAGTCAAAAGGACTTTTAGAAAATATCGGCGCTTATAATGGTGAACCGATTGATAAAAAAATACATTTTATTTCAGGAAATAAAAAGCAATGGTCTGCGATTAAAAATTGGACAAAAATTAAAGTAATTGAAGAAAGTATGAGTTCAAGACCCCGTTATTTTTATCCATTGGATAGAATGGAAGATTATAAATTGTACGCCAAAACTGGGGACATAGTAGCTCTTGCTACCGATGTTGCGGGTTTAGATGTTTCTCATTGTGGTTATATCACTTTTAGAAATGATTCTTTGTTATTTTCCCATGCTTCATCAGTAAAAAAGAAAGTGGTTATTGAAGAAGATTTGTGTAACTATTTGAGTAAAAGAACCAGCATCACTGGAATTTATGTTTATAGACCTTTATTCCAAAAACTGAATTATTACAACCATTGAAATTATACGTTATTTCTGACACCTATATACAAAATCGTTATTCTCATTTAGATTTAGCAAAATTTGCTAAAGAGTCTGAAGTTGATTTTTTTCAATATCGTGAAAAATTTTATAGGGAGCCTGTTCATTATGAAGAACTATTAAAAATTCGTGATTTACTATTAAATTCTAAAACAAAACTGATTATCAATGATGATTTTGATTTAGCCTTAAAAATTCAAGCCGATGGTGTGCATGTAGGTCAAGAGGATAAAAGTTTAAAAAACATCTTTCAAGAAGAACTTCCCAAAAATTTTATGGTTGGAGCAACAGTTCATAATATAAACGAACTTTTAGAGACAGAAAAATTTCCTGTTGATTATATTGGAGTAGGTCCAGTTTTTGGAACAAATTCTAAAAAAATGAGAATCCCACCGCTTGGTATGAATGGTTTAAAACATATTTATTCAATGACTTCTTTACCGATTTATGCTATTGGAAATATTCAATTATCTAATTATCAAGAAATAATTTCTATTGGAATAGAAGGAATAGTGCTATTATCAGCTTTTGTTTTGTCGGACAATCCTGTTAAAACAATTCATCAATTTAGGGATTTTGTTTAATAAATTAAATACATATTTCTATTTTTGTTAGTTTACCTTTGGTTGAGTACTTTCTATGGATTTTTTCCATAAATAAAATATCCCACTAAGGCTGAGAATCCATAAAATGAGTTCAATCCAATTGGGATTAGAATTATATCCAAAGAAACCTTTTAAAAATTCACCAATCGCACCTTTATCATGAAACCAATGATAAAATTTTTCACTTTTTTGAGTATAAAACCATGATGGTTCAGGAAGTTCTTTTACGGGTTTTAGTATATCATAAGGTCGTTGGATAGTTTCTTCATTGAGCCAGTTCATTTTTACTAAAAATTCTTCCATTTCATGGGTACCATAAGCAATCATTCCAGCTGCCATAAAAATTAAAAGTAAAGAAGTTACATGAAAAAAAGACTTGATGTTAACTCTTTTTCCTAAAGCAAATATTTGATAACCTAAAAATGCAGCGATTGTGATACCTGCAAAAAAACCTAAGTATGAAAAACTTTTTGTTGTTTGAAATGATGCAAATAAAAATAAAACAGTTTCAAAACCTTCTCGGATAACTGCAAAAAATACTAAAGCAAAAATAGCTTTTTGTGTTGTATTTTGTTGGATACCGTCTTCTAAATTTTGTTTAATATGGGTGTTTTTTGCCATCCAGATTACCATGTAACTTAAAAATCCAGCTGCTAAATACATCATTAATGCTTCAAATAATTTTTCATAAGCTTCATGATGAATGTTGGATTGAATGATTATAAAAAATATTGCTACTAATAAACTTGCTAAAATAGCAGCAAATAAACCTTGCCAAGCATATTTTTTTAGATGATGTAAATTTTTTTTGTTTAAAAATGTAATTACAATTCCAATAATTAATGAGGCTTCAAGGGTTTCTCTTAAAGAAATAATAAATTCATTCATTTATTTAGACTTAATCTAAACTGCAAAGCTACATCAATTTTTTATTTTTCCATAGAAAAAAGTTAATATTTTTAGATTATATTGATTATCAAAAAGTTTAAAATTAATGTTTGGAGAGTTTATATCAAAAGGGTAGGGTAATAATAAAATAAACTATAATTTTTCACCAGCTAAAACTTCAAAATCTAATGTATTTTCTTTAGGAGGTTTTTTACATACGTATTCTGAATTGTAAACACAAAAAGGATGGTAGCTATAATTAAAATCAATTACAATGTCATTATGACCATTATAGGCAATATTCAAATATCGTCCCCCACCATAGGTTGATTTACCACTTGTTTGGTCTTTATAAGGTAAGAAAAGTATATTTTTGTTTAAAGTATCTTCCCAAAAGACCGTTAATTGATAATTTAGATTTTGGTATTGAAATTGAATAAAACCAGCAATTTCTGAATTGTTGCTATCAGGTTGTAGAGTGAATTGTGCTTTAAAAATCCATTTTTCATCAATAGGAAAGTAAGATAAACCATTAAATTGAGGCTTTAGGCTATCAGGGATAGGGGATTCTGGCATGTTTTTAAAATGAAAATCTTTTTCTTTACGAAAAGTTAAAAGTTCTTTTTGATAAGGTGTTATATCCGCACAACTCAATAATAAAATGCTAAAAAGAAAAGAAAAGAACTTCATGCGTCAAATAAATTGGATAAAATAAAATCGTATTCATAATTTTTTTCTAAAAATTTTCTAAGTTGTGATTCTGATAAATTTTTGATTTCTGTTTCAGGGTTATATAAATCATCAGAAA
>CALLMJ010000105.1 GCA_938006875.1 uncultured Bacteroidia bacterium
AGAATGGAAGCCAATTTATACTACGAAACTTTTAAATGAGATAATTTACCTTGTATAAATGATTAAAATAAATGACATCGTTATTCAAACACTTGATTTTTTAACTATTCAAAAGGTATTCAAAACTTCACAAAATATTCATATTCATATTATTAGAGATGATTTAATTCACCCTTTTATTTCAGGAAACAAATTTCGTAAGTTAAAAGGATTTCTAAAAAAAAGCCAAGATTTTAGAATAAAAAAGTGGATAACATTTGGCGGGGCATGGTCTAATCATTTAATAGCTACAGCTTGTGCAGGTGCAATTTATGGAATCAAAACCAAAGGACTGGTGAGGGGAGAAGCAGTTCAAAATCCTATTTTGTTTTTGTGTAAACAATGGGGCATGGAATTAGAATTTATTAACCGTTCAAAATTTAAAGATTTAACCCAGAATGTTTATACTGAACATAAAATAGAAAACGATACTTTATGGATACCTGAAGGTGGTTCCGATTTATTAGCTTTTGAAGGCTGTTTAGATTTAATGAAATCAATTCCTTTGAATGCTAATTATATTTTTACTGCTGTTGGTACTGCGACTACTTTAGCGGGTTTATGTCAAATGGAGCATCCTTCAAAGATTGTGGGTATTCCTGTTTTAAAAGCTCAAAATATATTTGATAAATATGAACATCAAGTTAAAAATAAACCTATTTTATTAAATGATTTTCATTTAAATGGATATGCAAAAACCAACAAAGAATACTTAAGCTTTCTTACGAATTTTTCTCAAAATACAGGAATTTTGTTAGACCCGATTTATACAGGAAAAATGGTTTATGCTGTGAACCATTTAATTCATAACAATTTTTTTCAAGAAAATGAAAATATTTTTTTGCTTCATACAGGAGGATTAACAGGAATTTTGGGAAAATGGGAAGAGTATTAAAAAGGGGAATTAGCAAAAGAGTTATCTAATTTCAAAATTTACGGTATCGATTTTATAGTTTCCTTCATGGTCTGGAAAAATTTTTAATTCAAATTGGAAGAAGCCCTTCAAAGTATCTGGTGACCAAGTATAACTTTTTTGTAAACTTTTTGTATGAACATGTTCATTTTGAATTTTGAGTTGATTTTTAACAGGTAATTGCAAAATTCTAAATTCGTAACCATGAATTTCTGAATTTGCAGTAGCTTCAAACTCAAATTCAATTTTTTCAGATTTATTAAAAATTTGGTTAGGAGTAGGCTTTTTGATCTTAAATTGTAAAGTGCTTGATGAACTCAAATGTTCTTTTTTACAAGCAAATAAAGTAATTAAGAAACCAATTAAAAAAAATATTTTTTTCATATTTTGACTTTTCCGTTAAGAATATCCCAATACATAATAAAATCGGAGCAAAAACTATAAAGAGGGTATTGAAAAGTAGCAGGTTTATTTTTTTCAAAAAAGAAATGCCCTATCCAAGCAAATCCATATCCTGAAATAGGAATCATTAAAAAGTACCAGAAATTTAAAGTGTAAAGAAAGAACCCCAAAAAAATAAATACTAATGTAGTACCCAAAAAATGAAGTCTTCTACAGGTTAAATTGGAATGTTCAGACAAATAAAATGGATAAAATTCTTTAAGACTTTGATACTTTTTTTCCATAATACTTCTATAATACTTTTACGCAAATTTAGAAAATAAAATTGGATTTGTCAATAGAGTCTATAAATAATGAAACGTTCATTTTCAAATTGCTTTTGATAGTTATCTAATAACTGTATATTTTCATTTTTTTCAATTAAAATCCATTTGCAACCATTATTTTGAATATTTTGTAAAAAATCATAATTTTTGAAATCCTCATCATTAGCATTCCAACCTTTTCTATGCGTAAAATAAATTAATTGTGGATTACCATTTCCATTAGCAGCGATTAAATCATTTTTAGTAGAAAAACCATCAAAGATTTTTTCAAGTTCTAGTTTTGAGTATTCTTGTGGTTCAATAAAAAAATCATGTTGTTGATTGGCAATACTTTCTAAAATCCCGATACATAAAATAAATATTTTTATTTTGGAATTTGAAGTTTTCTCTAAACCAAAACCTAACCATAAAGCCATTATCGGATTAAAAGGAATCATGTAATAATTATGATGATAAAAAAAATGCCCAGATTTTATAGCGTATAAAACAAAAACACCTGAATACAAAATAGTTATTAAAATTAAATGGTTTTTTTTTGAATTTCAATATTAGAATAAATCCATAAAGGCTTAATCCAAAAAGAATAAAACTATTAAAAGAATGAAAATAAAAGTTTTCCATAATTTTTGGTAGGTTATGAGAAAGCTCTTCAAATCCTTGTGAAAAACTTTTTCCTAAATTATACCAATTTCCATAATTTTCAGATAAATAAGGATTCCATAAAAAATACCATAAATAAACTAAGATGCAAGTAAAAACCATAAAAACAGATTGAACCCACATGATTTTTATTGTAGGCTTCAATTTCCACCAAAAAAGTAACACAAAAGAAAATCCTATAATAGCAGGAATTTTAGCAAGGCTACCCAAACTTGTAAATAGAAAAAATAGAAGCAATTTTTTCCAATGTTTTTTTATAAGATATTGATAACCAAAATATAAGCCTATAAACATTAAAGCCATACAAAATGTATCAGGCATCATTTTTCTAGAAAAAACAAACCATGTAGAAGTTAAAAGACCTATTGAACTATAAAATGCAAGATTTTCATTGAAAACAACTTTAATCAGTTTATAAAAATAAAAAATACCCAAGGAACTAACAATCAAGTTGATAAGTCTTCCGTACCAATGTTGATAACCAAAAATGAAACTTAATAAAAAATGTAAATAATTCAATATAGGGAATTCCATACCAATAATGCCTGTACCGCCATTGTTCTCATCTACTCTAGGAAAAAAAATATTAGAATCAATTTCTAAAAAGTTTCTTGATACCATTAAGCCAGTAATTTGCCTCCAATTATGTCCAGATTCTAATGGTGGGTCTGTTATGCCCCATAATCTAAACATAAAGAATAGAAATATCCAAAATTCAATTTTTTTTAAATATTTTAACATTCAAGCAGTTATATTATGAATTTTTTCAACTTCCATAATATGCTTGAATTTTTTCACAAACATATTCAATTTGAGAATCTGAAAGACCTGGATAAAGAGGTAAAGAAAGCATTTCATCTGCTAATTGTTCTGCAATCGGAAAGTCACCTTTTTGAAAATTTAAGTGTTGATAAGCTCTTTGTAAATGAGGGGGTACAGGGTAATGAATCAGTGTATCAATTTCATTTTTCTTTAAAAAATCCATTAATTCATTTCTTTTTGGGCACCTAATCACAAATAAATGATAAACATGTGTATTGTTTTCAAGGGTTTGGGGTAAATGAATATCAGATAGATTTTTAAGATTTTCAAAATATTTTTTTGCTAAACGATTTCTTTCTTGATTCCATTCTTGTAAATGCTTTAGTTTAATTAACAATAAAGCCGCTTGAAGCTCATCTAAACGAGAATTATAACCAATCACATCATTGTAATAACGTACTTTTGAACCATAGTTCCTATACATTTTGATTTGTTCGTAATAATCATTTGAAGAAGTAGTAATAGCACCAGCGTCTCCAAGAGCACCTAAATTTTTTGAAGGATAAAAACTAGTTGCATTAATATGGCCAAAAGTGCCCGTCATTTGATGACTATGTAAAGCACCATGAGCTTGTGCATTATCTTCAATGACCATCAAATTATACTTTTTAGCTACGTTCATAATTTCGGACATGTTGGCGGCTTGTCCATACAAATGAACGGGTAAAATTGCTTTGGTATTAGCAGTAATTTTCTCTTCAATCTTTTGAGGATCAATGTTATAAGTAATAAATTCAGGTTCAACAAAAACAGGCTTCGCTTGAACATAACTAACTGCCAAAACCGTTGCTATGTAAGTATTAGAAGGAACAATTACTTCATCATTTTTACCAATATTTAAAATTCTTAACGCTAAATATAAAGCATCTAAGCCACTTGCAACGCCAGCACAATAATTTATATTATGAAATTTTGCATATTCTTCTTCAAATTCTTTGACTTTATTGCCGAGTACATAATAATTAGAATCTAAAAAAGCCTCAAAAGCATTCAAAAATTGATTTTTTAAAGGTTGATGTTGAGCATCAAAATTTAAAAAAGGAACTCGCATTTAGCTTAATAGTTTTTTTATAAGTTCTGAAACCCATTTATTATCAGCTCTACCCATTATTTTTGGAGTTAAAGACTTCATTACTTTACCCATATCTTTGATGGTTGTTGCATTTTCTTGTTGAATAGTTTCTTTTATAAGGGTTTCTAATTCTTCTTGAGTGAGCGGTTGAGGTAAATATTTTTCAATGATTTCAATTTCTTCTTGTTCTACTTTTGCTAAATCCTCTTTACCATTTTTTGTGTAAATATCTAAAGATTCTTTACGTTGCTTAATGAGTTTTTGAAGCATAGCAATTTCTTCTTCGGTAGTTAAATCTTTTGAATTTCTACCCTCAGAAGTTTCAGCTATAATAATAGCCGCTTTTATAGCTCTTATTCCACGCAACGCTTTTTCATCTTTTGCTTTCATTGCAACTTTTAAATCTTCATTAATTCTTTCTTTTAGCGTCATAAAGCTTAATTTAAAAAGCAAATTTACACTATTTTTTGATTACGTTAATTAGTGGTAATCCTTTTTGATTTTAGGAAGAATGTTATTTTTCCAATTGGGGTCATAATATACAAAAAAACTCAAATAAATTGTACGAGAAATTCTGAAAATTAATGGGTAAAGCAAAATTAAAGTAATCATTAAATAAGGTATAAAGAACCAAAGAGAAAGATTAAAAATAAAATAAAATAACACAAAATTAGAGATTGCCCAACCAGCAGTCATACCGTAACTTACATACATGGCACCCCAATAAAAACCGGTTTCTAACTCAAATTGTTGCCCACAAGAATCGCAAAATTCTTTGGTTTCCATGCCTCCTTTGGCATAAGGATTAGAATTATTAAACATATCTCCTTCATGGCAACGAGGACATTTGGAACGCAAAATACTTTCAAGACTCATAATACTAGAATTTGTGGTAAAAATATAAAAATTAAGTAAAAATTCTTGTTACAAATGTTACAAAAATAGAACAATGTTGATAAAGGTATATTCACAACAAACTAAACAATCTTGAAATTTTTACAAGACTGTTGAACTTAAATGTTTTACAAAAGGAATTTATTTTTTATTTTTTTCTCTAACAGAACTAAATACCTGTTTAATTTGATCTTGAGAAAACATTTGAGCAAAGAAATTAAATTGACCATTTTGTAAATGCTCGCCACCATCAATGGTTACACATTCACCATTTAAATATCTAGCCATATCGGACATCATAAAAACAGCTAAATTGGTTAATTCTTCATGTTCTCCATAACGTTTCATAGGTATTCTTTGAATATAAAACTTTTCAATATCTTTAGAGGGCATTAATCTATCCCAAGCGCCTTTTGTAGGGAAGGGACCTGGTGCAATTGCATTACATCTAATTCCGTAATTAGCCCATTCAAAAGCTAAGGTCATGGTCATTGCATAAACACCAGCTTTAGCACAAGCACTTGGTAAAACAAATGCACACCCAGATTGTGTATAAGTAGTAACAATATTTAAAATATCCGATTGTGGTATTTTATTTTCTATAATATATTTTCCAAATGCATGAGAACAATTAAAAGAACCTTGTAAAACAATTTCTGTTACAGCCTTAAATCCATTGGGAGTTAGATCTTCAGCCATAGCTAAAAAATTTCCAGCAGCATTATTTACTAAACCATTTAATCCTCCTAATTCTTGAACACAATACTGAATGGTAGTTTTTACTTGTTCATAATCTCTTACATCACAAGAATGATATATAGCTTTGGAATCAGTGTTTTTTATTTCGTTAATTTCTTGCAACGCATTTTTTAATTTTTCTTCATCTCTACCGCAAATTGCTACATCAGCACCATGAAAAGCAAAAGCTTTTGCCATAGATAAACCTAAACCGCTACCGCCACCTGTAATAAGAATTTTTTTTCCTTTTAATGTATCCTTTGAAAACATAATGAATAATTTTGCCGCAATTTAATGTTTTTTTATTAATTTTAATAAAATGAAAGAAAAATATAATGACTACCTTTTAAACAATCCATAAACAGCACTACCAGAACCTGTCATAGATGCATAAAATGCCCCAGCTTCATATAAGCCATTCTTAATGGACTGAAGTTCGGGAAACTTCTGGAAAAGGGGTTTTTCAAAATCGTTTACTAAATGATTCTTCCAAGCAGTTCTATCTCCTAACAAAATGGATTTTAAGTCTTTATGAGTAGAACATTCTTTTAAATTTAGAAAGCTGTAGGCTTCTTTGGTATTAGAACCAAATGGGGGGACTATAATTTTTACATCATAATTGAAAGGAAAATCTATTTCTTCAAATTCATCACCAATTCCTCTTGCAATTAATGGTTGATTTTTTAAGAAAAAGGGAACATCAGCACCAAGAGTACGTGCAAAACGATGTAAAATATCAAAATTTATATTTAACTGAAAAAGCTCATTAATAATTAAAAGCATTTGAGCCGCATTTGAGCTACCTCCTCCAAGACCAGCACCCATAGGTATATTTTTATTGAGTTCAACTTTGATTCCTTTATCTATTCCAAACTCATCTTTAATTTTTTTCCATGACTTATAAATAATATTCTCATGAATGGGAACATCAATCAGAATTCCTGTTTGAATAAACTCAAAAGTATTTAAAGGATTTATTTGAACTTTTAAAGTGTCATAAAAATTTTGTACAGGTATCATTAATGTTTCTATTTCATGATAACCATCTAAACGCTTCGCCTTAATAAATAGTCCTAAGTTTATTTTACAAAAGCATTTTTTTTCTATGATGGACATATTAAAATCCCGAAAATTTTACAAAGAACTGGTTCTGCCGCCATCAACAGGTAAATTGATGCCATTAATGTATGCAGCAAAAGGAGAGGCTAAAAATAAAACTGCGTATCCAATTTCTTCGGGATAAGCAAAACGACCCAAAGGAATCTCAGATTTCATTTCTTTTTTAATTTCTTCAACAGGGATACCTGTTTTTTTTGATTTATTTTGAATAATACCTTCTAATCTTTGAGTTTTTGTGGCTCCGGGTAAAACGTTGTTCACGGTAATACCGAAATGACCTAATTCATTTGCTAAAGTTTTTGCCCAGTTGGCTACTGCCGCTCTTATGGTATTAGAAACGCCTAAATTAGGTAAAGGTTGCTTTACAGAAGTTGAAATAATATTAATAATTCTTCCGTATTTATCGGTTTTCATTCCATCTATTACTGTTTGAACTAACAAATGATTGGTTAATAAGTGTTGTTCAAAGGCATGAAGAAATTGTTGAGTTTGAGCGTTTAAAATAGGACCCGGTGAAGGACCTCCCGAATTATTGACTAATATATGAATATTTCCTTTTTCTTGAATAAAATTCATAACTTTTTTTTGAGTCTCTTCAGGATAAGAGAAATCAGCACAAATAAAATGATGTTTTTGTTGATAAGGAGTAGGTAGCTCTGTAACTAAATTTTCTAATGCTTCTTGATTACGAGACATCAAAACTACATTAGCACCAGCCTGTGCCATTAATATAGATGTAGCTAAACCGATACCTTGGGTGCTACCACCTACTAATGCAGTTTTTCCTTCTAAATTTCCTTTGAGTTCTCCAATCATAATTTATTTTTAATCTTGATTTTTGTCTTTGTTTTCTAATTCTTTAACTTTTTTTTCTAATAGGAACAATTTTACTAAAATCCCTATCCATATAATTAAAACAACGGATAAAACCGTATAGATTTTATCCGATGCAAATAAAAATTTTTCTGTATTTTGTGTTTGTAATAAAACTTGCAGAATTATCATTAATCGTGTACTTCGTGTTTTGAGTGTTTTTTATAATCTTTTTCAATGATTTTTCCTTTCACGTTTACTTCTAGGTGTAAATATTTACGATGATGGTTATGATTTTCAAAAAAAAGCTTGTAAATGTCATCATCATCATCATTTTCTTTGTCTTCATCTTTATCTTTTTTATTATGTTTAAAAGCATGATAAATACGTTTAATATCCCATCCTTGCTTGGTTTGTTCATCAATAACTTTTCTTACAGGCTCAGGAACTTTTTCTATTTGAGTAGTATGAATTTTTTCTAGTTCAGTACCATGCTCATCGTAACGAGCTTTAATATGATGCCCATCTTCTACTGCAGTAACTTTATAAAGTTCTGTTTTACCACTTTTTCTTAAACCCCAATGTGTATTTCTTGCATTAGGATGTTGTTCATGAAACTTATCTACTAGTTCTTTAGGAACCTCAGTTTCATCAATGGGTGTCCAAAAACCTTGTGCATTAAGCAGATTTATTGATAAAACTGCAAATAATGTAATCCAAATTTTTCTCATGCCTTAGTTAATTTTGTGGGCAAAGATAAACAAAATTTTATTATTGCAATAATTTTTTTTCAGCATCCAATGAGTTTTCTTCTGGGAATAAACTTTTTTGAAACACAATTATAGCTACTATACCTACAGAAATTGCTGTATCTGCTATATTAAAAATAGGCCATAATGCCATATAAGTACCTCCCCAAATGGGAATCCAATCTGGTAAAATTCCTTGATAAATATCAAAATAAAACATATCTACCACTCTACCGTGTAAGAATCCTCCTTCATAATCATTCATCTTGGCAAACCAAATACCATAAAATAAACGGTCTATAATATTGCCAATAGCACCCCCTAAAATTAATGCTACCCAATAGGGTAAATTAGTTTTTTGGTCTTTAATTTTATACAAATAATACACAATTCCACCAACTAAGAACACAGAAAGCACACTTAATAGAGCCTTAGCCGTTTCCTCTGTAATTGCACCTAAAAACAAATTACTCAAAGTTACTCCAAATGCTGCACCTGGATTTTCTGTAAAATGTATTTTAAAAAAATCTCCAATTATTTTAATTTCTTCACCTAGATGCATATTCCACTTTACAACCAATTTAGTCAGTTGGTCTAAAATAACCACTGATAAAACTATTCCAATTAATTTTTTGTTCATGAATTAATCTTCTGAATCTTCGTGATGCTCTGATGAAGTGATAATTTGAGGATTTTTCTTTTGAGCTAATTTTGCTTCTATACTAATTTCTGTATGAGGTACTGCTCTTAATCTTTCTTTAGGAATTAACTTCCCTGTAACTTTACATTTGCCATAAGTGCCGTTTTCAATTCTGGTTAATGCTCTTTCAAGAGAATCAATAAACTTTGCTTGACGCATCAAGAATAGTTCTAATTGTTCTTTTTCTTGAGTATCCGTTCCATATTCTGTAATATTATAACCATCCGCTGCATTTTCAGTGGTTTCTCTTAAACTTTCTTGTAAAGATTTATATTCAGCTTTTGCTTTTTCTAATTTGTCTAATAAAAGTTCTTTAAACTCTTGCAACTCTTCTGCTGTATAATGTGTTTTTTCTTCCATAACCTTTAATTTTTTATAATGATTGTTTTGCCTATAATATTATTTACTTCAATTTCATGTCCATTTTCTAAATAGTTAACCCATTCAATAGATTTTGCTAAGGTTTCTGTTTGAATATAATTTTTCCATTCTTCTATGGCATCTTTCCATTCTTCTTGATTTTGAACGTGTATTAAAATGGTATCAGTTACATCAAAATTTAAGTCTTTTCTTAAATTTTGGATTCTATTCACAAAATCTCTTGCTACTCCTTCATTTTCTAATTCTTTTGTAATTTGTAAATCAACAGCAACTGTAATGGCATGTTCAGAAACTACTGCCCAACCGGGTATATCTTGATTGAATATTTCTACCTCATTGGGTTGTAATTCATAGTCCAATTCTCCAATTTTAACATTCAAAGAATTTCCTTTTTCTAATTTTTTAATTTCCTCATGAGAAAGACTTTCTATAGCTTGTTGTGCAAATTTTAATTGTGCCCCTAATTTAGGACCTAACAATTTAAAATTCGGTTTGATTTTTTTGATGATGGTTGTATCTTCTTCATTTGGAATTACTAATTCTTTGATATTCACTTCTGAAAGTATTAAATCTTTTGCTTTTAATAAAGCTAATTTCATTTTTTCATCAAGAGCAGGAATTAATAATTTAGAAAGTGGTAATCTTACTCTAAGTTGATGTTTTTTTCTTATAGAATGAACCAAAGAACATATCTTTTGAGCAATTTCCATTTGTTCTTCTAAATCTTTTTGGATATACTCTTTCTGAACCTTAGGAAATAATGCAATATGAACAGAATTTTTATCATTCCATGAAGAGTAAGTTAAAGATTTATAAAGCCATTCCGCAGAAAAAGGTGCAATTGGAGACATTAACTGGGTTACCTTCAATAAACATTCATGTAAGGTTTGATAGGCAGCAATTTTATCTTGGTTCATTTCTCCTTTCCAAAATCTTCTTCTAGATAAACGGACATACCAATTAGAAAGTTGGTCAATCACAAATTCTTGAATAGCACGAGCAGCAGTGGTAGGGTCATAGTCATTTAAAGCATTCTCAACTTTTTCCATTAAACTATTCAATAATGAAATTATCCATTGGTCTAATTCAGAGCGATTATGATAAGGAACAAAATTGTATTTATCGGTAGTAAATCCATCTAAATTAGCATACAAAGCAAAAAAGTTGTAGGTATTGAAAAGAGTTCCAAAGTACTTACGGATAGTTTCCTGCAAAGTATCTAAATTGAATTTTAAATTTTCCCAAGGTGGAGTATTTTCCATCATATACCAACGAGTAGCATCTGCTCCATATTTTGATAAAGTTTCAAAGGGGTCTACGACATTACCTAAACGTTTGGACATCTTAACGCCGTCTTTATCTAACAATAAACCATTGGCAATGACATTTTTAAAGGCGATGGAATCTTTATAAAGCGTAGCAATAGCATGTAAAGTAAAAAACCAACCACGGGTTTGGTCTATCCCTTCTGCAATAAAATCTGCTGGAAATACATTTTCAAAATTATCTTGACTTTCAAAAGGATAGTGAACTTGTGCATAAGGCATGGCTCCACTATCAAACCAAACATCAATTAAATCATTTTCACGTACAAAAACTTGTTCATAGTTGGTATCGGGAATCAGCACAACCCTATCAATAAATGGTTTATGCAAATCAATTTGTTCAATATTTAAATCAGATACTTTTTTTATCCAACCTTTTTTCAGCCAATCCTGAATAACTTCATTAGAATTAGGTGAATGACCAGCATTTGCCATTCCCATACTATATTCAAGATATTTTGCTTTGGTACGTATAGATTTTGGGTCACCAGAAATGAGTTCTTGATATTTATGGTCAGTATTTTGGAAACTTGAAATTTCATTTTCTAAATCTGGGTTATTTTCTAAAATTTCATAACCTACTTTTTGGAGTTCTTGAATTGAACCAATTGAATATTGTTTATCATTACTAACCCAAACTGGTAGAGGAATCCCCCAGTAACGAGAACGGCTTAAATTCCAATCCACTAAATTTTCTAGCCAGTTCCCAAAACGTCCTGTACCTACGCTAGCTGGTTTCCAGTTGATGGTTTTATTGAGTTCAACTAAACGGTCTTTATAAGCTGTTGTTTTTATAAACCATGATTCTAAGGGATAATACAAAATGGGCTTATCGGTACGCCAGCAATGAGGATAGTTGTGTTCATATTTTTCTACCTTAAAAGCGCGGTTATTTTGTTTGAGATAAACAGAAATATCTACATCTAAATTTTGATAGTTGGGGTCATTGGTATAATTTTTTACATAGCGATTACCAAATAATTGAATTTGTGAAATATATTTACCTTGTTTATCTACGATAGGTTCACCATCAAAAAGTACTGCAGGAATACCATTTTGTTTAGCTACGCGCATATCATCGGCACCAAAAGTGGGAGCAATATGCACTATGCCTGTACCATCTTCTGTAGTTACAAAATCACCAATAATAACCCTAAAAGCTTTTTGGGCTTCTTCTGGATATGCTTTTGCCCAATCCACAAATAAAGGCTCATATTTTTTACCTTCTAAATCTTGACCCTTAAATTCTTCTAAAATTTGATAAGGAATAATTTTTTGTCCTGCTTGATATTGATTAAAATCTTGGTTTTCACCGTCTTTAGAAAAGTAAGCACCTAAACGGTCTTTTGCAAGAATAACTATAATGGGTTGATGAGTATAAGGATTAAAAGTTTGAACTTTTACGTAAATAATATTTTTACCAACCGCTAAAGCACTATTAGCAGGAAGCGTCCATGGAGTAGTTGTCCAAGCTAAAAAGAAAGTATTATCTGTACCATTCATTAAAAATTGAGCAACACAAGAGGTA
This sequence comes from uncultured Bacteroidia bacterium, assembly GCA_938006875.1. GTDB lineage: Bacteria > Bacteroidota > Bacteroidia > J057 > CALLMJ01 > CALLMJ01. Next base: position 12,482 of record CALLMJ010000105.1, read on the forward strand.
TCTTTAACCATTTTATAACAACCTGGTAAATTCAATTCATGTGAACTTAATCCTGTACCAGCGGCAGGTGAATAAGGTTGAATAGTATACCCTTTATAAAGTAAATTACGCTGATGGAAATTTTTTAAAATATACCAAACACTTTCTATGTATGCATTATCAAAAGTGATATAAGGATTTTTGAGGTCTACCCAGTAGCCCATTCTTTCGGTAAGTTCATCCCATTTATCTTTAAATTTTAGAACGTCTTCACGGCAAGCTTTGTTATATTCTTCAACAGAAATAATTTTTCCAATATCTTCTTTGGTAATACCTAATTTTTTTTCAACTTGTAACTCAACCGGCAAGCCATGAGTATCCCAACCTGCTTTACGGTTTACTTTAAAACCTTTTATAGTTTTGTAACGGCAAAATAAGTCTTTTAAAGTACGAGACATGACATGGTGTATCCCTGGAAAACCATTGGCAGAAGGAGGTCCTTCATAGAAATTAAAAGTTGGAGAACCTTCTCTTTGAGAAATACTTTCTTCAAAAATTTGATGGTTTTTCCAATAATTAAGAACTTCCGTTTCTATTTCAGGAAGGTTAAATTGCTTTTTGGTAGGATAAATTTGAGTTTCTACTTTACTCATTGAATCAACGATATTTGTACTTAAAAAATTTTCGCAAATTTCGTAATTTTTTTAATACAAAATAAAATTTTAACGTACAAACTTTAAATTTGTAAGATTAAATGGATTAATCTCCACTAGGGGTTTGTATTTTCGCTATTCACTTTGTTCTACCCTTTTCCCGATTTTTTAAAGTGTTCAAAGCAAGTGCTTTCTTAGCTGATATATTCTTCACATAATACTTAAAAGCCTTGCCTTTTGAGGTATTTCTATCAATTTTTTACAATTTTTTCAAAATATCCCTTTCCATTAAAGAATATTTTAAAAAAATATATTCCTTTTAGTAATGTTTGGAGAGAAAATGATTTTTCTTGATATTCTTCATTTTCATAGATGATTTTTCCTAAATAATCCGTAATGGTTAGTGAAAATGCTTCTTGCTGAAAATTTTCAAAAAATACAATACTTTTCAGTAGGATTAGGATAAATTTTAATATTAGATTTTTGATTTTGAGAATTTTGAGAGGTCAGACTTAATTCTTCAACCAAAATAGGTAAACTATTTAAATTATTGAAATTAAAACTAGATTGATTTACTGAAAAAGTATCAATTTGGAAGTTGGCATTGTGTTACCATTATTTACTAAACTTGTAGGAACAATTTTGGTAACTTGAATTTGTTTTTCAAATTGAAAAAATAGTTATAAATTGCGGCAAAATTGTAACCACTCATGGCAAAAAAATCAAACAAAATTTTAACTTACAGTAAAGAAACTGCTTTAAAATGGTATCATCAAATGATGCTTATGAGAAGATTTGAAGAAAAAGCAGGTCAATTATATGGACAACAGAAAATTAGAGGTTTTTGCCATTTATATATAGGGCAAGAAGCTGTAGCTGCTGGTGTAGAATCAGCTATAACTCCTGATGATTATGTAATTACTGCTTATAGAGATCATGGTCAAGCATTAGCAAGAGGGGTACCAGCAAGAGCATGCATGGCGGAACTTTACGGAAAATCTACTGGTTGTACAAAAGGAAAAGGCGGTTCTATGCACTTTTTTTCTAAAGAACATAACTTTTTAGGTGGGCACGGAATTGTAGGTGGGCAAATTCCTCTTGGTGCTGGTGTAGCTTTCGCCATTAAATATAGGGGTGAACAAAAAGTATGTATATGTTTTTTTGGAGATGGCGCTGCAAGGCAAGGTGCTCTTCATGAAGCATTTAATATGGCTATGATGTGGAAACTTCCTGTAGTTTTTATTTGCGAAAATAATTTGTATGCTATGGGTACCTCCGTTGAAAGAAGTTCTAATGTTACAGATATATGGAAAATAGGTTTAGCCTATGATATGCCTGCCGAACCAGTAAATGGTATGAGTGTTATTGACGTCTATGAAGCAACTTCAAAGGCTGTTCAAAGAGCTAAAAATGGTGAAGGCCCTACTTTATTAGAAATAAAAACCTATCGTTATAGAGGTCATTCAATGTCTGACCCCGCTAAATACCGTACCAAAGAAGAACTAGAGCAATATAAAGAGTTAGATCCTATTGCTCATATCAAATCTTATCTTCTAGAAAATCAATTGGCAACCGCTGAAGAAATTGAAGCTATCGATGAAGAAATCAAAAATATTGTAGCAGATTGCGTAGAATTTGCTGAAAATAGCCCCTACCCTGACCCCTCCGAGCTTTACACAGATGTTTATGCTGAACCTAATTATCCGTTTATAATGGAATAAATGTAGTTTTTTCAGGATTTAGCAATTTAATTGTTAAATCCTGAAAAATATTCAATTGGGTTATAAAAACTTTTACAAATACTTCAACTTGAATAGAATTTTTTAATTTGAATAATCATGAATACATAATGTATAATCATAAACACAGAGATTTTCAAATCTGTATTTTTTTATATTTACTGTTTTAAAAAGCTAATGTTACCTGAAATTACTACAATTTTTTTTTGTTTAGTTTTTCCTTTTATAATTTATTTTTTTCGTGAAACTCTACAAACATATTTAAAAATTGACAATATTTTGTTGGCTTATGGAACAGGAATGCTTTTAAAGCTTGTTATACAAGACTTTTTTTCTCAAAATATTTTGCAAGGTTTTATTTATGTAAGTATTCCATTAGCAATGCCTCTGTTAATTTTTCAAGCGGATTTTTTTTCATGGCTTAAAAATGCTCCTTTAACTGTTAAAAGTTTTATTATTGCTTGCTTTTCAACTGGTTTAATAGGTTTTTTATTAGGAAAATATTTTATTCAAGATGAAATTGGAAAAAAAATTATTGGAATGTTAATTGGTGTTTTTATAGGTGGGACACCAAATTTGAACGCAATTGGGTTAAGTTTAAACGTTTCTTTTGAAGTCATTGCAATTGCTAATACCGTAGATTTAATGGCTAGCAGCATTTTTTTATTATTTATGCTTTTTTTAGCAAAACCATTATTATCTAAAATTTTACCATATCCATTTCCCTATAATATTATTCATAAAAATCAATCTTTTCAAGATTATCAAGAAAAATTTTACCAGAAAATTCTGCCTTTAATTATTTCTATTCTGATTTTAGGGTTATCTGCTGGATTAAGTTTTTTAATATTTAACGATTTAAAAATCCCTTTTGTTATGTTAGTGATAACCTTGTTAGGTGTTTTGGGTTCATTTAATCCCAAAATAAGAAACCTCAAGATGAGTGAAATTTATGGAAATTTTTTTATTACAATTTTTTGTTTCTCAATGGGATTAGTTTTAGATGTACGTCAAATTTTTCAACATTTTGATACTTTATTTTTTGCATCTTTTGGATTAATATTTATCAGTTTAGGATTACAAGTAATATTGAGCAGAATATTTAAAATCAATTCGGAAATAATGATGATTTGTGCAGTAGCATGTGTGATGAGTCCTGCATTTGTTCCAATGTTTGTTAAGCATTTTCAAAATGATGAATTACTTTTACCTGGTTTAACAACAGGATTAGCAGGTTTTGCAGTTGGAAATTTACTGGGGTTAGGAATATACGCACTTTTATAAAAGAAGAATTCTCAAAAATGGTTTAATTTAGAATTGTTCTAAATTACATTTTTATTTTCAAGTTTAGAATACAAAATTTACCTTTGCATTTGTAATAAAAACCCTATTTAAATTGTTATAATATATTATGGTTCCATTAAAAGCCATTGTTTTAAAACATCAAAACGCGCCTGTAAATATCAGAGAATTATTACATTATGATTCTGCTCAAATCGATAATTTGTTGCTGAAAATTCAGGAATTACTTGGTCTTAACGAGTTTTTTGTTTTAAGTACTTGTAACCGAACCGAAATTTACTATATTTCAGAAAATCCTCTTGATAAAGAATTAGTTTCCATTTTATGCCATCAAAAGGGAATTTTTGAGATTAGTAATTATGAAAATTATTTTACGTTTTATCATGATGCTCATGAAGTTTTAAGCCATTTATTTTCCGTTGCAATAGGTTTAGAATCCGTTGTATTAGGTGATTTGCAAATTATACATCAAGTCAAACAGGCTTATATTCAAGCTAATCAATATAAATTGGTAGGTCCATTTTTTCATAGAATGTTTCATGCAATATTTCATGCAAACAAAAGAGTTCAAAACGAAACAGAATTAAAAAATGGTTCTGCTTCTGTTGCATACGCAGGTGCAGAAATATGTTATGAATTAATCCAAAATTTAACTCAACCTAAAATACTAGTTATAGGACTTGGAGAAATTGGTAAAAATTTATTAGAAAATTTGTTAGAAAATTTTTCTGTAAATCAAGTTTTTGTTTCTAATAGAACTATTGCTAAAACTTTAGAATTTGCACATAAATACCCTGTTCAAGTGATTCCATTTGAACAACTACCCAATGAAATTGAACAATTTGAAATTATCATTAGCGCAATTAGCGTAAAGGAACCATTCATAACTCCTAATTGGTTTCAAAATACTCCTAAAACCTATAATTTTATTGATTTAGGTGTTCCAAGAACTATACACCCTGATTTAGAAAAATTAGGCAACATAATTTTTAACATTGACGATATCCAATATCGAGTAAATGAAGCTTTAGAAGGTCGTAAAAAATCTATTCCCCTTGTTAAGCAAATTATTGAAGAGGAAGTACATTCACTCATAGAATGGTCAAAAGAATTAAATATATCTCCTGTAATTCAAAAAATTAAAGAATCTTTAGACCAAATTCGTAAAGAAGAATTATCAAAATACATGAATAAAGTAGATGAGCAATCTATGAAATTTATGGAAGAAATCACACAAAGCATGGTACAAAAAATTATTAAGTATCCTGTTCTTCAATTAAAAGCCGCTTGCAAAAGAGGAGAGGAAGAAAATTTAATTGAAGCCTTAAAAGAACTCTTCACAATTGAAACAAAAACTAAGGTTTAAGGAATTTTCATAATCATTTAAGATTGTTTTTTTATTTCCCAAAGTTTTTTTACTAATTTCATCGGGTGTTTTTCAATATTTAGGATAGGTTTAGGATAATTTTTCCCTAATTCAAAATTTAACCATTGGTTTTCTAATGAATGAATTTTCCAAGGTTCATGTGCATAAGTTAAAGGGACATCTTTAAGTTGAGGTAACCAGGTTTTTATAAACTCTGCATTTGGGTCTTTTTCGTAACTTTGCTTAATCGGATTATAAGTTCTGATAATATGAACACCTGTAACTCCTGCTTGCATTTGAAATTGTGGATAATGTATTCCGGGTTCATAATCCAAGAACAATTTTGCTAAATGGTAAACTCCCAATTTCCATTCTATTTCTAAATAATGGCATAAAAACGAAACCAACATGGCTCGCATTCTAAAATTAATCCACCCTGTTTGAATTAAACATCTCATATTAGAATCTATTATAGGAATTCCAGTTTCCCCTTTTTTCCAAGCCTCTAATTTTTTTTCATCATTCTGATAATCAATATTTTCAAATTTTGGATTGATACACTCATTCTCGTAATAAACATTTTTTTCAAGTTTCTGTATAAAATGATTATTCCATTTAAGCCTTGCCAAAAATGCGTCAAAAGATTTTTGGTTTTTTTTATAGTTTTTGTTTTTTAATACTTCCTGATAAACTTGACGTATGGTAATATTTCCCCAAGAAAAATAGGGAGAAAGTCTACTACAATGATAACGACTTTCAAGAGGCCTGCCAATCATCTGAAAATATTTTTGTCCTCTTTCTTTAATAAACGAATCCAAATATTTCCATGCATATTTTTCCCCAGCTGGTTGAAACTCTTTTGGATAATCAGTAATTGAAGCAATGAATTTATCAGGTAATTGAAATGGATTTTGTAGATTTTGAATGGAAGAATTTTGTTGAAAGTTATTTCTTATAACTGGATTTTGAATGTATTTTTCAAAATTTATATTCCAATCTAAAAAAGCAGATTTGAATCCTCGTAAAATCGCATCTTTTGGAAACTCTTTCCATAAAATACCTTTGTTTTTGAAAAATTTTTTTAGTTTTAAATCTCTATGAAATGTATGGTATAAACCTGTTTCTTGATAACTTAGTACTTGATAAATTTCAAATTGTTGACTTAAAAAATCAAATACCATTACTGCTTCTTGATAAAATATTATAACTTGATGGTCAAAAGGTTTTAAAATTTCATTAATTCTTAGAACAGAAAAATATTGAAATTGAAGATGTCTTAAAGAGGTATCGGGGTATTGAATGATTGAAGGTTCAAAAATAAAAATAATTAAAAAAGGTAATGGAGATTTCAAGGCATAGTGAAGAGGTTCATGATCTTGGGTTCTTAAATCTCTTTTTAACCAAACAATATTGATTTTTTGCATGCCGAAAAAACATATAAATTGTGAAAATTAGTTTCATGATGGAATTATTTTAAAAATAAAAATCTGAATTACTCGGAATTTCAAATAAATTTCTTGCTATTACATTCAAAAAATGATTTTTTTATGATTACTTAGTTGGGGTTTCACTAATTTTGTGTTTTATCGTCTGAGTTAATCAATGTTTTTTATTAGTTTTCTTGCAAAAAGAATTAGTTTTCAAGGAAATAAAAGTGTTTCTAAATTAGTACTTTATTTAGCGGTTGTTTCCATTGCTTTTGGTGTTGCAGTCATGGAAATTGCAATTGCTGTTGTAAATGGTTTTGAAGAAGAAATTCAAACCAAATTAATTGGATTTGCTTCTCATATTCAATTAGGTGCATATTTACCAGAAGCCAACTCCGAAGCTAGACCTTTGCAAAATAATGCTGAATACGCAAAAAAATTGATTAGTTTTCCTAATGTTAAAAAAGTGGCACCTTTTATTCATTTACCGGCATTATTAAAATCTACAGAATCTATTGATGGTATTGTCATTAAAGGCGTTGATTCTACTTGGAACAAGGAATTTTTCCAAGAATATATTAAAGAAGGAAAACTGCCTGATTTAACTAAAAAAAATCCTTATCAAGTTTTGATTTCTCGTAAAATTGCAAATACTCTACAACTAAAAGTTGGGGATAAATCTAAAGTTTATTTTCTTGGGGAGAATACAAGAGCAAGAATGGTTCAAATTGCTGGAATTTATGAAACGGGTTTAGCTGAATTTGACCAAAATATTATTATTGCTTCTATTCTTTTAAATCAACAAATTTTGAAATGGGACACTACTGAAATAGAAGGTTATGACGTTTTTTTAAATACACATAAAAATTTACAGGAAATAGCACAAGAATGGGATAAAGATTTGCCTATGGAAGTTCGTGCAAGACCTATCCAACAACTTTTTCCTGAAATATTTGATTGGATTAAATTACAACATCAAAATGTTTGGTTTATTCTCTTTTTATTATTGAGTATTTCCATTATTAATATGTCGGCTGCATTAATTGTTAGAATAGTAGAAAGAACTTATATGATTGGATTACTTAAAGCTATGGGTATGAAACCTTTGAATATACGCTTAATATTTATTTACAACGCTTTTTTTATTATTGTTTCAGGTGTTTTTTTAGGCAATATTTTAGGATTAGGTTTATTAAAACTTCAAGAAACTTTTCAATTTATTACCTTTGACCCTGAATCTTATTTCGTTTATACTGTTCCTATTCAATGGGCTTGGTGGGATTTTTTGATTTTAAATTGCGTAGTAATTGCAATTTGTACTTTATCAATGTTTTTACCTACATGGGTTATACAACAAATTAAGCCTGTAAAGGCATTAAAATTTTAATTTTGAATAAATCCAATTATCTAAAAAATTATAGCAAACTTTTGATAAACTTTTTATGATTTTCATGTAATATGGATTCTGACGGTGCAATGGATTTTACGACTTTTCCATTTTTATCCACTATAATTTTTTGAAAGTTCCATTTGATTGGGCAATCTAAACTTCCATTATGTTTTTTTTGTGTTAAAAACTGATACAAAGGGTGGCAATCACTCCCTCTGACAGAGATTTTTTCAAACACAGGAAAAGTTACATTATATTTGGTAGAACAAAATTGAGCAATTTCTGTATTAGTGGCTGGTTCCTGCCATAAAAAATTGTTTGCCGGAAATCCTAATATTACCAAATCTTGATTTTTAAATTCCTGATAAAATTGTTCTAATTCTTTGTATTGAGGAGTAAATGCACACTTAGAGGCAACATTTACAAAAATTAATACTTTACCTTTGAGTTCAGAAGTATGAAATGGTTTACCATCAATGGTTTTGAGTTCAAATTCGTAAATATTTTTTTGCGTACAAGGATTTTTGTAAACAGTTTTGCAACCGAAAAATGTCAAAATAGAAGTAATCATAATCCAATATTTAAAATTCATGTTTTAATAACAAATCAAATTCTAGTAAAGTTCTTAAATAAATAACCCCCGCTTCTTGAGCAGGGGGTTGAAATGTTAATACAAAAATTTTTTAATATAAGACTTCTAACGATAATGAAGTTTGAGACGTTGCGGTAACTTTGGCAATCCATTTAATACCACCCGCATCAATACCTAGGAATTGACCAGAAGCTAAATTATTCGCTCTTGTACCAGCAGGATTATTAGAATCAGCAACGGTTTTAGTACCCGCATTAAACCAAGTTACTAATTGAGCTTTATCTTGATTTTTAGCCGCTTGGAACTCAGAATCAGTAATACTTAAAGTTCTGAATTCAGCGGAAGCAGTTGCCCATGGTGCATAAATTGGTGTAGAAGAATATCCAGCAGTTGCTAATTGTGCTCCAGAAATTAAAGTCGTTCCTGTTGAAGTACTATTAAAATATCTGAAATAAGCAGTACTTGGAGAAGATTTTGCGGTTGTTGTATCTATTACTGAGCTTCCATTAAAGAATACTAACGTACTTGTAAAGTTTAAAGTAGTTACTGTGGGTTTGGTAATGGTGGGACCCGCGTTGATAGTAAATTTAATGGTTTTAGTAGCGGATTTACCATCTTTGTCTGTAATAGTGAAAGTTAAGGTAGTAGGATTTGTAACGATAGCACCCGTATAAGTGTAATTGAAAGTTTCATCACTTGCGGAAGTCAAAGTAGAGTCAACGAGGGTTTCGGTTGCTCCTGTAACCGTTTTAGTAGCTTTAAACATTTTCAATTTAGCACCATCTTTTCCTTTTTGTGCAATAATTTTTACTTTTACAGTAACTCCAGAGTCTACTGAAGCGTCTGATACATAGAAACCCGGTCCATCACTTGCAAAGCTGATAGTTGGGTTTAACTGTTTTTCTTCATTATCTTTGCTACAGCCAACAAAGATAGTTGCAATGATTGCAAATAAAACTAAACTTAATTTGATAGATTTCATATATGTTTGAAATTTGGTTTGCAAATTTAATATGTATTTTTGAATAATCCAAAATTTTTTACTTTTTCATAGTGCACAAAAATTATACCAAAATATTTAAACAAAAATTAAAATAATTGAATAAATTTGCCGTTATTTTCAATGAAGGTTCTTCAAAAAATTGCTGATGTAAAGCAAATTATCAATCATTTAAAACAAAATCAAACAAAAATTGCCTTTGTTCCTACTATGGGTGCTCTGCATCAAGGACATCTGGAATTACTCAAAATTGCTAGAAATTATTCGGATTTTGTTGTTTTAAGCATTTATGTAAATCCTACCCAATTTGGTAAAAATGAAGATTTTGATAAGTACCCAAGAAATTTAGACCAAGATATTTCCAAAATTCAACATCAAAATATTTCTATTGACTTAATTTTTGCACCGACTAACCAAGATATCTACCCATTTCCTGAATCTCAAACTCCTATACTTACTTTCCCATTTTTGAGCCAAAAATTATGTGGTATTTCTAGACCTACTCATTTTGATGGTGTGGGTTTGGTAGTTTTAAAACTTCTAAACATCGTTCAGCCTGATTATTTAATCATGGGGCAAAAAGATTTTCAACAAACTGTTATTATTCAAAGACTTATTGATGAATTTTTTTTAGACACAAAATTAATAACCGTCCCAACTGTCCGGGAGAAAGATGGTTTAGCTTTAAGTTCTCGAAATATTTATTTAAATAATGATGAAAGAAATCAAGCTCTTATTCTTTTTAGAAGTTTATCCGAAATTAAAAATCATTTACGAGTGGGTATCTCTGACAATGAAATTCAAAAAATTTTAAACCTTCATAAAGATTTAATAAACCAAACCCCAAACTTAAAAGTAGATTATTTAGAAGTATTAAATGCAAAAGATTTACAACCCGTCAAACAGATTGAAAAAGGAATGAAAATTGTTATTGCTATTGCGGTTTTTGTTGGTAAAACTAGATTAATTGATAATTTTGTACTTGAATTTTAAATTATGAAAAAATTAAAAAAACAATTTTTTAAATATTTAATTGCTGCTGGCTCCGGAATGTCAGTGGACTTAATCGCTTATACCTTGCTTTATCATTACATTTTATTTCATTTACATTTACCATCATTCATTATTAGTTTTGGTTTAGGATTAATTACCAACTTTATGGTTAGTAAATTTTTTGTTTTCTCTGATTCAGAACTAAAGACCCAAACTCAATTTAAAAGATTTTTTTTGATAAGTGTTGTAGTATTTTTTGCTAATTTCGGATTTATGCAAATTTTATATGCCCAATTACCCAAAATCTCGGAGACTATTCCAAAAATTCCATTTTATGGCGGTTTTGTGAGATTGATAGCCGGTGGTACTATTGCAATTATTAGTTTTCTTTCTCATAAATTTTTATCATTTGAAGCATAAATTTTTAAACTTATGCCCTTTTCAGAACTATTTTTTATTTACATTTTTTTGCCGATTTCCTTAATTTTTTATCATCTCTGGGATAAAACTACTTTCAAAAACATTGTTTTATTAATTACCTCCTTCATATTTTACGCTTGGGCTGAACCCATTTATGTATTGATTCTTTTTGCTACTGCTTCCATAGATTTCTTGCTTGCCCAAAAAATGCAAAGCAATCCTACGAAGTCAAAATTTTATTTGCTTACTTCTTTATTCATCAATCTTGGACTTTTACTTTCCTTTAAATATTTACCTTTTCTCTTATCAATTCTAAATGCGTCTTACTTACTACAAAATACTCATTGGTGGGTACCCTTAGGAATTTCTTTTTATACTTTCAAAATTTTGTCTTATCAATTTGATGTTTATTATGAAAAAATAGATGCTGAAACTTCTTATCTCAATTTTTTAACTTATGCCTTTTTATTTCAAAATATTATGGCAGGACCCATTGTTCGCTATATAGATGTTCAAGAACAAATTCAAAATAGAAAATTTAATTTTTTACAATTTTTAGAAGGTATTCAACGATTTGGTATTGGGTTATTCAAAAAAGTATGGATTGCAGATATATTTGCAAATTTAGTAAATCAATTTATTATCCCACAAAATGAAAATGCAAGTATTCTTGGACTTTGGTCAGGAGCTGCATTTTTTGCATTCCAAATTTACTTTGATTTTTCAGGCTATTCTGATATGGCATTAGGAATAGGAAAAATGTTTGGTTTAGATTTCAAAGAAAACTTTAATTATCCATTCATTTCAAAAAGTACTTCTGAATTTTGGAGACGTTGGCATATTAGTTTATCAACATGGTTTAATGATTATGTTTTTTTACCGCTAAACCTAAATTTAAGAAATTATGGAAAAGTAGGTTTAGTTTTAGGGATTATTATAACCTTTTTTTTATCGGGATTTTGGCACGGAGCTGGCTGGAACTATATTTTTTGGGGTACCTTCTTTGGGATTACCATTTCTTTTGAAACCTTATTCCTAAAAAAATATTTAGAAAAATGGGCGTTTTTAGGTCATATTTATTTAATCATAAACATTGTTTTTAGTATGACCTTATTTTACTTTACCGATTTAAATCAATGGTTTTTGTTTATGTCAAAAGTTACTGATTTTTATAATGTTCCATTATACAACGAATTTTTATTGTGGGCTTTGCAAGAAAATTTATTTCTTATTCTATTTGCTATTATTGCATCAACCCCTATATTTCAACTATTTATACAATACCTTCAAAAAATTTCTAAAAACACTGAAACTACATTGACGACAAGCCTTGCTATAATTCTCATTTTTTGGTCAACGACTGGTTTATTAAATCAAACTTACAAAGCATTTTTGTATTTTCAGTTTTAGAAAATATACTTCATGCGAAGCTTGCAAATTATATCAACAAGTTAAACACTTTAATTATAAAAATCTAGTTTTTTCTTCTGGCGTAGGCATTCTACAGGTTTCTTTTTTCCCGAACCATTTATAACGATTGGCAGCAAATTGAGTATATAAAAAATCTCTAATAAATTTAGGAATAATAAAAAATATTACAGATAAATTCCAAGGGAAACCCATAATTTTTGCAGTTTGTATTACAGCAGAGCTTTTTGTGTATGAATGGTTTTTATGTATTAAAACTACTGTTGAAAGTTCATTAGAATTTAAACCATACTTTTCTAATAGTTCTTTTCCATTTTCTGACTGCAAAGAAGCAAACATTATACTTTTTGATTTATCATTTTTCAATACAAAATCTACAGATGCATTGCATACATTACAAACACCATCAAATAATAGAATAGGTTTATTCATAATTTCAAAGAGGAATTGAAAAATTTACATCATAATTTTATCATCTTTGATTTCGACTTCTTTTTCAACACCAAAAACTCTTTTAAGAATTAAGGGTGTTGATATTGTAGTAAAAATACCCATAATCACTAAAATAGAAAAAATTTCTGTGGAAATGAGCCCATTTTTATAGGCTATATTAGCAATTACGAGTTCCATAATACCTCTTGCATTCAGACCTACTCCTAAAATTAAAGAAGTTGATTTATCTAAGCCAGCAATTGCACCACCAATCATTCCGCCTAAAATTTTGGAGATAAAAGAAACGGCAAGTATTGCAGCTAACAAACCCCAATTATCAATGGTTTGAAATTGAAACTCTAAACCAATACCCGCAAAAAATATAGGAGCTAAAAATCCCATAGCCATATTACTAGTGGTGGTTTCTATGGAGTGCATATATTCTTTACCAATGAGTTTTTCACTTAATAACATAGAAGCAAAAAATGCTCCTACAATAAAATGTAACCCCAAAGATTCGGTAAAAGTGGAAAACAGTAAAATAAAAGCAAAGAAAATAGCAAACAAAGGTTCTTTACCTTTTAGAATAGATAAAATTTTGGTTATGGACTCTTCAATATAATTTCCACGATTTAAAATACGTCTAATAACTAAGTAAACCCAACTTAACAAAACAATAAAAACAATAAGTTTTAATAAGGAAATACCAGTAGCATTTAAAATAGAAGTGATTGACATATCAGTATCTTTAATATTCAATAAAATACCTAGTATAGTTAAGGCTATAACATCATCTAAAATCGCAACAGAAATAATTTTTTGCCCAACTTCTGAGTTAATTTTGCCTAAATCCATTAAAATACGAATACTAACAGGCAAAGCAGTAATAGCCACACAAAGACCCACGAAAACCATTGTCATTACAGGCAATTGAAAAGCATATCCCACAGCCATTCCACTAAACATAGGTAAGAAAAAAGCCATCATAGAAATGATTATACTTCTTCCTTTCATAGATTTTAAAATATCCTCTATGTTGATTTCAAGCCCAGCAATAATTACTAATAAAAATATACCTAATTCAGAAATAACCTTAATATCTTCTGAACGATGAATTAAGTTAATAAGACTAGGACCCAAAATAATTCCTGCAATGATTTCTCCAATCATAGCAGGCTGTTTCATTCTTTCAAAAAGTTCACCAAAGATTCTAGCAGAAACTAAAAGAATCAATAAATTAGTAAAAAATGGCAGCTCAAAATGTGGTTCCATCATTAAATTATTAATAGCGCAATTTTAAAAGCAATTTTTGCAAACATATTAATTAATTTTTAAATACCCAATTTTTTTTATTTTTAACCTCCAAAATTGGGTATTGGTAAAACTATAATTATCCTCAAAATTGAGAAGGTGGGTAACTCAAATTCATATCTTCTAAGGTTTTCAATACTTTTTTGGCTATCAAATATTCCTTATAAAAGTTGTGGTCAGAAGGTATAATTTCCCAAGGAATTACATTACATTTCTCAAAAACATCTTCATAACATTTTCTGTAATCAGGCCAGTATTTAGCTTCTTCCAAATCTTGCTGATTAAATTTCCACATTTTATTGGGCATAGTTTGGCGTTCCAAAAAACGTTTTTGTTGTTCTTTTTCAGAAATATGTAAATAAAATTTTAAAATTGCGGTTCCTCTTTCCTGTAAAAGTTCTTCAAAGCTATTAATAAAATCAAAACGTTTTTTTATGGTTTTTTCATCTACCCACTTATGTACGCGAACAATTAAAACATCTTCATAATGAGAACGATTAAACACATGAATCATTCCTTTTGGAGGAACATTTTTATGAATACGCCATAAAAAGTCATGGTCAAGTTCTTCTTCTGTAGGTTTTTTGAAAGAGATTACACGAATTCCCATAGGATTTACTCCAGAAAATACATCTCTTATTGCTCCATCTTTTCCTGAAGCATCCATTCCTTGTACAATAACCAACAAACTTCTCGAATGGCTAGCATACAGAACATCTTGAAGTTCCCCAATTTTTTTTACTATTTCAGCAGTTTTCTGCTTAATTTCTTCTTTATTAATTTCTTTTGGAGAACGTGTATTAATATCTTCTAAATTAATTTTTGGCATAAATTATGAATCTTTTTTTAAAAAATGAGAAGGCGGTTCAAAAACATTACCACAATTTTTACAAGTTCTCAGTTCTTCATTTTCATAAAATTCTTTGAGAATAGGCTGTAATTGAGTGGTTAAATTGGTGAGAAATAGTTCAGCATGATAAAGTAAATGATTACAATTTTCGCAATACCATTCCAAAGCATCGTTAGATTGTCTAGTTCTTTCAATAACCATGCCTATTGTATTTTCTTTTCGTTGAGGTGAATGAGGTACGTTCGGAGGTAAAAGAAAAACTTCCCCTTGTTTTATAGGTATATCTTTAATTTTTTTATTTTCATCAAGGATTCTCAGAACCATATCACCTTCAATTTGATAAAAAAATTCTTCTGTTGGGTTTACATGAAAATCTTTTCTTGCATTAGGACCTCCGACTAAGGTAACCATAAAATCTGTATTTTCCCAAATAAGCTTGTTACCCACCGGAGGTTTTAATAAATGACGATTTTCTTCAATCCATTGAAATAAATTTATGGGTATCATATTTATTTTTTTAGTTTGTCAAGTAAAATTTAAAACCTAAATTGAAACGAAGGGCACTATATGAGGACATTTGAGATTGTGATTCCCCTTTTTCTAAAGTAGTATATGTATCAACAAAAATTGTTTCATAAGTATTACCAGTTTGCCCCCAATCATTATATTTATCTTCTCCAAAAACTTTATAAGCCATTACTTTAGAATTTTTGGATTTAATGTGTAGCAGTAGCATCTGAACTTCTGATGTTAAAGCAAAATTCTTCGTAAGATTATATTCAAGCCCGAGTGAAGTAAAGGCTCCTATATTAAATTTACCAAAAGTTTTTATTTTTAAATACACAGAATTATCAATGGTTGGATTCATTATATTTTTTGAGGAAATTAAGGCTTCTGTAATTTGAAATCCACCTAATGGAACTACGGGACCCAATTTTCCAATTACGTTTAATTTTTCCGAATTAGATTTTGCAATAAACATAGGAGTAGCCATAAACATTCTGGCATAATCTGTTCGATATTCCGTAAATCCTTTTTTTAGGTCATTCGTTAAAGTATTTTTTCCATGAACATAATTGAACATTAACTCAATTCCAATATAGTCATTAAACAAATAACCACCACCTAAATTAAAATTAGCACCTGCACCATAAGTACCGTAATTCAAAGTAGTACGGTTAGATGTATCTACTTGATAACCCAATAAAACCTTCATAAAGGGCATTCCATAACCATTATTCGTTTCAATAAAAAAATTTTGAGATTTTGATAATTGAAAGCACATTAATAGAAAAATTAGTTTAATATAATGCATGAGTTCCTGATATTTTTGCAATTTTAATTTGTTTTTTTTAAAACTCCAAACAAATTAAACTTTTTTTCAAAAATTGTTTATAAGGAACTGATTTTCAAACTATCAACTAACTTAATTGTTTAGAATAGGAAATTATTTTTGATAAAATGTGCTTAGAATTTCTCCGGTTGATTTTTTTAAATCCACAAATGCTGCATAAGTTTCTAAAAGTGTGTTATAGTAGTTGATTTGTGCTTGTTCTAATGCAGTTTGAGCTTGAACCAATTCTAAATTAGAACCCACCCCTTTCTCATATTTTTGTTTAGAAACCCTAAAAACTTCTTGAGCCAACTCTAAATTTCTTTTTTGTATTTCCAAAGTAGTTTTAGAATTGATAAATTGGGTTTCTGCATTAGTAACCTCAAAATCAACAGCTTGTTTAAAAATTTTTAGATCTTGCTCATAAGTATATAAACGATTTTTTTCAGCTTGTATTCTATTGTGAGCCACTAAACCATCAAATATAGGAACTTTAATTTGAATACCTACTAAACCAAAACCAAACCATTGTTTTTTAGTGTCCCAAAAATTAAATTCGTTTCTTTGTGCTTGAGTACTTAATGAAGCATAACCATAAATTCCGGGCAGTCTTGCAAATTGGTATCGTTGAATATTCTTTTTCTGAAGTTTGATTTGTTGTTGTAATAAATCAAATTCAATTCTTTTAGAACCGTTCGTAGAAATACTGGCACTAAGAACTTCTGAAATTTTTTGGTCTAAATTATCGGTTTCTAGTTCAAAAGATTGTTTTAGGTCCATACCCATTTGAAATTTGAGTAAATTAAAACTTAAATCCACCAATTTTTTAGCTTTTTCTAATTCTGTTTTTAGGTTATTATAAGATA
This sequence comes from uncultured Bacteroidia bacterium, assembly GCA_938006875.1. GTDB lineage: Bacteria > Bacteroidota > Bacteroidia > J057 > CALLMJ01 > CALLMJ01. Next base: position 29,563 of record CALLMJ010000105.1, read on the forward strand.
CTTGAACCCTATCCACGTCAATAGATTCAGCCATGCCATTGTTTTTTAAGGAAGTTAAAATTTTGATGGTTGTATCCAATTGAGATAAATTGGAATTCAGAATGTCTAACCTTTTTTGATTAATAATTACTGCATAATAAGCTTTGGCAATATTACCTGCTAAATCTTCTTGAGTTTTTAGGATTTGTTTATCTAAAAGTTGATAATAAAGCTTAGAAGCTTCAATTCCTACAAAATATTGACCATCAAAAATCAATTGAGATAATTGAATATTTGCTTGAGCGTTATTTTTGGTACCAAATTTTACTGGAATAAAGACACCCGGAGGACCTCCAAAAGCTGCAGCAGGAATTAAAGAAGTTGGTAACTCTACAAAATGACGTACATCTAAATCTGCATTCAATTGAGGTAAACCCATACCTACTGTTTCACGCATTTGATACTTGCCAATTTGTTTCTCTAATTCTGCTTTGGTTACATTAGGATGATTTTTTAAAGCATAATCTATACATTGTTGTAAGGACATTTTGTTTTGTCCGTATAAAAAATGGCTTAAAAATAGAAGCCAAAGTACGTTTTTTTTCATGTTGAAATTTTTTTGCAAAATTGTATAGAAAACTATGGAAACTCAAAAAAAGTTTCAAGTTTCCTAAAAATTTTTTCTTAATGAATTTAAGAAATACATGATATTTTTTAGTTTCGTTTTTGGGTGTGCCCCTTGCTACGCTGCGGTCCGGGCTTGCTTCGGATTTCCCTTCGTTTCAGCAATCCCTTTTCAAAAGCATCAAAAGGCAGTGCCACTTTGTGTCCTCTCATGCTCTATCGTGTACTTTTTTACACAAAAGAACGAAGTCTAAATAATGAAAATTCGTTTGAATTTTATGGAAAATTTTTATATTTTTGTAATTAATTATGATTGAATATTTGAAAGGCAATTTAGTATTAATTGAGCCTTCCTTTATGATTTTGGATTGCAATGGTATTGGATATGGATTAAAAATTTCTTTATCCACTTATGAGGATTTTCATCAGCATTTACAAAAAGATATAAAGGTATTTACATATCTCCAAATTCGTGAAGATGCACATATTTTATATGGTTTTTCTTCTGAAGAAGAAAAAAAAATCTTTTTAATGCTATTATCAATTTCAGGCGTTGGAGGAAACACTGCTTTAACAATTTTGTCTGGTTTATCTGTTCAGGAAATATACCAAGCCCTTGAACAACAAAATGTTATCGCTTTCAAATCCATTAAAGGAATTGGCGAAAAAACCGCTCAAAGAATTATTTTAGAACTCAAAGATAAATTCAAATCTTTAAAGTCAACCAACACATTTGAAAAAATGAATGAGCAAGAACAATTAAAATTAGACGCCATTCAGGGTCTTGTGAATATGGGATTGAAAAAACAAGATGTTGAAAAAAGAGTTGAAGAACTTCTAAAACAAGGTATTAACAAAATTGACGAAATAATAAGAGGTGTTTTAAAACTTAATAAAAAATAATTTTAATTTTGGATTTTTATGGAATATTTTTGTACATTATTTAATCAGTTTTACCTTGCTCGTGGACTTACCATGATAGAATCTTTATTTCAATATTGCTTAAATGCAAATATTTATGTTTTTGCTTTTGATCAAGAAACTTTTGAATATTTATCATCCTTAAATGACCCTAGAATTATTCCCATAAGTCTTCATGAATTTGAAGATGAAGAGCTTCTAAAAATAAAAAAAAGTCGTAGCTTAGCAGAATATTGTTGGACATCCACCTCTTCTACATTGCTATACTTGTTTAAAAAGTATAATTTACCTCAATGTACTTACCTTGATGCTGATTTATTTTTTTATCATTCTCCTGAAATTTTAATTCATGAATTACCCCATAAAAAATCTGTTTTACTTACAGAGCATCATTATACACCAAAATACGATACTTCTCAAAAAACAGGGAGATTCTGCGTTCAATTTATGACATTTAAAAATAATGAGGAGGGTGTAAAAGCTTTGAAATGGTGGCGTGAACAATGCTTAAATTGGTGTTTTGCTAGATTTGAAGATGGAAAATTTGGTGACCAAAAATATTTAGATGACTGGGAAACACGCTTTCCTTTTGTTCATATTTTAAAACATTTAGGAGGAGGTGTTGCCCCTTGGAATATCCAACAATATGATTTACAAGAAGATAATTTTATACTTCATGATTCCGGAGAATCCTATCCCTTAGTTTTTTATCATTTTCACTATGTAAAATTTTATAATGAGTTTTTAGAACTCGGAAGATATAAACTTTCAGAAGAAGTTATTCTGCAAATTTATAAACCTTATATTCAAAAACTACTAGAAAAAGAGAAGGTTTTACCTAAAAACTTAAATGTAAATGGTAAAAACCCTTATCCATTCACATGGAAATTTCCTTTTGTACAAATAAAAAGAAAATGTAAAGGAGTAAACTACCTTTATAGATGGGAAGATTGGAAAAATTTATAATTTTTTTCTACGAAAGGGGTTGGGTTTTTATTGGTATAAATACTTAGATATATCAGTAAAAACACGTAAAAATAAAAAAATTGTAATAAACATTTGGATAATAAGAAAAAGGTTTATAATTTTGCAGTCCAATTTGATTTGAGGTTTTGGGTTATAGTGATTAATTAGAAAAGATATTTGACACGAAGGGCATTAGTTGAAAGTAATATTAAGAGGTAAGGTAAAAAGAGGGGGAAAAAAGGAATTGAGGATGAAGAGTTTGATCCTGGCTCAGGATGAACGCTAGCGGAAGGCCTAATACATGCAAGTTGAACGTGCTTTTAAAGAAGTAACGTAGCGGACGGGTGCGTAACGCGTATGAAACC
>CALLMJ010000106.1 GCA_938006875.1 uncultured Bacteroidia bacterium
GTTACATTTTGAGTAGGAATATTATTGGGAATTGATGTATCTGAGGAGGCTCCTTCAGTTTCAAAAATTGCTATCACTTGACCCACAGGAACTACTGCATTTTCAGGAAACAAAATTTCTTTTAAAATTCCTTCTACTGGGCTGGGCACTTCCGAATCAACTTTATCTGTAGATATTTCTAAAACAGTTTCATCTTGCTCAACTTTATCACCAACTTTTTTAGACCATCTGATGATAGTAGCCTCCATGATACTTTCGCCCATTTTTGGCATTACCATTTCAATTCTTGCCATGCTTTTGTTTTTTAGATTTTCTGCAAAATTAAAAAGTTTTCTGATTTGTGTACAAAAAAAAGAAATAATGATGAATCATCTATTAATTACGAACCTTGAATTTTTTTAATTCCTCAACACGGTTAATGATTTCATCGCGAGTAAGATTTCTAAATTTTTCCGGAAGCAGTTCTTTGGAGGTACATTCTAAAACAGCTACATAATTCATAAGTTCTACTTCCTCAGGATAGGTAGGTGGAATAAAATCATTCAATGTTTCTTGAATAATTTCTTTAGTAACTTTGGGTAAACCTTTGCTTGCAGCTTTAAATTTAGAACGTGTCAAAGCGGCTTCCATGTCTGCACCTGAAACAATTTTTAAATTTTGATAAAAAACATCATCAAAATCATGGACAGTAACTTCTTGAATGTTCACTTTTTTTAGCATGACTTCAAAAAGTTCTTTTTTTTCTTCAATGGTTTCAGGGTAAAATAAAGCTATGTGTTCTTCTGCACGTCCTTGACGTTTTAAATCTACAGGCATTAAATCGGGTCTTGCAGTTAATAAAAACCAAATAATTTTACCACGATGTTCAGTATTACTCATAAACGAAGCAATCATAGAAAAAACTCTTGAGCTAACACCAGAATCTCCTTGAGAGTTTCTATTCCCAAGATAAGCATCCGCTTCATCAATCATAACTGCCACGGGGTTCATAGCTTTCAGTAATCTAAGAACACGTTCTAAATTGGATTCAGTTACTCCTTGCCATTGTGAACGGAAATTTTTGAGTAAAACCATAGGAATACCTATATCTGATGCAAAACAACTCACCAAAAAGGTTTTTCCTGTTCCAACGGGTCCATTTACTAAATAACCCATAGGTAACACATCACCTCTACCATTTTTAATAGCTGTAGCGGCTTCTTTTAAATGTTGTTTTGCATATTTATGACCGGCAACATAATCTAAATTGTATTTAGTTTTCACAAACTCTAAAAGTCCATTGGCTTCAGCTTCTATAATTTCTTCTTTTTTCTTCATTAAATCTTTATTGGTAAAACGGATACTATTTTCCAAAATTTCTAACAATAAAGTTTTTAAATGCACTAGATTAACACCTGCAGTATGTTTTGCTAAAATTTCGGGAGTCATTTCGAGGAGTTCAATTAATTTTGGATATTTTCGGGTCATAAAATAAATAAAATGAAGCCTTTCGGTTTCATCAGGATAAGCAATTTCAATTTCAGACGTGTAGGGATTTCTTACTAATGATTGGTTCATTTCACCGATATTTTCGGTAATCATAACCAAAGTAAAGTCAGATTCTAAAAATAAAGCATCTTTTGCCCAACGTAATAAATACACTTGAATGGCTCTGTCTTCTGCATTTGAATAAGCCATTGTGCTTGCAGGGGCAATGGTTTCAGCGTATTCAATAATTAAAGAAATTCTTTTTTTATCGTTCAAACGAATTCGGATATAATTTTCTAAAATCGCAAATGCACGAGTTGGGTCTTTGGGTAATGATTTAGCAAAATTAGTACCGTGCAAAGTGTCATAAGCAGTTAAAGATTGAATGAAATCCTTACGCATATCAGGGTGAGAAAAAGAAATTCCATTGGCTCGGTCATAAGAAATGACAACATCTCTTTTCTTAAACAACTCGTTCATTAAATATTGATTGAGTTTTAAGTATTCCCCTTGTTCGGATTCTGAAACTCTAACAAAATCATTAACATTGCCATGCAAAATAAATTGGCAAACATTTCTAGAATAATACTTTCTTCTTAGGGTTTCAACCCATTCTGGACGATAATTCATGATTCACTATTGATTATGCAAACTTATAAAATTTTTTAATTGATAATTAAATTTTTACTGTATTTAAAATTTGTTGAATGCAATAATCTGCATGAATATTTGCAGCATCTGCTTCATAAGTAAGAATTAAACGATGATTTAAAACATCCATGGCAATGTTTTTTATATCTTCTGGTAAAACATAATCTCTTTTGTTTAAAAAAGCCATAGCTTTTGAAGCTAAATTTAAAGCGATTGTAGCACGCGGAGAAGCTCCAAACTCAATAAAAGTCTTAAGTTTAAAAAGCCCATAGTCTTCGGGCTTACGGGTTGCCATCACTAAATCCACCATGTAATCCTCCAACCTTTCATTTAAGTGAATTTGATTGATGTACTGACGAATTTCCAAAATATCTTGTTTTTTGAGAATAGGTTTTAAATCATAATGAACTTCCGTTGAAGCCATACGTTTCATGATGAGTTTTTCTTCTTCTTTAGAAGGATATTCCACATGAATTTTCATCATAAAACGGTCAATTTGAGCTTCTGGAAGCGGATAAGTACCTTCTTGGTCAATCGGGTTTTGAGTAGCAAGAACCAAAAAAGGCTTATCTAAAAGAAAAGTAGTATCACCAATAGTAACCTGTTTTTCTTGCATGGCTTCTAATAAAGCACTCTGAACTTTTGCAGGAGAACGATTAATTTCATCCGCTAAAATAATATTGGCAAAAATCGGTCCTTTTTTAACATCAAATTTACTTTCTCTTTGGTTATAAATTAAAGTACCAATTAAATCTGCTGGCAATAAATCTGGAGTAAATTGGATACGTTTAAAAGTAACATCAATGAGTTTTGCTAATGTAGAAATGGTCAAAGTTTTGGCTAAACCAGGGACACCTTCAATCAAAATATGCCCATTGGTTAATAAGCCTATTAAAAGCTTTTTTATCATATTTTCTTGACCAACAACAACTTGGTGTAAATTTTTTTCTACTTGTTCCAATAATTCAGCGGATTTCTGAATTTTATTTTTTATTACATTCATGATTTTTGATTGAATTGTTTTTCAATTTCTGCTAAAACATAAAGAGCTTCATCTTCACCCAGACTATAAGCATTTTTGTAATCCCATTGAGCTTTTTGTAAATTACCAGTCATAAAATATACATGTCCTCTGTTAAGCCATGCTTTTTGATGATTGGGGTTAATTTCAATGAGTTGAGAATAAGCATCAATGGCTTGCTCTGGCAAATTATATTTTTCATACACGTACGCTAAATTAAACCATGCCTGTTCATCGGAAGGGTCAATTTGTAATACATTTTCAAAAGATTCAATAGCTTTACCATATTCATATTGCATTAAATAAGCATTTCCTAAATTAAACCAAGCATTAGTATCCTCTTGACTAATTGCTAAAATTTGTTCGTAACATTCTACTTCTTTGCGATAAAAAAACTCTAAATGATATTTCTTAGCTTTTTCATATAATTTTTTAACTTGATTACAGGTTTGAATGATTTGGAGAGCCTCTACATGGTCTTTAAAAAAATCCAAAACTCTTGAAGCGGCGTCTAATGTTTCTTCATACCAACCTCTTTGCAAAAGTAATTCTGCAGTAGTTAAATAAAGCTCTGAAATAAAATCAGTATAAGGTGAATCATGGGTTACGTATTTACGAATATTTTCTTGTAAGAATTGTAATTTTTCTTCAAAATCTTGAATTTGATGAAATTGTGCTTTAAAGATTGATAAATTAGGGATTTCCATAATGCAAATATAAAACATTAAATATAATTTAAAACAGAATTTGTTTGAGAATTTTTGGATTTGTAATTCAAATAACCAATTAAAGCAATTAATCCAGCGATTGAAACTAATAATCCAGCAAAAGAAGGTTGAAATTGAATGTTACTGAATGCAAGATTAGCAATCCAATTATTAGCTAATAAAACGGTTGAAAATAAATTATTAGTAATAAAACCCACTAAATCACTAAAAATTGGAATTTCAGCGATAAATAATAAGAAAAATCCGAAATAAGTTGCTAAAATTGATAGAGGTAATGTAATTAAGTTGGTGATGATGAATAAAACAGGAAATTTTCCTAAAAAACCTAATAAAATGGGAAGAGTTGCAATTTGTGCAGAAATGCCAACAGTAATATTGTCTTGTAACCATTTTGAAATTTTATTTTTTGTTGGCATTACTAAATGAGGTTGTATAAAAATGATTCCGATAATTGCTAAATAGGATAACCAAAAACCTAAATGAAAAATAATGATAGGATCCATAAGCAATTGCAAAGTGAAACAAAAAGCTAAAATATTTACGATAATGTAATTTCGGTTAAACATTTTTGCTACTAATGCTAAACAAGCCATTAAAACTGCACGAACCACTGCAGGGCTTAATCCTGTTATGAAAGCGTAGAATAGAAGGATTACGATGATGATTGGAAATTTTATTCTATTTTGAAAGAAAATACCCAAAGAAAAGTTTAAAAATAATGTCAAGATACCTACATGTAAACCAGAAACTGCTAAAATATGAGCAGCACCGCTGTTAATAAATTCATTTTTGGTTTCTTTATCCATATAAGATTTGTCTCCTAATAAGATTCCTGTTGCTAATGCAGCAGAGGATTTATCATTGAAATGAGATTGAATTTTATTTTCAAAGTAATTTTGTATTTTTCCTAAATAATGATAAAATTTATCTTTTTCGCCTGTTTTATGAATTTGATTAGACCATACTGTTGCATGTAAACCTTTTTTAAAATTTACTTGATCCCAAAAAGCAGTATCTTCAAAACTAATCAAATTGCATTTTCCTTGAAATTGTACAAAATCGCCTTTCTGTAAATTGGTTTCATTTTTAAGCATTAACATTACTTTTCCTTTTACAGATACTTCTTTTTCTTGGTTATCCAAACTCAAAACTTGAATAACGTATTTCATTCCTTTGGAAAATTTTTGTCCTTTTTCAATAACAATACCTTTCCATTGATAAGTTTGTTGATCCATATTTTTCAAAGGATTCAAATGAAAGGAAATATATCCAAGAACAAAACTTACAATTGCCAACATGAAATAGGGTGAATAATTTTTAAATGAACGATGAAAATGGCAAATCAATGCGAATGAACCCAATAAAATAATGGAAATCGTTGGACTTAAAAAAATAGATAAGCTAATTCCCAAAAGAGAAGCAATCGCAATTTTTATAAAAGGAACAGTTTTAACTTTCATTATTGTATGATTTGATGATACAAAAATGAAAACATAGAATGATTTAGCATTGGAAAAAAGAAGCAAAAAGTAACAATAAAAAGTTGATAAAATTGGTATAAAAATATGATTTACAAATATTTATCGATTTAAATCAGCTTCAAATAAAGTATTCGATAAATTAAGAAAAAATTGATCATACAAAGAACTCAATGAGTACTGAAATATATAGTGATGATAAAACAAATATGAATTGTAAAAAAATTTCAAATTCTTTTAAATTAAAATAATATTTTACGAATAGATAAAATTGGATAAATTTGCGTTTTATTTTAAATGAAAGAAAAATTTAAAGTAGGTTTATATTTTGGTTCATTTAATCCAGTACATGTAGGGCATTTGATAATTGCCGAAACTTTATTAAATGAGACCCATTTGAACCAAGTTTGGTTGGTGGTTTCTCCACAAAATCCTTTTAAAGAAAAGAAATCATTAGCATCAGAATATGATCGTTATAATATGGTAGAATTAGCTACACAAAACCATCCCTATATTAAACCTTCTAACGTTGAGTTTTATTTACCAAAGCCTTCCTACACTATTGATACTTTAGCTCATTTAACAGAAAAATACCCTGATTATGAATTTTCTTTATTAATGGGTGAAGATAATTTAGAAACATTACATAAATGGAAAAATTATGAAGCCATATTAAAATATTATGATATTTATGTTTATCCAAGGATTGGAAGCACAACATCAGAAATTCTCTCAGAGAGAATAAAAAAAATTCATGCACCTATAATAGAACTATCAGCAACAGCATTTCGTAAGTTAAATGCAGAAAATAAAAATTGTCAATTTATGGTAACCAAAGAAGTTTACGAATATATAAAAAAAAATTGTTTGTATGCAGATTAAAAAATATATCCCTAATTTTTTGACATCTATTAATTTGATATTAGGATGTTTGTCAGTTTTTGCTTCATTTCAACCTAATGGAATTATTGATGCATCTTATTTTATTTTGTTTGCAACAATTTTTGATTTTGCGGATGGTTTTGCAGCAAGAAAATTAAATGCACAATCTGCAATGGGAAAAGAATTAGATTCTATGGCAGATTTAATTACTTTTGGAGTGGCTCCTGGATTAATTCTTTTTAGATTGATGCACCCTGAATTTTTATCATTTTATGGAAAAGATATTTTTGAAACCATCATTAAATCTACTCCAGCACTAATTCCTTTGTTTTCAGCTTTAAGATTAGCAAAATTTAATATTGACCCCAGACAATCCGATTCTTTTATTGGATTACCTACACCTGCAAATGCTATATTTATATGTTCTTTACCTTTAATACAGCACCAGAATTTATGGGGTATTTCAGAAATTATCCAATCTAATTGGTTTATTGCCTTAATTTGTGTAGTTAATAGTTTACTTTTAGTAGTTGAATTACCTCTATTTTCATTAAAAATCAAACATTTTGCTTGGAAAGGTAATGAATTAAGATATACTTTTATTTTCATTTCCTTGATTTTGATAGTTTTATTCAAATTCATGGGATTAGCGATGATCATTTTGCTGTATATTTTACTATCTATTTTTGATAGATGGGTTCTAAAAATTCAAAGTCCTTCTTAATAACATTAACGTTTGCATTTTATCACTTATTTTAACCGTTCATGTAAACAATTAATAAAGGTTAATGAAAACTTTTAATTTTGCATTATCCTATTCATTTCTGAGCATTGATTGTGTCCTGCCCTTTATAATGGCGGGATTTTTTTTAAAAAAAATTTGTTTATAAAAATTAATTACTAATTTTGCAATCCATTTCAATGCGTTCGTAGCTCAACTGGATAGAGCATTTGACTACGGATCAAAAGGTTGAGGGTTCGAATCCTTCCGGACGCACTGCATCATGTATCTTTTTAAGGTAATACTTTTAATTCCTATACTTTGGATGTCTATATCTAAAATAGACAAAGCTAGTTTTTACCTTAACTATTTCAAAAATCTTGAAAGTCTAACTCAAAAAAATCAAAGTAATTTTAATGATCCTCAACCAAAAAGGTTAGAAGAAAAAAAATCTTATCAGAAATTAAAAATTTGCTCAAGCTCATCTTTTTCAGCAGATTTTGCATTTAATGATATTGAAAACCCTTTAAAAAAACTATTTACAACGAATAAAGAATTATCTATTTTAAATTTCCTAAAGTTATTAGGAAGTATTGATGTAAACGCTCCGCCCATTTTCTAATTTTTTATTTTAGAAAATATCGTAGTTATAATTAATCTGCTGATTGCAGAAATAGATTTTATTCAACATTTAAAATTTTTATCATGAGAAATAGAGGTTTAGTTTTAACATTATTAGTGATTTTTGCACTAATTTGTGCGTACAATTTGTACTATACAGTAATGCGTTTAAGCACCGATAGTATGCTTAACGAAATGACAGTAGAGCAGAGAGTAGAATGGTTTAAAGACCAAGAGAACTTTGATGCTTATAAAAAATATAGAGAAAATTCAATGTCCTTAGGACTTGATTTACAAGGCGGTATGTTTGTAACTCTTGAAGTAGGTATTGATGAGGTTATAAGGGCTAATGCTTATGATGCAAAGGATACCTTAGTGAATAAAGCAATTGCAAAAGCGAATGAATTAACTTCAACGAATAGTTCAAACTATGTGGAACTTTTTATTCAAAGTTTTAAACAATTAGCTCCTCAAGCTAAATTATCCACTTATTTTGCTCAAGGTCTTGGTTTAACTTTTGATGCTTCTGATGACCAAATTTTAAAAGCTTTGAAAGATAAAGCAGATAAAGCCATTGACCAAACTTTTGATGTTTTGCGTAAACGTATTGACCGCTTTGGAGTTTCATCACCTACCATTCAAAAATATGGTTCAAACCGTATATTAGTAGAGTTACCTGGTGTTAAAGATTCAGATAGAGTAAGAAAATTATTAAGAGGAACTGCTCAATTAGAATTTTGGCCTACCTACCCCATTAAAGATGCTTTCCAATATATCGAAAAAGCTAACGAAGAATTAAGAAAAATTAATGGAATTGTGATAGATACCACTAAAAAAGATACTTCCATTACCGATGAACAAAAACGTGAAAAATTCAAAAAAGAAAATCCTCTTTTTGCAAAATTAACTTTCCCCAATTTTGAAGGTTTAAAAGGTAATGAACCTATTGTAGGTTATGCTTTGATTTCTGATACTGCTGATGTAAACAAAATGTTAGCATTACCAGAAGTTCAAAATGTGCTTCCTGATGATATTCGTTTTATGTGGACAGCAAAACCTGAAGCCGCCGCATCTCAATATCTTACATTGATTTCTATTAAAACAAACCGCGATAATAAAGCACCTTTAGATGGTAGTACAGTAGTAGAAGCTCGCCAAGATTTTGACCCCCAAAACCGAAATATGCCTATTGTTTCTATGAGCATGAACGTTGAAGGTGCTAAAAAATGGAAAAAAATGACCACAGACTACCTCAATAAATCTATTGCAGTGGTTTTAGATGGTTTCGTTTATTCCTATCCTACCGTTAACTCTGTAATCCCTAATGGTCAATCTCAAATCTCTGGTAATTTTACTATTGAAGAAGCAAAAGATTTAGCTACCATTTTAACTTCCGGAAAAATGGAAGCACCCGCAAGAATTGAAGGTGAAGAAATTGTAGGTGCAACTTTAGGGCAAGATACCATTAATCAAGGGATTTTATCCTTTATTGCTGGATTTATTATTGTAATCATTTTCATGGCTGTATATTATAAAACAGCTGGTATAATTGCAGACATTGCTTTGATTTTTAACTTATACTTTATTTTTGGGATTGCTTCTGCTTTTAATCTCGTTTTAACCTTACCCGGTATTGCTGGTATCGTTTTAACTATGGGTATGGCTGTTGATGCTAACATTCTTATCTACGAAAGAATTAGAGAAGAACTTGCTTCTGGTAAATCCATAAAATATTCAGTATCTGAAGGATTTTCCAAAGCACTTTCTGCAATTTTAGACTCTAATGCTACTACTTTCCTTACTGGTTTAGTGCTTTACAATTTTGGTACAGGACCCATTAAAGGTTTTGCCGTTACTTTAATGGTAGGTATTATCACCACTTTAATCGCTGCTTTATTGGTAACTCGTGTTTTAATTGAATATGTAATTCGTAATGAAGAGGGAATCAAAAAATTACAATTTGGTACTTCTGGTTTATACAAAAAACTTACTGAAGCTAACTTTAATTTTATTGGTATTAGAAAGAAAACCTACTTTGTGATTGGTGGATTGATGGTTGCTTATTTTGTATTTATTTTCACCTTTGGATTCAAATACGGAGTAGATTTTGTAGGTGGAAGGCAATTTGTAGTGGAATATGATAATTCAGAAGTTCAAATAGATAAAGTAAGAGCAAGCCTTACTCAAGCATTTGAAAACAATATGCCTATTATCAAAACAGTAGGTGCTAAAAATCAAATTATGATTACTACTAATTATTTAGTAAATCAACAAGATGCCGATGAAAAAGTAGCTAATACAATTATAGAAACTCTAAAAAAAGAAAGTTCTACTCCCAATCCCAGAATAATAAAATCCACAAAAGTAGGACCTACTGTCGCTAGGGACATTGTAATTGGTGCATATTACTCAGTTATTTTCAGTTTAATCATCATTTTCTTATACATTTTATTAAGATTTAACCGCTGGCAATTTGGTTTGGGTGCAATTGCATCATTGATTTTTAATGTTTTTACTGTCATGGGCTTCTTCTCTCTTCTTAGCTATTTAGATTTTCTTCCTTTCTCTTTGGAATTAGACCAATCATTCATAGCTGCCATCTTAACGGTTGTGGGTTATGATATTAATGACTCCGTAATTGTTTTTGACCGCATCCGTGAAATCATTAACGATACCAAAGCTAAGTTTGATTTTGAAAAAATCTTTAATTCGGGTATCAATCAAACTCTAAGTCGTACATTAATTACCAGTGCCACTACTATTTTATCTGCTTTCATTTTGTTCTTATTTGGTGGTGAAGTGATTAAAGGATTTATGTTTGCCATGTTGATTGGCTTCGTTGTAGGCGTTTGTACATCTATTTTTGTTGCAAGCCCAATCACGATGGATTTAATAATTAATTCTGAAAAATCAGAAAATAAAAATTCATAACTTAATCGTACGAAAAATAAAAACTGGATAGTTTAAAGATTATCCAGTTTTTTTATTAATATTCATCTAAAAACAGTGTTATTCACCACTCCAATTAGGTTTTCTTTTTTCCATGAAAGCTTTAATTCCTTCTTGAGAATCCTTAGTGGAAAGCACCTTGCCCAACATCTTTTTAAGATAAGCATGCTGTTCATGAGCGGCTAAACTTTTCATTTCATAAAAAGCTTGTAAACCTAAACGAATTGCCGCAGGTGCATTATCACAAATTTCTTGAACTAATTGATTTACAGAATTATCTAATTCCTCTTTTTTGACCAATTGAGTTATTAAACCCATAGAAAGAGCTTGTTCTGAAGAAACCGTTAAACCACGCATACAAAAATCTAAAATAGTTCTTGCTTGCAAAATAGGAGTTAAACTTGCCATTACTTGCATAGGCCAAATTCCTCTTTTTACTTCTGGTAAACCTAATTTTACTCCTTCTGCTGCAATTACGTGCGTACAACCACAAATTAACAAAAAACCTCCTGCATATACATCTCCATGAACTTTAGCAATACAAGGTTTAAAGGTTTTTGGAAATAACTCCCCTACCAAAATTTCTCCTGATGGCATAGGTATCGTGCTTTTTGAAGTCATATCTGCTTGACCCGCAAAAGCTTTTAAATCCGCTCCCGCACAAAAAATATCTCCATTCGCTTGTAATACTACACACCAAACCTCTTTATTATAATGAGCATAAGTTGCACAATATGCCAATTCCGCCATCATAATCGGATGCATCGCATTCTTTTTTTCAGGACGATTTAAAGTGATTGTTAATACATGATTTTGAAAATCTACTAATAAAAATTCAAAAGTTTGATTAAAAAAATCTTTAACTTGTTCTTGTGTATAATTCATTGATGATTAATTTTAAGACAAAAATAGAAATTTAGTATCATAAGTAAAATATTTTTTTAGATTGTAAAATTTATTTTGATAAAATTATGAAAATATTGGACAATTATTTTAAATTATTTAAATCATATTTCTTATTTATGAAAAAATTCATGTGAAATCTGGAATAAATCAAAAAAAAATTTATAATTTTGCGGATATGGCAAGAATTTTAACAGGAATACAAAGTTCAGGAAAACCTCATTTAGGAAATATTTTAGGTGCAATTAAACCTGCGTTAAACCTATCTAAAAAATCTAATGAAGCTTCATTTTTCTTTATAGCGGATTTACATACCTTAACTTCAAGCCGTGATGCCAAAAAAAACCAAGAAAATACTTTATATGTTGCTATGGCTTGGTTAGCTTGTGGTTTAGATACCCAAAAAGATGTATTTTATCTTCAATCCGATGTTCCAGAAGTTTGTGAATTAGCATGGATACTTAATTGTTTTACTCCTTTTCCTATGTTAGCTAATGCTCATTCATTTAAAGATAAATCCCAAAATTTATCAATGGTAAGTTCAGGGTTATTTACCTATCCAGTTTTAATGGCGGCAGACATAATTATGTACGATGCTAATTTAGTTCCTGTTGGAAAAGACCAAAAACAACACCTTGAAATTACTAGGGATATTGCTTCTGCTTTTAATAATCAATTAGGGGAAACCTTTGTTTTGCCCGAAGCATTCATCCAAGAAGAAATGATGACAATTCCTGGTATAGATGGTCGTAAAATGAGTAAATCTTACAATAATTACATCAATATTTTTGATGATGAAAAAGCCTTAAAAAAGTCTATACTATCCATTGTTACGGATTCTACACCTTTAGAACAACCCAAAAATCCTGATACTTGTAACGTTTTTGCTCTTTACAAACTTTTAGCAACACCAGAACAAACGTCAGATTTAAAAAATAAATATTTAGCAGGAAATTTTGGTTTTGGACAAGCTAAAAATATGCTTTTTGAATTGATTTTAGAGGTATTTAAAAATGAAAGAGAAAAGTATTTTTATTTAGAAAAAAATAAAGATTTTGTTGACAATGAACTTATTAAAGGAGCCCAAAAAGCAAGAGATGTAAGCTCTAAGGTTCTAAATAGAGTAAGACAAAAATTAGGTCTTAGAGTTTTATAATATGAAGTTTCTCTTCTTTTGGGTTTTTTTGTCTATTTTATTTACTAATAAAGTAAGTTCACAACAATTACCTTTTATTCAAAGGTTTCAGGAAATACCCGAATTTGAAGCGATTAATGACCCGATTGTTAAGACCATTATACAATCTAATCAAGGGGTAATGTTTATGGGAAAAAGAACTGGTTTGTATAGTTTCACTGGAACTCAATGGGAAAAAATTTACTCAACATCTAAAGAAGAATTAACAGATGTACAACTATTAGAGAAAGATTCCACAGGTACAATCTGGGTAATTTCAAAATCGGGAATGGGTTATATCAAAAAAAATTCTAATGGAATTGATTCTGTTCATACTTTTAAATTGAAAAATGATTCTTTATTTAAAGATTCCGACCCCAAAAAAATTATATTTGGCTCTCAGAAAATTTTCATACTTACTACAAGTAACGAAGTTTTGTTATTGAATTATAAATATAACTCCCAAAATATCACTATTTCCGAACCTCAATATTTAAAAGGCAATAAGTTTTCGCATATTTTTAAATTAGGTAAACGATTGTTTTTTTATCATTTAGAAAAAGGACTGTTAGAGTTTTACGAAGATAAATTTCAGAATGTTAAAATTTTTGAGTCCGAATTTTCAAAAAATAATGATTTAAAAGCATTTATACCATTTAATCCTTACAGAGGTCTTTTATGTTTTGATAGAAATTATTTTTGGTTTGATGGTAAAGAACTAAAAGAAATTACCCTTGAAAATTCTAAATTATTAAGCGGTGGCATTGTTTATGGAATGAGGTATGACAATAATTCTATTGTTATAGCTACTTTTTATGAAGGTTGTTTAATTTATGATGTCCAGACAGGTATTTTAATTAAGCAAATTAATACAAAAAATGGATATAATGAAGGAGAAATTTTTTCATTGTTTGTAGATAAAGAAAAAGGCATCTGGATTGGAGGAAAAAATGGTTTAGTACGTGTTTCATTTAGAGATTATCTTCAAGATTATCAAAATTTAAGTGCCATTCGTGAAAATGTTAATGATGTTTATGCATTTGGCAGAAATGTTCTTTTTGCTACCAATAACGGCTTATTTCTAGTGGAAAACAATTTAAAAGGAGAAATTACTGCTATTGAACAAATACCCATGTTAAAAGATATTGTTTGTCATCAAATTGATACTTTTGATTATGATGATTCTGATGATATTGAACATTCTCTTTTAATAGCTACTAATAGAGGTTTATTTGAATATCAGATAGATAAAAAAAGAGTTCTTCCTGTTTTATCTGAACCCGTCCAAAAAATTTTACCCATTTCTTATGATTATGCTTTAATTGTTTCTTCTTTTGAAATCAAACTTATTGAAAAAGAAGATGATAAATGGAAAAAACCCAAGCCTTTTGCTGAATCTTCTGGCATTATTAATTCTATAACATCTAATAAAGAAGAAAATCAAATTTGGATTGGTACGGATAAGGGGGTCATTGTTTTAGAGGTTGATGAAGATTTAATTAAGAAAAAAAAATTGGGTACTTCATTAGCAAAATTTGGAAAAAATGAAGTAAAAAAAATTTTAAATAATCCCTATGCAATCAACAAAAACGGTGCATTCTATTTTAATTCTGCTAATAATAAATTTGAAAAAGATGCTGAACTTAGCAAATTCATTAACGATAGAACCAAATTTACCCAGTGGATGGATAAAATTATCGTTTATCACAAAAACGAATATTTAATTTTAAGTAAAAATCAAAACGGGCTAAAAATTGATACTTTATATTTTTTAGCCAATCTAGCTCCAAACCCTTATCAAGTAATCGCTGATAACGATAGACAAATTTTTATTTTTACCAAAGAAAATGTAATCCGATTTAATATTAACATCTACGAGCAATACCAAAAATTCAACGAAAAAATTGATAGTACGCACCAAACTCAAATTTACAAATTACTCATTAACGATATTCCCATTAATTTAGAGGGTTCTAAACCAGTTTTTGATGTAATACATCACTTAGAACTTTACTTTGGTGGACCAAATTTTGAAAATTATGGTACTTTTCTTTTTCAATATTTTATTGAAGGTCATAATGATAATTGGTCAGATTGGAAAAGAGATAAAAAATTGGTTTTAAATGGATTAAGTTATGGTTCTTATACTATTCATGTAAGAATCAAAGATAATTTAGGACGAATATGGAAAGAAGCTTCTGTAAGTTTTGAAATCGCCCCACCCTTCTATGCTACCACGTGGGCTATTCTTATTTACATTTTGATAGGAGCTTTATTGGTTTATATCATTGTAAAATTCTATAGCTCTAATTTAGAAAAAATAATCAAACAAAGAACTATTGACTTAGAAAACCAAAAAAGAATTGCAATAAAAGAACGTGAGTTTGCAGAAGAACAAAAGAAAATTGCCGAAGAAAAAAATGAACTTCTCATTCAAGCTAATGAAGAACTTAAAATTTCTATGGAAACTATTCAAAATCAGCAAGATCAGTTGATAAAACAAGAAAAGATGGCTACTCTTGGGCAATTAGTTGCTAATACTGCTCACGAATTAAATACTCCTATTGGAGCCATTCAAAATTCTATTCAAAACATAGAAAATTCTTTACCTAACACTTTTCATCAATTACCTCATTTGCTTCAAAAAATCAACCACAGCGAACAAGAGCTTTTTTTTGATTATGCCATTAAAGCAATCTTAGAAAAAAAAAATCTTTCTACTCAAGAAGAAAGGCAAGTTCGTTTGAAATTAGAAAATGAACTCTATCAAAATCAAATTCCTTTTGCTGATGAAATTGCAGAAAAATTAGTCAGTATTGGACTTGTTGATAACTTAGATTCACTTTTCAAATTATTAAAAAATAAGCCTGATAATGCTCAAGAAATTGTGGAAATGCTTTATCTTCTCGGAAAAATTGGAACCAATTTGAATGTAATTCATATTGCCGCTGATAAAACTAAAAAGAAAGTTCATGGACTAAAAGTTTATACTCATTCTCAAAATGATGAAACTTTAACTGACATCGATTTGATTGAAAATATTGAAACCGTTATTACAGTTTATAGTCATCACTTTAAACATGATATTGAACTTGTTCGTAATTATGTTCATCAACCTCAAATTAAAGGTTTTCCTGACAACCTCATGCAAGTTTGGACTAATCTAATTTTTAATGCTATTCAAGCAATGGGCGGTAAAGGAAAAATTATTATTACTGTTGAACAAGACCCTAATTATGCTATTGTAAAAATTGAAGATAATGGACCTGGTATCCCAGTTGAAATCCAAGATAAAATTTTCCAAGCTATGTTTACTACAAAACCCAAAGGTGAAGGTTCTGGTTTAGGTTTAAGTATTGTCCAAAAAATTATGGAAAGACATCATGGAGAAATTAATTTTGTCTCTGAACCCGGAAAAACGGTTTTTATAGTTAAATTACCATTAAAATGGATTGAACTTTAGTACTATTTATTTTTCAATTTTAGGTTTATAAATCTAAAAAACTTGATTACACTACCTAAACGCATCTTAATTATTCTTATCAAAATTTGCATTATATTTGTGGTCTTTATATGAACAAATTAGTAGATCCTCATAAATCTGTTCAGATTGTTTATTCTATTTTTACAGTTGAAAATTTAGGTTTTTCTATTCAACCCTATGTTGTTCAAGTAGTAAATGGAAAACCCTCCCACCCTTTCCAAAAATTATTTCCTCATAATACCCAAATGTTTGCTAACCAATTAGATAATGATGATATTCGTTTAATTAAACTTCTGTATGAAATTTCTCTCCATCAACTTTATAAACAATTTAATCCCAGTAATAAAATTAAAAATGTAGAACAATTTCAAAAAAAACTCCCAGAACTCCCTATTTATAACTATATCATGGATTATGTAGATAGAAGAATAACAGAGAGTCTTAAACTTTTAAGACGAAAAAAAGTTTTTTTGCTAGATAAATTTGATTATCCTTGTGGGCAATCTGTTGAAATTTTGCAAAATAAAGCCAAACTTCTTTTCTTTTTTGATAGAAATTCCAAAGACATGAGGTACTGGCAAATTTTAAAATTAAATGAACAACCATTAGATTATCGTTTTAAAGGAAACATTATTGCCCGAAATCCTGCTTGGATGTATTTAAACAATCAAATTTTTGAAATTGATGATGATGTTGATGGAAAAAAATTAGCTCCTTTTTTAAGAAAAAAATACATAACTATAACAAGAGAAATTGAAAATCAATATTTTAATGGTTTTTTTTTAAAAGTGTTAAAAAAACATGAAGTTCATGCTCAAGGAATTGATATCCATTTCATTAATACTCAACCTAATTTTGAAATTTCTGTATCCAAAGATGTTAATACTTTTTATAACTTTGAAATTCTTATAAAATATGACCAATTTTTGTTAAATTCACAGGATAATGATGAATACTTCGTTATATATCAACCCAAAGAGATTCCCACATTCTATAAAATCAAAAGAAATATACCTTTAGAAAACGAATATAAAGAATTTATTTTGGAATTATTTGGTAAACAGGTAAGTTTATTTTCAAACATTACTTTACCGGAGCAAGAAGCATTACTTTGGATGTCTAAAAATTATAAAAAACTGAAAAACAAAGATATTTCTATCATTCAAAATTATGAACCTGCATTTTTGTTTGATGAAATGACTTTAAGTCATGAAATTAAAGAACTACAAGAAATTTATATTGTTAAAGCACGGGTAAAAATAAGTATTTATGAATTTCCATTTGCGAAATTAAAAAAATATATTTTAAATGAAAAACAAGAATATATTCTTCCGGATAAAACTCAGGTTTTAATTCCTAGTCATTGGATTACCGATTTTCGACATTTTTTAGAAATTGCAGAAATAGATGAAAATGAAAATTTTATACTAAAAAAATATCAAGGTTCATTGTTACAATCTTTTGATTTAGAAGGAAAAAAATCAGAGTGGAATTTACTAGAAAATTTACAAAATTTACCTAAACAACCTCAACCAAAAGGTTTAAATGCTACATTAAGAGACTATCAAAAAGCGGGTTTGGACTGGTTATTATTGCTCAATAAGTTTAGACTTGGAGGGATTTTAGCAGACGATATGGGGCTGGGCAAAACCTTGCAAACTTTAAGTTTACTTCAACATGAATTTGAGAAAGGTATTCTTACTCCTTCTTTATTGATTATGCCTAAATCATTGATTTATAATTGGATAGCTGAAATTCAAAAATTTACTCCAGACCTAAAATATCTGGTTTATCAAGGGAATAATAGAGAACAGCTTTTGTCAAAATTTAGTAAATACAATATAATTTTAACAACTTATGGAACTTTAAGGCGTGATGAAGAAATTTTATCCAAATATTTATTTCATTACATCATTTTGGATGAGTCTCAAATGATAAAAAACGTTCAATCACAAACCAATCAAGCTGTTCATTCTTTAAAATCTACTCACCGATTAACCCTATCAGGAACACCCATAGAAAACAAAATTTTAGATTTATGGGCTCAAATGCAGTTCTTAAATCCTAATTTATTGGGTTCCAAAGCTTTTTTTCAAAAATTTTATGCTGATCCTATTGAAAAAAATGCAAATACTAAAAGAGCCTTATACTTAAAAAAAATTATCAATCCTTTCATATTAAGAAGAACTAAAGAATTGGTAGCTAAAGAATTACCTCCTAAAATTGAATCCATCCATTTCTGCGAAATGACTGACGCCCAAGCAAATTTCTATGAAATGAGATTAAAAGATGTAAAAGAAAGATTTTTTGTTGAACTAAATGAAGACAAATTCAAAAAAGAAAAAATGAATTTTTTAAGTTCATTAATGGAACTACGTCAAATTGCCATTCATCCCGGATTAATTCAAAAAGGTTTTAAAGAATCTGGAAAAATGCAAGAAGCTATGCGTATGATTGAAGAAATTGTAGAAAGAAAAAGTAAAATTCTTATTTTCTCTCAATTTGTTTCTATGCTAGAAATTATTGAAAATGAATTAAATGAAAAAAAAATTGCTTTCAACTATATTGATGGAAGTATGAGTTCTGAAGCAAGACAAAAAGAAGTAGAAAAATTTCAAAATCAAGAGGAATATCAAGTTTTTTTAATTAGTTTAAAAGCAGGTGGTTTTGGTTTAAATCTTACAGCTGCTGAGTATGTTTTCATTATGGACCCTTGGTGGAATCCTGCGATTGAAAAACAAGCTATTGACCGTGCTTATCGTATTGGTCAAACCAAAAATGTTTTTTCTTACAAATTTATTTCTAAAAATACTATTGAAGAACGAATTGTCCAATTACAACAAAAAAAATCTGCCATTGCAGAAGATATCATTCAAGTTGAAGAAAGTTTTATTAAATCTTTAGATTTAGAAGATTTTAAATTTTTATTGAATTAATCTTTAATTTTGTCCTATGAATTTTTGGGATTTACATAAAAAATTTGAACAATGGGCAAACCCTCAATATGCCGAAAATTATGATAATGTAGGTTTAATTGTGGGAGAATATCAAACAGAAATTCGTGGAATTTTAATCAACTTAGATGTTACTGAAGAGGTTTTAGAAGAAGCGGAACAATTGGGCTGTAATTTGATTATAACCCACCACCCTATTTGGTTTCAAACTAGAAAAAGGTTAAACGGTGAAGACTATGTTAGTAGAATTATTATGAAAGCTATTCGTAAAAATATAGGGTTATATGCAATACACACAAATTTAGATAATGTACAACATGGTGTAAATCAAAAAATTGCAAAAATTTTAGATTTAGAGAAATTAGAATTTATTAGAAAGCATCCTCAATTGGAAATTGGAAGTGGCTTGATGGGCACATTAAAAAAACCTATCCATATTTTCAACTTGATGGATATTATTAAAGAAAAATTTAAAATTCCTACTATAAAATATTCAAAAGCTTTTAATAAAGATGAAGTCCAAAAAATTGGAGTTTGTGGAGGTTCAGGAAGTTTTTTAATTCCTGATGTACTTAAAAACCAGTTAGATGTATTTATTACATCAGATGTAACTTATCATAAATTTTTTGATAACGAAAACCAATTTTATCTATTAGATATTGGTCATCATGAATCTGAGCAATTTACAACCGAAATAATTTTTGACTTTATAAAAAAAATACATAATTTTGTGGTTTATTTATCAAAAGTAAATACCAATCCAGTACATTATTATTGAGTATGGAACTAAGTATCAAAGAAAAATTAGAATCATTAGTAGAATTACAAGTAGTTGATAGTTATTTGAATAAAATTATTCAATTACGTGGAAATCTTCCATTTGAAGTGCAAGATTTAGAAGATGTTATATTGAGTTTAGATTTGAAAATACAAGAAATTCAATCTAAAATTGATGGTAATAAGAAAAATATATCCAGTTTAAAAATTTCTGTCAAAGAACAAGAAGATTTGCTCAAAAAATATGATGAGCAACAAATGCAAGTTAAAAATAACCGTGAATTTGAAGCGATAACAAAAGAAATTGAAATTGCTAATTTGGAAATACAAGCTTTTAAAAGAAAAATTACTATTGCAGAAAAACAAAATGGTGAATTTAAAGAGCTTTTAGAAGTCTATCAAGAAAAAAAACAGTCCAAAGAAAAGGATTTAGAAATCAAACAAAATGAATTAAAAGAAATTATTGCAAGAACTGAAAAAGAAGAAAAAGAACTAAATAGCGTTAAAGAGAAAATTGCAATAAAAGTTGATAAAAGATTATTAAACTCATACGAAAGAATTAAAAGAAACATGCGTAATGGTTTAGCAGTGGTTTCTACTGAACGTGAAGCATGTGGTGGTTGTTTTGCAGTAGTTCCTCCACAAAGAATTAATGAAGTAAAACAATTGAAAAAAATTATTGTTTGTGAAAATTGTGGTAGAATTTTGGTGGATCAAGAAATGATAGATAAAGCCAAAGAAAAGCTTGCTATTCAAGATATTACAGAGCAATTATACGCCTAAAATTTTAACCGCCAAATGGCGGTTTTTTTATAATTCATGAAAATTTTAATTTTCTTATTTCTTTTTTTTCAACTTGTTTGTGCTCAAAATTATTTGGATATTGAAAAAAAAATTCTCAATTTTCAGTTTTTAAGTGCCGATTCATTGATTAAAAAGTTACAAAATTCTCCTCAAAAAATTTACTTCCATCATCATAATTTATTTTACCAACAGTTTTTTTATGAAAATTATCAATCAGAAATGTTTTTTTCAAAGTCCGATTCTTTAATTCATAGGCTTTATAATTTAAAAGCTTCAGAAGAATGGAAAGTTAGCTTTTTGGGTGAAATGTACTTAGAAAGATGTATTATAGCATTTTTACAAAAATCATACTGGAATGCCTATAAAAACTTTAAAGAATCCTATAAGCTTGCTCAAAAAACTAAAAACTATTCTCAAATGATTTTTCCTAAAAGATTGCAATCTTTGATGGAGATATTTTTAGGTTCTATTCCTACTAAATATAAATGGATAACCGATTTTATGGGATATTCAGGTAATTTAGAGAAAGGAATACAAAATTTTCATCAAATTATATTCAAAACAGAAATTTTAAAAAATGAAAATCAAGTTTTGGATTTTTATCTATCTAAACACTTATTCAATGATCATCAATCTGCATTCCATGCTATAGAAAAACTTAATAAAAATTATCCTGAAAATCCATTTTTTGCTTATCTACTTGGAATTAATTATTTAGACAGAAAAGAATTACAAAAAGCTAAACAAAAACTTATTTTTTGTATAAAAAACCCAATTAAAGATTTTGATTATCCAGCATACCATTTAGCTCATTGTTATATGTATGAATTACAGTTAGATTCTGCACAGTATTTTTTAGAAAAATTTATTGAAAAAAAACGTGGAAATATATTTAAAGCAGATGCAAATTACAAAATAGGTATTATTTATTGTTTAAAAAATCAAAAATCAGATGCACAAAAATATTTTTATCGAGCAATACAATTTGAAGAGCAAATCTCTGATAAAGATTTATATGCAATAAAACAATCAAAAGAATTAATTTTTAAAACCCTTACTAATGAAGAACTTCAATTATTTCAAGCAAGATGGCTTTTTGATGGTGGCAATTATTCCCAATCTTTAAGAATTTTAAATCAAATTTCTCATTCTCCAAATCTTGATATTTCTTTAGAAATTTTTTATCGAAAAGCTCGTGTATACCATGAAATGAAAAATTTGGATAAAGCCTTAGAATTTTATCAAAAAGTATTTGAAATACATACTGCTAGAAATTTATGGATGAAACCTTATTCCGCTTATTTCATTGCTCTTATTTACGATGAAAAAAAAGATATTAACAAAGTAAAATTTTACTTGAACAAATCCCTTTCTTATAAAAATTATGATTTTCAAACAAGTCTTGAACAAAAGGTAAAAACAAAACTCTCCAAAATGTTAAATTAAAAATTTGTAATTATATTTGCAAAAAAAATCTTATGAAATATATTTTTTTTGTAATTCTCCTACAATTAAGTTCTTACGCTCAACCATTAAGAGTAAGTCCCTCCCAAATTATTTTTCCTCCAACTTTTGAAGTTAATAAAGATAGCCAAATCGTTACTTTTTATAATGAACAAAACTATCCCGTTGAAGTTTCTCAAACTGCATTATACCCAATCTATGATGATTTAGTTTTTTATCCCAATATTTCTAATTTTATCATCAATCCATCTGATTCTCAAAAGGTTGTTGTTTATTTTGAACCGAAGCAAAACATTTATTACAATACAGAAATTCTATTTCAAACCCGCTCCTTGAATGATAACTCTTTTTATGGAACTATAAGTTTAGATGTTCAAGGTCAGGGTAGATTTATCAATCCCTATTATAACTCCACTGAAAATTTGATTGAAGAAGATTTAAAAATTGCTTTAAAAAATCGTATCAACTTAGGATATTTATCACAAGGATATTCTCAAAGAATACTTATGTTTTCAACTTTTGATAATTGGAAAGTCAATGGTAGAGGTTCTGCAAACGATAAAGTAGAATGTGTTTATACGGGAAGAATCATAGAAAATTATCCCATGAATACCGGAACATTAGTTAATTCCCCATGGAATTTTAATACAGAACATGTATTTCCTCAATCATTTTTTAGCCAAAATGAACCCATGCGATCCGATTTTTTTCACTTATTTCCTACCGATAAAAACATTAACAATACCAGAGGAAATTTACCTTTTGACTGGGTCTCAAATCCAACAGGTCAAAGTAATGGTTGTAAATGGAATTCTACCCATTTTGAACCCAGAGACGCTTTTAAAGGTACTGCTGCTAGGGCTTTGATGTATTTTCTATTAAAGTATCAAGATTACAGCAGTTTTTTTGCTCCTCAAGAAAATATACTTCGTCTCTGGTATTTTATGTTCCTTCCTGATAATATTGAAAAAAAACGTTGTACAGATATTTACTCCTATCAACAAAACCGAAATCCTTTTATTGATTACCCTCAATTTCTGAAAAGAATTACCAAACTTTCTTCATTTTCCAATGCTCCTATAAGTTATCAGTGGCTTTATTTAGATACTTTAATTGATTTGGGCTCTAGACCTTTTGGAAATGACTGGTATTATGATTTTGTAATCATTAATTCCGGTAATCAAGACTTTATATTTCAAAATATTCAAGTTTCTCATCCTGATTTGGAAATTGTAAAAGGAAAAAATGATACCTTAATTCCTCCCGGTGAAGCACTCCTTGTGCGAATTAAAGTAAACTCACAACAACCCTTACAAGACCAATTAAAAATTTATATGCCCCAACTAGGTTTTGAACTAAAAATTCCTGTTTCATATCATTCAACTACTTTAATAAGTGAAAATGGTAATCCTAATATTTTTAAAATTTACCCTAATCCAAGTCAAAAAAAATTTTCCATAGAACCACCAGTAAATCATTTACGTTGTTATGACTTTACAGGAAAAGAAATGAACTTAAAATATGACGGTAAATTTTGGGAATGCGAGAATTGTGGTTCGGGTTTGTATTTATTAAAAATGGAAAACCAATTTCAAAAAATTGTAATTACTGAATGAATTGTTTGGAGTTTAAAACTTTCCATGAAAGAAACCAATTCTTAAAAATTCAAGCAAAAAAACTTTCCCAATATCCTTATTTTGTTTTACTTCAAACTGTAAATAAACTCAATGAATTTTATAATGATTTTGATTTCATTTTAGGTTCAACATCAGAAACTAAAGACATAAATATTTATGATTTTGATAAAAAAAAATGGCTTCTCGGTGGATTTTCGTACTCTTTAAAAGCTCAAATAGAAACCAAATGTCCTAATATTTTAAAAACTTCTATACCTTTTCCGGATATTGCTTTTTTTGAGCCTGAAATCATAATTTATGTAAAAAGTGTTGAACCTCTTAAAGTACACTATGAAGGTACTATTGACTTTCATGAATTCGAAGAAAATTCGCTTATTTCAATGAATTATCAATCTTTTGAACCCTCTATATCACCCAAAGAATATCATCAAAATTTACAAAAAATTTTTGATTATTTAAAAAAAGGGGATATTTACGAAGTAAATTTTGCTGTTGAATATCTCATTAAAGAACTTGAAATCAATCCATTAAATTTTTTTAATAATTTAACCCATAACTCTCCTACCCCACAATCTGGAATATTAAAATGGAATGAAAATTGGTTAATTTGTGCTTCTCAAGAAAGATTTCTCAAAAAGAAAAATGATTTATTAATTTCACAGCCTATCAAAGGAACCATTAAAAAATCACAAA
This sequence comes from uncultured Bacteroidia bacterium, assembly GCA_938006875.1. GTDB lineage: Bacteria > Bacteroidota > Bacteroidia > J057 > CALLMJ01 > CALLMJ01. The sequence goes on from CALLMJ010000106.1 coordinate 24,409, forward strand.
AAATAGATTTTCAGAATGTTTTAGATTTATACTACTCCCATAAAAATCGTTCAGAAAATGTAATGATTGTGGATTTAGTAAGAAATGACTTGAATAAAGTTTGTGAACCAAACAGCGTTCACGTAGAAAGGCTCTTTCAAATTCAAACTTATTCGTATTTACATCAAATGGTATCCACAATTATAGGAAAACCTCAAAAAAATATTTCCAATTTTGATATTATTCAATCATTATTTCCTGCAGGTTCCATGACAGGTTGCCCGAAGATTCGTGCAATGCAAATTATTGAAGAATTAGAAAAAAATGGTAGAGGAATCTATTCAGGTTCAATAGGTTATTTTTATGAAGGAAATTTTGATTTAAATGTAGTAATAAGAAGTTTGGTATGGAATGAAAGAAAAAAATTAGGCTCATTTCATGTAGGCGGCGCAATAACCCTAAATTCGGATTGGGAAAGTGAGTTTCATGAATGCCAAATTAAAGCAAAAGCAATATTAAAAACTTTAGGATTATAATTTCCTATAAACCTCTTCAAAAGGGACACGCATTTGGTCTCCCCAAACTCCATTCTCTGACCTTATTCCACAAGATACAATCATATTAATTTCTGCTCTGTAAGGTAATTTAAGAATTCTTTTTACCATTTTGCTATCAAAACCTTCCATAGGGCAAGTATCATATCCTTCATTTGCCATCGCTAACATAAACGTTTGGGCGGCTAATGCACAGCTTTTATGAACTACAATTCTTACATCACTTTCAGAAACTTGGTAAACTATGGGTCTAAATAAACCAACAATGTTTACTAAAATTTTTCTAAAAAAACCTATTATACCCAAGAAACTGGAATATAAAACAGGAATTACATGATTGTAGTACATTTTCCAGCGTTGAATTCTATGGGTTTGCCTATCGGGAGGGCTATTTTTTTTAATATTTAAGGTTTCCAACTCCAACATTTGTTTTGCTCGTTTTTTGTACAAGTCTCTACGAGTAACAAAAACTACCATTTGTTGAGCAGTTGTCGCAGCTCTTTGACCTAAACAAGCTTCAGCTAATTTTTTTAACGTATTTTTATTTGTAATATGATAAAATTCCCATAATTGCATATTTGAACTATTGGGTGCTAGTGTCGCTAATTTTATACATTTTTTTACAATTTCTGCATCTACGGGCGTATCCTTATATTCACGGATAGAACGACGGTGCCTAACGACTTTTTCAAAATCCATTGATTATTTTTTATACTTACAAAATTAAATGAATTTCAAGAAAAGTAAGAAGCATGAACAAATAATTTTTTACTTTTAAACTTGCAAAATAAATTTTTTATATCTATACTCTCAAGCAGAATCATTTAGTTACTGACAAGAGTATTACAGCCGATAACACGGGGTTTCCGTCGGAAGGGTGTCAAAAACAAAAAAACTACGTTTTTCATAACAATTTGGTAAAAGACGTATCTAAAAAAGTTGGTTTTGGAAATCCGTTTGATGCCACCAAAATTGACAACAAAGGCAAACTTCCACAAATATTGCTTGACAATGATTTTGCAGTTATCCATTTAGGCAACGGAAATCATCAGTTTATCACGATTTTGAGCCAATTCAGGAAACTTTGGAATGGACTTACAAAAAAAGCCTACTCAACGAGTATAACAGCAGCGAAAGTAACATTTTGTCAGTCGCCAACAATCAGCGAATTTTGCATCATTTTTTGTTTGG
>CALLMJ010000107.1 GCA_938006875.1 uncultured Bacteroidia bacterium
AAATTAGACGATAAAGGTTGTATCGGTGCACCTGATTTGATTGTGGAAATACTTTCGGAAGGTAGTGTTAAAAAAGATTTGAATATAAAGTTTCGTTTGTATGAGGAGAATGGGGTAAAGGAGTATTGGGTTGCAGACCCTGTTAATAAGTTGGTACATCAGTATTTTTTAGAGGAAAGTCGTGGCAAATACGATATTATAGGGTACTTTACGGAGGTAGATAATATGCAGTGCATTTTATTTCCTGAATTAACCATCAACATTAAAGAAATTTTTGAAGATTAAGATTATGGAAATTTTTATACGTTTCATTAAGAAAGAATTTTTTAACTACTAAAGTTTAATTCAAAGAAATTTTACGTATAATAAAAAAAATGAGAAAAGTCAAAACTAAAAATTAATTGAAAATTAAAAATCGATTTTAAGAAGTGATTCCGATGGGATTCGAACCCATGACCCTTTGCTTAAAAGGCAAATGCTCTACCGGCTGAGCTACGGAATCAAGATAAAATTTTGGGTGTGCCCAGAAGGAGACTCGAACTCCTATGCCTTTTAAAGCACTACCCCCTCAAAGTAGCGTGTCTACCAATTCCACCATCTGGGCTGGAAATAGTGGTGATTTCGATGGGATTCGAACCCATGACCCTTTGCTTAAAAGGCAAATGCTCTACCGGCTGAGCTACGAAATCAAGATTTTTGATGTGATTCCGATGGGATTCGAACCCATGACCCTTTGCTTAAAAGGCAAATGCTCTACCAGCTGAGCTACGGAATCAATTTTATTTGTATCTTTGTGCAATAATTTTTTTACCCACAAAAAATGTTTCGCAAAATTACTACTTTTACTTTTATTAATAACAAAAAAATATTTTTTTTTGTCCTATTTTTTTTTCATTTTTTTACAATAATTTGTCAATCAAATATTTATATCAAAAAAAATCCTAATGAACTAAAAAGAATTTATCTAAAACTTTTTCAAGAAAATGCAAAGCTAGAAGAAATCAAAACTTTATGGATTGCCAAATACCCTACTCCTCAAGATACCTTAATTTATCAAGCCAAATTAGATTTTCAACAAGAAAACTCTATTTTATTTTATTATCATCAAGTTCAGACATCAATTCTTTGGGCTTTGATAGGAATCATTTTACTAAACCTAATATTTTTACTGGTTGTTGCTCCATTTATGAAAAAGAAAAAATGGTTTTATATTTTCGTTTTAATGTTAAATCTTGGAATTTTTTTTTACAAAAGACAATATTTTTTGTTTCAGGAATGGGTATTTTTACCGAGCAATAGCAGTTTATACGAAGAATCTTCTTTTGTTTCACGCTCATACATTGAATTAAATAAACCCCAATTAGGGCTTGTTGTTCAAAAAAAACATTTTTGGTATAAAATAGAAACAGAAAATGGTACCTTCTGCATACCTGAATTTAATGTCATAAAATGAAAAAAATTATTGCTATTGTTGGGCCTACTGCCTCCGGCAAAACCCAATTATCAATTCAATTAGCCCAGTACTTACAAGCAGAAATTATCAATTTGGATTCCCGCCAAATTTATTTAGATTTTCATATTGCTACCGCTAAACCTACTCGGCATCAGTTAATGCAAGCACAGCATCATCTCGTAGATTTTCTCTCTCCTTATGAAAATTTTACCGCTAAAGATATTCAAATTCAAGCAGATAATATTATTCAGCAGGCTTCTTGTCCTATCATTTTATCAGGAGGAACAGGATTATACTTTCAAGCAATAGCTCATGAATTAGATATTTTACCCAATATCCCCAACGAAATTCGTGAAAATATTCAAAAAAATTATGAGCTTTTAGGTATTCAGTTTTTATTGGACGAATTAAAATCGAAAGACCCAAACGTTTTAAATCATATAGATTCTAGAAATCCTAGACGTTTAAGTCGTGCATTAGAAGTATTTATGACTTCTGGTAAGTCAATTTTAGAATTTTGGAATCAAAAAAATAAAAATCCAAAATATGAATTTCTTTGGATAGGTTTAGATTTAGGTTGGCAAAAATTAGAAAAAAATATACAATCAAGAATAGAAAAAATGTTTTGTGAGGGTCTGATTGAAGAAACTCAAAATTTAATGCAAATGTATCCTTTACATTTAAAGGCGTTTGAAGCCATTGGTTATTACGAAGTAATAGACTACTTCAAAGGAGTAAGGACACTCCAAGAAACACATGAAATGATTTTTCGTAAAACTCGCCAGTATGCAAAAAGACAACTTACCTGGTTCAAAAAAAATAAGCAAATTATTTGGTTAAATGATATAGATTTTCAAGAAGTAAAAAAATTATCAGAAAAATTTTTGCTTATGTAACTTTTTATGTAATTTTACGTACTAACACTAAAAAACACATGGAAATTACTTCAGGAAATTTAATCAAATTTTTGATTTACACTGCTATAGGCGTTTTAATTGTAAAACTAATCAGCATACCCACGTATCTTGTTATTGGAGCATTTATATTATCCATTTATTTGGTTATCAATTATCTAAAAGCACAAACTTATAAAAGAAGAGCAGAAGTTATGTTATACTTTGCTTTATTTTGGTCAATAGTGGCTTTTCCATTTATTGTTCCTTATATCCCCTTTTTCACAGGAATTATGGCGGCTTTAATTGCAGGTGTATTAACTTTTATTATTATCATTATTTCCCTACTCATCATAGGAAATAAAATTCGTGACTAATTTATACATAAAAATCATGAATTTTTACAATAAACTATTTGAACTAAAATTTTTTATTTGGATGGATAAAGTTCCTGTTCCAAGCTACGATGCAGATTCAAGAATAGCAGAAGACTTTCTTAAAATTCAAATTCCTTTTCAAAATAGCAAAGATCTAGAATTTATTTTAAGGAAATTTACCAGTTTAGCTCCAATAACAAATGGTTATCAATTATTAACCAATGGAACAACCTATATTGAATCCCTTCCAAATTATGAACAGCCTGAATGCTTATGGTCCTTAGGTAATGAACTTAGTGTACCCTATCACACCAAAGGTATATGTTGTTACTTGTGGGCAAACAAAAGTTTTATAGAACTTTTAATTTTTGAGAATAAAACAAAAAGAATTAATGAAGATTGTATTGAATTTGCGTTTGAGGTAGAGAAATGGTTAGAAAAACTTGAACTTCACCTTAAAATTGATCTAGGATTAAAAGAAAAATCTAAATTAAAAAAAAATTAAACTTTAAAAAATATGTCAAACGAAACCAGAGAAAGAGACTTAGTGCTTGCACCCAATGAGTTTGCGTTTATATCTGACCAAACCAAAGGAAATATTAACGTATATGTTGGTCCCTATAAAACTAGCTTAGCAAACACCGACAAACCGGTAGTTTTTGATGAAAAATTAAAAAAGTTTGTAATTTGTAATTTAGAAACAGCAATTCAAACTTTTATTACGGCACCAGAAGGTTGGTATATTGTTTTAAAAAACCCACCTACTGATGGAAAACAACCTAAATTTGGTACAACCAATAACTTATCAGAATTAAATGTTGGACGTAAAGTAAATATTCCTGGTCCTATAAGTTTTGCAATGTGGCCTGGACAAATGGCAAAAGTAATTAAAGGTCATTATTTACGTTCTAATCAATATTTGGTGGTAAGAGTTTATGATGAAGATGAAGCTAAAAAAAATTGGGCTAATTCAGTGATTAAAACCAAAGATGGTTCTGAATCCGATATTTTAGCAAAACAAATTGATGATCTAACCATCGGTAAACAGCTTATTATTAAAGGAACTATGGTTTCTTATTATATTCCACCCACCGGTGTTGAAGTAGTTCGTACAGATGCAGGGGATTATGTAAGAGAAGCGGTTACCTTAGAAAGAATGGAATACTGTATTCTTTTAGATGAAAACGGAAATAAAAGGTATGTAAAAGGACCTGATGTAGTTTTCCCTGAACCTACCGAAGAATTTGTGGTTATTAATGGTATTCGTAAATTTAGAGCTATAGAACTCAACGAAATTTCAGGTATTTATATTAAAGTGATTGCTCCTTACGAAGAAAATGGAATAAAATACAAAGAGGGAGATGAACTATTCATAACAGGAAAAGAACAAATGATTTATTATCCTCGCCCAGAACACGCCCTCATAAAATACGGTTCCCAAGAAAAAATTTATTCCGTAGCCATTCCTAAGGGGGAAGGTAGATACTATCTCAATCGTTTAACGGGTGTGATATCCTTGAAAAGAGGTCCTTGTATGTTCTTGCCCGATCCCAGAACCGAAGTTTTAGTTCGTAGAATTTTAGAACCTCACAAAGTAAAATTATGGTTTCCAGGCAACCAAGAAGCCCTCGATTACAATCAAATGCTCAAAAATTTACTAAAAGGGCAACAGCAATCCTTCGTAGAAGAACAAAAAATGGTCGCTTCCACTCATGCTCTAGCCACTCAAAAAGAAGCCGCCCCCAGCCATGTGAGTGATAGTATTGAAAGAGGTACAACGTATACGCCACCAAGAACCATCACCATTGACTCCAAGTACGAAGGTGCTGTCTGTTTAAATATTTGGAATGGCTATGCCGTACAAGTCATTTCTAAAACAGGGGAAAGAAAAGTATTGAAAGGACCCGTAAGTTACTTATTAGAATATGATGAAGATTTACAAACCTTTGAACTTTCTACTGGTACCCCTAAAACCGATGCCAACTTATTAAAATCTGTTTATTTGAGAGTTCTTAATAACAAAGTCTCTGATATTGTAAGCGTAGAATCCAGTGATTTCTGCCAAATTGATATTAAACTTTCCTATCGTGTAAACTTTGAAGGAGATGAAAATAAATGGTTCAACGTAGAAAATTACGTAAAATTTTTAACTGAACACTTGCGTTCAAGGCTTAGAAATATCTGCAAGAAACGCACAGTAATGGACATTTTCTCTAACGGTACTCAAATCATTCGTGATAGTATATTAGGTGAAGCCGTTGATGGAAAAAGACCGGGTATAACTTTTGAGGAAAACGGTATGCATATCTATGATGTTGAAGTCCTGGACATTAGTATAACCGATGCAGAAATTGAGAAAATGCTTATTGATGCCCAGCAAGATGTTATGAATCAAGAACTTAAACTATCAAAAGAAAAAAGAAACTTTGAGTTTACCAAAGAAAAAACTTCTATAGAAAAATCATTAGCAGAACTTATAGCAGAATCTAATAAAAGAAAAATTGACCTTCAAATTGAAGAAAATTCTAAACAATTAGAATTAAACCTTGCAAAAATCAAAGCTGAAATTGATAACCAAAAAGAAAAATATCAATCTGAATTAGAAAGACAAAAACTTTTAGATGAAGCTAACCAAAGAGAGATTGAGAGAGAAAGAAAAAAACAAGAACTTCAAATTGAGTTTGAAGCACAACAACAAGCCCTTGAAATTCAGTATATTGAAGCCGAAAGAAATGCAATAATAGAAAAAGCTAAAGCCATTTCTCC
>CALLMJ010000108.1 GCA_938006875.1 uncultured Bacteroidia bacterium
AGAAAAAGCCCAGGCGAATCAAGAGGTAAAGCAAAAGTTAGAGGATGAAGAATATTTGGATATGGCTTATGAAGAGATATTCGGAGAATTTGATAAAAAAATACTTCGTTTAGAAAACGAATTAGCAGAAGAAAAGAAACGTATAACGAATTCTATTTTGTCTTTAAGAAAAAAAGGATTTTCGGATAGTGAAATTGAGAAAATTTTAAATATTAATATTCAGAGTTATCTACAGGATTGAAAAATTAAATTCATGTCCATAAAAAAAATATTTTCTCATGCTGCAATTTACGGAATAAGTTCTATTTTGGGAAGAGTATTGAATTGGCTTTTAACTCCTCTTTATATCAACATTTATCCACCTGATGAGTATGGAATTTTATCGGATTTATATGGATTTAGTTTTTATTGGGCTGTTATTTTAACTTTTGGACAAGAAACTTCATTTTTTAGATTTGGGACCGATCAAAACCATTTTCGGAATTATTACAGCAGTGCATTTAGTCATGTTTTATTTTTTTCTTTTTTATTTTTGGTTATATTTGGTTTGAACTACGCTTTTTTTGCAGAATGGTTAGGCTATAAAGGAAGAGAAAGTTTATTTTTATGGTTATTGGGAATCATTTTTTGCGATGCTTTAGCGTCTATGCCATTAGCCAAATTACGATACGAAGAAAAAGCCATTCATTTTGCGAGTATTTCATTACTGAATATTGCTATCACCATTATTCTCAATTTAATTCTTGTATTATGGTTAAAACAACCAATTGAAGCCGTTTTTTGGGCAAATTTTTTAGCAAGTTTTATTCGTTTAATGATGAGTTTATATGGAAATTTACCTGATTTTTATATCCCTAGAGAACCTTATTTCAAGCAAATGATAAAATTTGGAAGTTTTGTAATGTTAGCAGGGCTTTTTAGTGCTATTAATGAAAATATGGGAAGAAACCTCATTATTCGCCTTTGGGAAGATGGAAAATATTGGAATGGTGAAGCTTACACTGCAAAAGCATTAAATGGTATTTATTCAGCGAATTATAAATTTGGTATGTTCATCGCTTTAATGACCCAAGCCTTTCGTTATGCCGCTGACCCCATCATGCTAAAAAATTCAGAAGATAAAGACTCCCCCCAGTTTTATGCTCGTGTATTTTACTTTTATACTTCCGCTAACTTAATGATGTTCTTGGTAATTAGTATTTTCATTGAAGAAATTGCCAAATTTAATTTTTGGGGTTTATCCCATTTTTATTTAGTTCACCCCAGTTATTGGAGTGGACTGGTTATAGTACCTCATATACTTTTAGCTAATGTGATGTTAGGAGCGTTTTTGAACCTTTCTATCTGGTATAAAGTCATAAAAAAAACTTCATGGGGCTTATGGATTACGCTTATAGGAAGTATCCTAACCATAGTTATTAATATACTTTTTATTCCTAAATATGGATTTGTTGCTTCTGCTTACGGTACCTTAATTTGCTATACCGCTATGGCTGTTTTATGCTATCTCTTAGGACAAAAATATTATCCTGTGTCTTATCCTATTAGAAACATTTTGGCTTATTTATTCGTTTCAACATTTTTGATTTTCCTCAGTCAAAATTTACCCAATACTTTTTTAGGTATTCTATTAAAAATATGTTTTGTCGGAATATTTATATATGGTATCAAATTAGATTACGATAGAAACCTGAAAACTCAATGGGAAAAAAAAAGAATGTAAGGAAAATTCCCAAACTACACTCAGCCTTAATTTAAAGAAGATTTAAAATTTAGAATCTTGAAAAAGCTTTAGTTTGGTTCTACAATTTTAATCCTAAAGTAACATAAAAAGCTTTACCATCTGATGGCAAAATACCTGGACCTGGGTAGCCTTCGGCTCTGCGTGTAAAATACATTCTATTGAATAGATTGTTATTAGTGATGGTTATTAACCATTTTTTCGCGATATAAGAAGCAGAAGCATCCCAAACGCTGTATGAAGGAATAGCACCTGAAATTCCTGTCGGGCTGGATTTTGCGTTCGTAGCATCTGTAAATTGCTCACTTACAAATGTATGTTGAATACTAATTTTGAATTGCTTGTAAACCCATTGCAAACCTGAACGTGAAGTCCATTGAGGTACAAATTCTACTCTTTTTCCTTGAACACTTTTAAATGGGGATTTTAAATAATAAGCTTCTATCCGTGAAAAAGACTGAAAAACAGTAATATCCCAAGTTTTATCTATCCAAAAAGTTTTAAGAATATTCCATGCCATAAAACTTTCTATTCCATAATTACGAGAATCTGCAATATTGGTTCTCAAACGAATGATATTGAATTGGTCATCAACTTTTAAAATGGTTCCAATACGATTTTTATAACTCAAATAAAACCATGAAATATCAAAAGATAAGATATTTTTGTAATTTCCACGAAAACCAGCGTCAGCATTAAAACCTTGAATATCTTTGATATTAGGGTCTACTTGGAAATTCGGGTTTGCTACGCGTATATCATTGAAATTAATACCTGCATAGTTTTGAGAGATATTTCCATACAGTTGGATATCTTGGGTAATATAGAAATTGGTTCCAATACCAAGCAAAGGAAAACTTCTGGGTAGAATTTTATTTTCATGAAATTTTTCGGGTCTTAATAAAACTCTATAATATCCATGAGCTTCAGTTTGTATCCATTCCCAACGAACACCCGGCGTAAAAGACCAATTAGGTGTAATGAAAATAATATTTTCAGCAAAAGTAGCAAAATTGTAAGAAGGTAAACGAAAATCGGAATTTTCTAAATTTTCAGGGTTCAAATAATAAAAATCTGGTTGAGAAGAGTTATTAGCATAACCTTGTTTTCTATGAGTATTTCCATGGTAAGCCCTTATTCCTGTTAGTAACATGGATTTCATTTTTCCTATTTGATAAGCATTTTTATATTTGAGTTCTAAACCCCAATTGTTATAATCATCACTTAAAAGTGTGCGATAATCTTTATAATCATTTTGATTAGGAGGAATTAAATTTCCCAAACTAGACCTTTGAGCAATCATTCCAAAAGTATTAAATAAAAAGGAATGATGAGAGTTTATGTCGTATTGGACTTGCAGATTAGGGATAAGCCAATTTGTAGAAAACCAATTTTTAGTTCTTATGGCTTGACGTGGATTTTGAGCAAACTGGGCATCGGTTAAACCACCGGGTTGTTGCATTATGTAATCCATGTATGTAAGTTCTCCATGAATTTTAAGTTTTTCATTGATACGATATTCTAAAGCTGTATAATTACAAAAATAACGAAATTTTGAGTATTCACGAAAACCATCACCTTGTTTATAGAGCAAAGCAGAATAGTAACTAAACTTTTGAATGGTACCGCTTACGCTTTGAAATGAAACTAAGGTATTAAAAGAACCATAAGTTTGTTGAGACTCTAAAGCAATTTTTTTGTCTTTTGGTGCTTTTTTCATAACAAAGTTCATAAGCCCACCGAATTGAGGTCCATATTGAAGGCTACCTGCGCCTCGTACAATTTCAATTTTTTCTACCATTTGTAAAGGTGGGGTATAGTAAGTTTCTGGGTAGCCTAAAGCATCGGCACTTATATCATATCCATTTTGGCGAGTATTAAACTCAGCTATTCGGTTAGGGTTTAATCCCCGTACTCCAATACTTAACTGAATGCCTGCGCCGTCATTTTCGATAATGTTGGCACCGGGTAATTTTGCCATTACTTGGCGTGTATTATTTAAAGCCAAATTGGCCGTAACTTCTGATAAATCAATAATCTCATTTTTCTTTCCTTCGTATAAAGTAAAATGATGAATACCCGTTAAACGTTGAACTCCAAAAACTTTTTTTTCATAATCGTTATTTGCGGTAATTTCAATTTCTTCAAATTTAATATCTACGGGTTGAATATATGCTTTAAGTTTTGGAGCATGACGAGAAACCACGTAGAAGGTATCTTTAAATCCAATCGAAGAGAAAAATAAAGTATCCGTATGATTAACAATATTTTTAATGGAAAAATAACCTTTTTCATCGGAATAAGTACCTTGGTTTTGGTATCTAATTTTCACACCTTCAAGAGGTTCGTAAGTAAAAATATTGAATACTTGACCTTTAAGTTCCCAAGCAGTTTGTGCAAAAAGAGAGCTATTGAGCCAAGCTATTACGAAAAATAGAACATAAGGTTTCATTTTTATAGGATTTTCGGGTGCAAATATTGCATTTATTTAGATTTATTCCAAATTAAAATAAAAAAATCACGAGCTATAAAACTCGTAAAAAGTATATATTAACTCATAAGAATTTCTAGCTCTTTAAATTCTTAATACTTTCTTGCAGAGAAAAAATTCTTTGTTGAGCATCTTGCTGCTTCTGCTTTTCTTTTTCTACTAAATCTGGCTTTGCATTTGCTATAAATTTTTCGTTATTTAATTTTTGAGTTGCACTTTCATATAACCTTTTTGCGGCGTCTAATTCTTTTTCTAATTTTAAGATTTCCTCTTGAATTTTTTTCTCATCTAATTGAATGGGAATATAAATTTCATGAGTATGAACTAGAATTTTCGTAGAATTCGGCAAAGCTTCTTGAATGATTTCTAATTTTTGGATATTCGCTAATTTTTGAAGGATAGGGTAATAATGATGAAAAATCTGAGGATTTTGCGTTTTTATGAACAACTCTAAAGGCTGATTAGGACTTAACTGTAAATTAGCACGAAAGGCACGAATTTGAGTAACCGTTTGTAGAATTAAATCCATATCCGATAAAATTTCTGGATTTTTTATGGTATCTATTTTTAAAACTTTTTCGTTCATAATGGTTTCATGTTCTTGACGATTTTTTAAATAATGCCAAACTTCGTCAGTTATAAATGGCATAAAAGGATGTAGAAATTTCATCCATTCTTCGAAAATTTCAACGGTTTTATGATAGGCTTCATGAGAAAAAACTTCTTCTTTGTTAGACTTCATGATTTCAAGGAAAGTAGAACAAAAATCGTCCCAAATACCTTTGTAAACTAGCATTAAAGCTTCTGAAATTCGGAATTGCTCAAATAAATGAGTAAGTTCTTTTGATGTTTGTTGAAGTTTTACGTTCATCCATTCTATGGCAATATTTTGGGCAGAATTTACAGGAATGTCTTCAACTTTGGATTCCCAAATTTTTACCAATTTTAAAGCATTCCATATTTTATTCGTAAAGTTTCTACCATGTTCGCAGTAGGATTCATCAAACAATAAATCGTTACCGGCAGGTGCAGATTCTAACATACCCATACGAATACCATCTGCAGAATATTTTTGAATCAAATCTAAGGGGTCAGGAGAATTCCCCAATGATTTACTCATTTTTCTACCGATTTTGTCTCTTACGATACCTGTAAAATAAACATTTTTAAAAGGAATATTTCCATGAAATTCTAAACCTGCCATAATCATTCTTGCTACCCAAAAAAACAAGATTTCAGGAGCTGTAACTAAATCATTGGTAGGATAATAATATTGAATATCAGGATTTTGTGGATTTTCAAAATAATCAAAAACAGAAAGAGGCCAAAGCCATGAGGAAAACCACGTATCCAGACAATCTTCATCTTGATGAAAATCTTCACGTTTTAAATTTAAACCTAAATTGGGAATTTTTTGTAAGAGTTCTTGTTCATTTCTTGCGACAATAGTAATATTCATTCCTTCTGATTGAGCATAATAAACAGGAATACGATGTCCCCACCATAATTGACGAGAGATGCACCAATCTTTTACATTTTCTAACCAGTATTTATAGGTATTTACAAATTTTGCGGGATGAAATTGAATTTTTCCATCTAAAACTGCATTCAATGCAGGTTCTGCTAATTCTTTCATTTTTACATACCACTGCCAAGATAAATAAGGCTCAACTACAGCATCAGTACGTTCAGAAAAACCCACATTATGAACATAATCCTGAATTTTTTGTAGATTTCCCACAGTTTCTAAATCTTTAATGATTAAATCTCTAACTTTCAGGCGGTCAATACCGATATATTTTTGAGCGTTTTCATTTAATGTACCATCCTTTTGAAAAATGTTAATTACAGGTAAATGATGCCTTTTTCCTACTTCATAATCATTAAAATCATGAGCAGGAGTAATTTTTAAACAGCCTGTACCAAATTCCATATCTACATAATCATCAGCAATTACAGGTATTTCTCTTAGAATTAAAGGAACGTAAACCTTTTTACCAATAAAGTTTTTATATCTTTCATCATTAGGGTTAACAGCAAGAGCAACATCGGCTAAAATGGTTTCAGGACGCGTCGTAGCAATTGTTAAATAGGTTTCAGGTTCATTCACCAAAAAATATTTAATATAGTAAAGTTTACCATGAACTTCTTTATAAATTACTTCTTCATCGGAGATAGCTGTTTTACCGATTACGTCCCAATTAACAAGCCTTTGAGCTTTGTAAATCCAATCTTTTTCATATAAACGAACAAAAACTTCTGTTACGGCATTAGAAAGTGAATCTTCCATTGTGAAACGGGTTCTATCCCAATCGCAACTACAACCGATTTTTTTTAATTGATTGAGGATAATTCCGCCATATTTCTCTTTCCATTCCCAAGCATAATTGAGAAATTCATCTCGGGTCAAATCATTTTTTTGGATTCCTTTTTCACGTAACATTCTAACGACTTTTGCTTCGGTTGCAATGGAAGCATGGTCAGTACCGGGTACCCAACAAACATTATACCCTTCCATTCTTTTTCTTCGACATAAAACATCTTGAATCGTATTATTCAAAACGTGCCCCATATGTAAAACTCCTGTGACATTTGGGGGCGGAATGACAATCGTATAGGCGGGTCGTTCATCAGGTATAGAACGAAAATAATTGTATTTTAATGCGTTAGAATAAATTTTTTCTTCAGTTTGAATAAAATCGTAATTTTTGGGTAGCTCGGTATTCATATAAATAATTCGCAAAACTACTGATTTTTTAGAAAACCATAAAAACTTAATCTTTAAAGCAA
>CALLMJ010000109.1 GCA_938006875.1 uncultured Bacteroidia bacterium
TACCTCAAAACCTTTCTTCTGATGAAAAGTTATCACAATCTAAAAAAAATAGAAAACACAAAAAAAACCAAGATAAAGGAGATATTGAATCAACTGCTTCACAATTGGGTTTAAATGAAGTAGAAAACATCTTAGACGCAATGGAAAGTCAAGAAAAGAAATTTATACAGCAACTCAGAAAAAGAAATAAATCATCTAAGGCTTACGATGGTTCTGATTGGTAATAAAAAAACGCAAACCAAACGTGGGTTATGCGTTATATGAGGGTAGAAACATATATTATTATACGTATATGCTTTTGAAAAGTTTCTTATTTATGTTTTTTTAACTATTTTTAGTTATTTTTATTGAGTTTTTTGTATTGTTCAGGAATTTTAGAACGATATTTTTTCAATATTTTCATAAATACAGTCAAAGAACTTACATATTAGGGTTTCCAAATGTGTAAAGAAAGAAAAAATCCATTTCTCAAAGTTATTCAACAGCAAAAATCAATGTAATTCTTTTTCGTGGAAAAATCTAATCTATTGTAAACCAAAAAAGAATAATTTTGCAAGTTGGTAAATACAAATGCAGGCAATAAGGTTATTTTTTTTTAAAATACAAATTTTTTTTATTTTTATAATTCAATTTACATATGGACAAATTATTGAAAAAACAGAAGATTTGTTTCCAGTAAAAGGAAATTGGGCAAAATCTGTATTAGAAAAAATGACATTAGAAGAAAAAATTGCTCAATTAATTATGGTTCCTGCATATACAGGTATTCAAAATTCTAATTTGAAAACTATTGAAGAAGCAATAAAAAAATATAAAATTGGTGGTATCATTTTTATGCAAGGTTCACCGGTTCGTCAAGCAGAACATGCCAATTATTTTCAGAAAATTTCAGAAATTCCTTTGATAATGAGTCAAGATGCAGAATGGGGTTTATCGATGAGATTGGATTCTTGTATTCGTTACCCTAAAAATATGACACTAGCTGCGATTGATGATGATTCATTATTATTTGAGTATGGTAAAGAACTCGCACAACAATTAAGAGCAGTAGGAGTTCATATTAACTTTGCTCCTGTTGTAGATGTAAATAACAATCCGAACAACCCTGTAATTGGCTCAAGAGCTTTTGGAGAAGATAAACATAATGTTACGCAAAAGTCCTTAATGCTGATGCAAGGAATGCAAAAGAATGGTGTTCTTGCTGTTGCCAAGCATTTTCCTGGACATGGTGATACCGAAACTGATTCTCATTTAGATTTACCAGTTATTTCCCATAATTCACAACGTTTAGATACACTTGAGCTTTACCCCTTTAAACATATGATTGATTATGGAGTGATGGGTGTCATGGTTGCTCATTTATATATTCCCGCATTAGATAATACCCCTAATTTACCTTCTACTTTATCCCCAAAAATTGTTCAAAATTTACTAAAAGATAGTCTAAAATTTAAAGGCTTAGTGTTTACTGATGCTTTAAATATGGGTGCTGTAACCAAATATTACCAAAGTGGGGATATTGAACTAAAAGCACTTTTAGCGGGTAATGATATTTTGTTATTTGCAGACAATATTCCAAATTCTATTACTAAAATTAAAAAAGCCATTCAAAATGGTCAAATCTCTGAACAAGAAATCAATCAAAGAGTTTATAAAATATTATTAACTAAAGAATGGTTAAAACTTCATGAAAATAAATTAGTAGAAACCAAAGAGGTAAATAAAATTTTACAATCAAGAACTGCTCAACTCTTAGTAACCAAACTTTATAAAAAGTCTATTACTTTAGTCAAAAATGAAGGAAGAATTTTACCTATAAAAGAACTCAATAAAAAATTTGCTTATGTTCAATTGGGTAATGGAGTAGAGCAGTCTATTTTTTTAAGAACTTTAAGGGTTTACACAAAAATTGATGAAATCAGAATTCCACAAGTTGCAGATGTTCAAACCTTTCAAAATTATAAAAATATCCTTCAAAATTATGATTACATAATTATAGGAGTTTACAAAATGAACGGTAAAGATAAAAATTTACATGGTTTTACTCAACCTGCTTATGATATTTTAACAGAAATTCAAAAATTAGCCAAACCTAAAAAAATTATATCAATTTTTGGAAATCCTTATTTATTAAATGCTAATATTTTAGAACAACAAGATGCAATAGTAATTGCTTACGAGGATGCAAAAGACTGTCAAGAAGGTGTAGCAGAAGTAATTTTTGGGGGTTTAGTACCAGAAGGAAAATTACCCATTCATGTACCTAAATTTTCTAAAAGACCATTGTATTATAATAGTATTCAAAGATTGCAATTTGCTCAACCAGAGGAAGTTGGTATGGATTTTTATACACTCTCTAAAATTGATACTGCTGTTAATCATTATATTAAACATAAAGCATTTCCTGGTGCTTCTATTTTGGTCATTAGACAAAATAAAATTGTTTATGCAAAATCCATTGGAAAAACAGAATTTATTAAAACTTCAAAAGATTTAGATGCTCTTTATACCATTTATGATTTAGCTTCTGTAACCAAAATTGTTGCTACTACTTTAGGAATCATGCACTTATATGAAGAACAACAAATTAATCTATATGCTCCTTTAGGTAGATATTTAACCGATTTAAAAGATTATCCAGTTGGTAAATTACGCTTAATTGATTTACTTACACATACATCAGGGTTACCAGCTTATGAAAACTTTTGGACTGCTACTTTAAAGAATGGTAAATCTAACCCTGAAATGGTTTCTAACTCTCCAAAAGAAGGTTTTTCTATTCCTTTAACAGAAAAAATTTGGGTTCATGAACGTTTTGATTCTATTTTTTGGGATAAAATAAAAAAAATTAAAATTAACAAAAAATCAGAATTCGTTTATAGTGATTTAGGAATGATTTTACTCGCCAAGCTTATAGAAAAAGTGAGTGGTTTACCTTTCAATGAGTATCTGAATTTACATTTTTATGAACCTTTGGGCATGTATAATACTTTTTTTCAGCCCTATAAACAACCATTAGATACTAACTACATCATACCACCCACAGAAATTGATAGTTATTGGAGAAGACAAAAAATACAAGGTTATGTACATGACCCTAATGCTGCTATTATGGGTGGTATCGCTGGACATGCAGGGCTTTTTTCTAATATTTATGATTTAGGAAAATATGCTTTAATGTTAAAAAATGGAGGGGAATATGGCGGAATTTGTTTTTTAGATGCCGCAACTATTAAATATTTTACTTCACAAACTAAATCTAAAACTCGTAGAGGTTTAGGTTTCGATAAACCAGAACCCAACAAAAATAAAATCAGCCCCACTTGTCCACAAGCCAGTTTAGATACTTACGGTCATTTAGGTTTTACTGGTACAGCCCTATGGATAGACCCTGAATATGACCTGATTTTTGTTTTTCTTTCCAATAGAACTTATCCTAATACTAAAAATCCTTTATTTAACAACGAAAGTGTAAGAGCACAAATTATGAGTTTGCTTTATCGTTCGATTGATAATTTCAAAATTTCAAAAGCATCTTAACTTTTTCCTTTTTATGAAATATAAACACTTTGGGATAGGTATCTTCTTGTTTTGTTTAGGATTAATTATTATTAAAATTCCTGAATTTCCCAAGGCTGGAATTATGGCTTCTATAGCTTTATTAATAGCTTACTGGTGGTTTACGGAAGCAGTTCATTATGCTGTTACTGCTTTACTACCCGTAGTTTTATTTCCAATTTTGGGTATAGAAAGTACCAAAACAATTGCTAACGAATACATGGATTCCATCATTTTTTTATTTATGGGTGGATTTTTATTTGCTTTTGCACTTCAAAAATGGAATTTACATCAAAGATTTGCTTTAATTTTACTTTCTAAAATTGGTTATTCATTAAATAGTGCATTATTTGGGGTACTTTTAGCCACTTTTTTACTTTCTATGTGGATTTCCAACACGGCCACAGTTTTATTATTGCTACCAGCGGTTTTAGCTATATTAAAATGGTTAGAAACTTTAAACCTCAAAAATTCTGAAATTTTAAATATCCAATCTTCATTTTTAATAGGATTAAGTTACGCTTCTACTATCGGGGGAATGGCTACTTTAGTAGGTACTCCCACCAACATGATTTTTCTACGAGAATTTTCAAAACATTTTCCTAATGAAAAAATGAATTTTTTAACATGGTTTTTAACCTGTGCTCCCATTTCAATCATTCTTTTGTGGATTTTATATAAAACCCTTCAAAAATTTTTTATGCCTTCTCAAAATTGGAAATTAGATAAAAATTTATTTTCTGATGAGTTAGTAATTCTCGGAAACTGGAAATACGAAGAAAAAATGATTACTAGTTTGTTCTTCTTAACGGTATTCTTATGGTTTACCCGTAGTGATATGGATTTTGGTAATTTCCACTGGAAAGGGTGGGGAAATCATTTTTTTATCAAAGATTGGGTGAACGATAGTACAATTGTAATGGCAACTAGCATTCTATTGTTTTTTATTCCTGATAAACAAAATAAAAGTCAAATATTAACTTGGGAAGATGCAAAACAACTACCTTTGGATATTATTTTGTTATTGGGTGGAGGTTTTGCATTAGCAAAAGGATTTGAAATTTCGGGGTTGAGTCAATGGATAGCCTTGAAAATCAATGTATTTGTTCAGATGCCATTATGGATTTTTTTAATCGGTTTAGCGATTATTATCACTATTATTTCAGAATTTGCTTCTAATGTGGCTTGTATCCAATTGATGTTACCAATTATAATATCATTACAAAATCAAAACCAATTGGATCCTTTAACCATTACTTTGCCAGCTACATTAGCCGCTTCTTTAGGTTTTATGTTGCCCGTAGCTACTGCTCCTAATACTATTGTTTTTGGTACTCAAAAAATACCTATAAAAAATTTATTGAAAATGGGCTTAATTATGGATTTTACAGGTATTTTAGTGATTAGTTTATGGATATATTTTCTTAAGTATGGGATTTAAGTTTCTCAATTACAAACTGTGATTCTGTATCTTGGGGTAATGGAATAAATTAAGAAATCTATCACTGTATCACTTGGCTAATCAATGCAACGCTAAATATAGATAACAAAAACCAACCAATGAAACCTTCAAAAATGGTAAAATATCTAACATAACCTTGAACAGGAATATCACCAAAACCAAGAGTAGAGAATACATTGAGGCTAAGTGTAAATGAATCAAATGCTCTTTTGATAATAAATACAACCAAATCAAAAGAAATTAAACTTCCAAAAATTATAAATGCTTTGATTTTTTTACGAAATGTAAGATTGTTCCAAGGTTCATGAAATTGGTCAATCCATTGATAAATTTTTAAATAAAGTTTCATAATGAAATTTTGTTTCCATTGATAGGGTAAAGACCATAACTTAAAAAAATAGGGTAGGTTGGGTTGATGTTTCGTAAAATTTACAAATTCAATATATTGGGTTTTATTATTTATAGATCTGCTAAAGTATTGTTCCATAAATATTTGAGTGATACTGTTTTTTTCAGAAAAGTATAAACCATAAATTTTCAGTTTATCAAAAAATGAAAAATCATTTTGATTTTGTTTGTAGGGACTTAAAAAATAAATTGCAGCAAAAAATAAAAGTACCCAATAAGAAATGTAAATGGATTTTAAAGGATTTGTTCCATAATCACAAAATTCTTTCAAGAAAACATTCATCCAATAAATAAATTGATAATCAGATTGTTTTTTTGATTTATAACTTAAAAATTGAGTTTCAATATTTTTCCATTCAACATAACAGCTATTGGCATAAAAACGATTTCCTTGAGTTTTATAAACTGAATAAAAATTTGCATAACTAGCAATCAAATTATTAAGAATATTTTCGTTAAAAATAGAATCTTCTCCACTAATAATACCTTCTTTTTCATCGTAAACACAAAGTTTGTGGTTCTGAATATTCGTCCATTGAATACGAGTATTATTCGGGTTCACATTAAAAGCATCAATGATAATGTTTTCTCTAAAAAAACAGTCTTCCAATAAAAATTGATTACTTACATTAGTTTTAGATAAATTTAATATACCCTCAAAATGCGATTTTATCAGTATTAAGTTACTAAAACTACCCATAGAAATATCAATTTTACCTTTGGGGTTTTCTACTAATTTAGGATTTAATTGAAATTTACAATTTTCTATAATTATGTCTCCTTCAGTTTTTTGATGTATTTCAAAAAGCCTTGGATAAGTAACGAAATCATCAAAAGCAGAAAAACGCGTATCATCTTGAATTTTTTCATTGATATAAAACTCACAATACTGAAACTTCATATAATCTTGTAAAACATTATGATGATGCCTATAACCATGGTAAAATTTACAATTTTCAAAATCCATGAATTTTATTTCGTTTCTATCAATACGAACAGTTTTTTTAAATTCACAATGTTTAAAAATGCTTTTGATATCTTCACAGCCTGATAAAGTAAAAAAACCTTCAAAAACCAACCGATTCATTACCCACCACATGGTTTTATCAAATTTACAATTTTCTATGAATACATCATTTTTGATATACCAAAAAGGTGCATTTGGGTTACTAAATCTTTTATCCATTCCTTCTCTATCTTCCGATGTAAATACAATTTCTATGTCATAAAAATGAATTTGTTTGGGTTGATTTTTGTCTTCTTTTACCTGAAAATTTACAAGTGTTTCAATAAATTTAGTAAATGAAACTTTTTGATGATTGATAGGGGAGGGTATTAATTTTGAAATGGGTACTTTTTTTAAAACTACTTGGGTAAATGACTGAAGAGAAAATAAATTTATGTATAAAATCATTAAAAGAAACCTAACTTGTTTATTCATTTACAATTTAGTTAGTAAAAGAATGTAAAAATAATAAAAACTTTTAAAAAATACGTTATTATTTCTGTTACAAAACAAAAACGAAACGATAATGCCTTATTAATCTACCATTCCACCCTTAAACCGAAGTAACTCATAATTCCGTAAATCGGACCCCAAACCATGCTTGCATCAAAATAATCACGAAATGGCTCTTTAGAATTAACAATAGGTGTAAACTGTCTGAAATTATTCATATTTTCAACACCCAAATAAAATTCCCACTTTTTCCAACGATAATTTATTTGGGACATCATTAACCAAAATGGACGAGAATTCGGCTTTTGTTGAAATTCTAACGGACTTTGGTTGGTATCAGGAATACGTTTTTTTCCATGATATTGAGCTGTAAAATCTAATGAAAACTCTTTGTTTAGTTCCCAATTCATATTAAAAAAGCCTCTATGCCGACTTATTAAAGGAAATTCTCGTAATTTTCCATCTATGGTTTGACGAACATCATAAAACTTGTAAGCTAAACGTATTTCTAAACCTTCTGTAACTTCTCCTTCATAAGAAAATTGGAAAGCATTTGCAAAAGATTGACCACTCAAATTATAAAATTTCAATAACAAGCTATTCGCATCTCTATCTACAATGATTTGATTTACAAAATCTGTTCTAAAAAAGTCAAAAATTAAACTTGAATTTTCGTTAAAAAATTTAAAATTTTGTTGTAAACTAATACCATAATTCCATGCAATTTCGGGTTTAAAACCTAACCAAGAACTTGTAGTATCGGGTAAAATCACTTTTCGTGAATTGATGAAGGAACTCCAATGATCACTAAAAAATGCTGAAGTACGGTAACCTTTACCACCACTGGCTCTTACAATTGTTTTTTCAGTGATTTCATATCGTAAATGTAAACGAGGAGTAAACCATAAACCAAATTTTGAATGATAATCCGTTCTAACCCCCAAAATGCTATTGAAACTAGGATTAGGTTTCCATGTATATTCCGCAAACGTTCCAGGTACCCACTCATTTCTACTTAAATTCAATGTATTCCATTGATTTTGATAGATATCTCCCATAAAGCTAATACCTGTTTTGATGAGATGCCTTGAATCCAAAATTTGTGTTTGATAAATACCATTATAATAAATCGTATTTTGTAACCCATCAAAATGATTTCTACCATAATCAAAGTGCATTTGATGATTAGAAATAGAAATTTGATTTCCGATACTTTTGTATTCTTTTTCCGGAAATAGATACCCAATTTTAGCGATTAATTCTAATCTTTGATTACGATTAACTGTCCCAAAATAAATATCTTCTACATGATTTTGAGGATTAAAATGAGTTTGACCCGATTGTTTTACATCATACATTCCTCTTGCGGAAATCATACCTTCCCATCTATCATAATGAAAATTAGCTCTTTGGATATAACCTAGTTGGTAACCAATAGGGTTATCCAAAAAATGGTCATGATTCATATCTACTTTCAGAGGCATCATAGAAGCATGAGCCAAACTCATACCGTCCCATTGATTGTTGAATTTATATCTACGAGTATAGTTCCATTCCGTCCTTAACATTTGATTAAGGTAAACATTCATAAAATTTTTAGGGGTATCGTCCTCAAAATCGTTAGAAGAACTGCATTGAGAAGGCTTTTTTAATTCAATATTGATTTGCCCTGTCATACTTTCAAAACCATTCACTACGGAACCAGAGCCTTTGGTAATTTGAATAGATTCAACCCATGCACTTGGATAAAAGGATAAGCCATGCGTAGCCGATAAACCTCTGATATTAGGCATATTTTCTACGCTAATCATGCTGTAAATACTAGATAAACCCAACATCTGTATTTGTTTGGTACCTGTAACAGCGTCTGTATAATTTGCATCTACTGAAGCATTAGTTTCAAAACTTTCTGACAAATTACAACATGCGGCTTTTGTAAACTCTTTTTCTGTCATAGTTTCCGTTAAAAAAGGATTTTTTGTATTTATGTAAGTTGCTTTTTTTCTATCTTGAATAATCACTTCTGAACCTTCCAGAGGAACTAAACCAATTTCAATAGGATTTAATTTTTTGATAATCAAGGTATCAGAATAAAATCCAATCATAGAAACCTGCAAGCTATCTCCCAATTTAGGGATTGAAAATCTTCCTAAACTATCCGTAAAAACAATAGTATTTTTGCTTTCTAACCAGTAAATTTTTGCTCCTTCAATGGGCTCTTTTTTTTCGTTATTGTAGAGAATTACTTTACCAGTCAGAGGCTTTTGAGCATTCAGCGAAAGGTTCATGAGAATCAACCACATAGTAAAGAATTTAAAAAAATTATTAGGGCGTGCCCCCTTCGCTGAAGCTACGGGGTCGGTATGCTTCGGGTTACACTTCGTTTCAGCAATCCTTTTTGCTTCGCTCAAAGGCAGTGCCATTTCGTGTTCAATGTGTATTATCGCATTGTGCCCTTCGCTTCCCTCACGCTCAATCCATTGCTTTGCAACAGTTATATTACTCTTTCTCTTCTCTATACCGACAACACAAGTGCAATTTCTCATAAACTTTATCTTCCGCTTTTTTATCCTCTAAATCATGACCCACATCCAATATAGATTGTTCAATAGTTTCTCTTGAAACCTTATTCGGTTTATACTGAATAATTAATAATTTCGTTTTGGATGACCATTTTGCTGAAATAACCCCTTTTACAAATGCTGCACGCTCAATTCGTGCTTTACACATTTCACAATTTCCATATACTTTTAAAGTATCGGTTTGTATTTTTTGAGACCACAAATGAGTGGTAGTAAAAATAATGATGTTTATGATTAATAAAAATAACTTTTTCATTGTAAAAAAATTTAAAGTATTGTTCAAAGTAAATATCAACCTTTGTGAGGTTGGAAAGAAGCAAGTTTTCAAAATAGAAAGCCTATTCGCAAATTTTCAAATTACAATACTTTAAATATAATAAAAGAGTTACGAGTTTAGATTGAAACTGAAACTTTTTATGATTATCAAATTCGCAGTGTGTTAGTTTTTCAATATCTAAAACGTAGTTTGATGTAAAAGGAAATAAATCAAAGGATTTTGTTTCAAAAGAAATATTTAAGAAATCAACAGGTTTAACTTCTTCTTGAAGTTCAAAAGATAGATTAACTTTTCTACAGCATTTCTTAGGAGTTTTACAGCAATATTCAGCGTCTTGAAAAAAACGAATATTGACAATTCTGTTTCCGCAATAACTTATAGACACGGATAAGCCTAAAGCTATCAATGAATAAAATGCTATTAATAAAATGGAAACAAACCTAATCATTTTTGCAAAAATATGGATAAATCTATTACAAAAATTAATTTTTTTGTTAAAAAAGTTTAACTTGATACATGACGAATTAATTTTTATTTTTGCATTATGAAAAATATCCTAAAGTTACTTGCCGTTTATTATATAATTTTCATACATATTGCTTGTAAAAAGCAAGACAATAAGCCTCCCAACCTGCAAGAATGTAATCCTACCCCATATTCTTTAGAAATACCTTCTTATTTTGGTAATAATGATACAGTTCAGCAACGTTTAAGAAATAATCCTCTAACAGTTGAAGGAGTTGAATTGGGTAGGCATTTATTTTATGATAAAATTTTATCTGAAAATTATACCATTTCATGTGCTTCTTGTCATCAGCAAAAATATGGTTTTTCTGACCCTCACAGATTTTCTTTAGGAACTCAAGGAATTCAAGGTAAAAGAAATTCTATGGCATTAGTGAATTTATTGTGGACACGGGATTTTTTTTGGGATGGTAGAGTAAAAACCTTGGAAGAACAAGTTTTGCATCCCATTCAAGACCCT
Source organism: uncultured Bacteroidia bacterium (assembly GCA_938006875.1). Lineage (GTDB taxonomy): Bacteria > Bacteroidota > Bacteroidia > J057 > CALLMJ01 > CALLMJ01. The sequence goes on from CALLMJ010000109.1 coordinate 10,732, forward strand.
ATAGAAATGAATATGAATTTACAAGAAGTCTTGAACAGATTAAAAAATTCTCCTAAATATCGTGAAATGTTTCGAAAAGCTTTTTGTTCTGATGAAATTACGGTAGATAAACTTTCCAAAGCCTTGGCACAATTTGTCAATTCGTTAATTAGCAAAGATTCAAAATTTGATAAGTTCATGAGAGGGGAATTATTTTTAACCCCTAATGAAAGAGAAGGAATGAGAATGTTCCAAACTCACCCAATACCCAATCGTGTGAGAGGAGCAAATTGTGGAGATTGCCATTTTCAACCGCATTTTGATGGAAAAGATTTCAAAAATAATGGTATAGATTCTATCTACCAAGATGTTGGTTATCAAGCAGTAACCAATAATCCATTTGATATAGGAAAATTTAAAGTGGTTAATTTGCGTAATATAGCTTTAACAGCTCCCTATATGCACGATGGTCGTTTTAATACCTTAGAAGAGGTTTTAGAACATTATGATAAACATGTTAAATTAGGAGAATTTACTGATCCCTTAATTATGGAAGCTTCTAATATTAATGGAGGAGCACCTCGTTTATTTCTAACAAATTTAGAAAAACAACAAATTCTTGAATTTCTTCATACCTTAACCGATACAGTATTTATCAATAATCCAAAATTTTCAAGTCCTTTTTGATTTTTTTTAAATTTAAAATTATTTTTTTTCAATAATTTTCATGAGGGCATCTAGTTTTGGTATGATTAAAATTTCTGTTCTACGATTTTTTGCACGAGCTTCATTGGTTTTTCCTTCTCTCACCGGCTCATATTCCCCTCTACCGCTGGCAACTAAAATTTTAGGATTGACTTTACAATCTTTGGTTAAAAAACGAATTACAGAGGTTGAACGCATAACACTCAAATCCCAATTATCTTTTATATCCCCTAAGTTGGTTACAGGAATATCATCAGTATGCCCCTCCACATAAATTAAAAAATTAACTTCATCGTGCTGGTTAATAACCTTAGCAAATTCAGCAAGTGCTTCTTTTCCTTTTTTATCTATTTCAATACTACCTAAAGCAAATAAAAGTTGGTTGGATAAAGAAACTTCAATTTCTCCATTTTTAAGTTTTACTTCCAAACCTGCTTCTTCATAGGGTTTTAATGCAGTGGTTAATTTATTAATTAAAGTTTGTAATTCATTATCTCTTTCAGAGATTAGTTTATCAAATTCTTTTAACTTTTGTTCTCTTGAAATTAAATCTTGTTGGAGTTGTTCTAATGAAGTAATCAAATTTTGGATTTCTTTTGAACTTTTACTTTTTAGATTATCCAAATTTTCTTGGCAAGTCTCAATCATTTGAGTTTTTAATTCTAACTCAGCAGTTAAACTATCTAATTTGTTATTTTTTTGATAGATGGTTTTATTCGCAAAATCTAAAGAGTCTTTAAGATGATTAATTTCTGAATGAAGCTTTTCTATGACTTGATTTTTAACTTCTAAAGTATCATGGCAGTTTTTTAAAGATTGATTAAGTTGTTGATATTGGCTATCTAAACTTTTGAATTTTTTTTTGCTTACACAACTCACTATAAACAAAATACTTACAAAAATTAAATGAATATTTTTCATTAGACCTTCCGATTTTAGGCACAAATATAAAACGAATATAAAGCTTTACAAGCAAAAAAATTTGTTAATTCAAAAAGAATGTTTTTACTTTGCAAAAAAATATAAATCGTGTTTGAGACTATACTTTTCTGGACTTTAGCAATTTTATCTATTGCCAGTGGATTGGCTGTAATAACCAATAGAAATCCTATGTATTCTGTTTTGTTGTTGGTTATCAATTTTTTTTGTATTGGAGGTTTATATTTAACCTTAAATGCTGAGTTTTTAGCCGTTGTACAAATCATTGTTTATGCAGGTGCTATTATGGTATTGTTTTTATTTGTAGTCATGCTACTAAATTTAGGGAAAGAAGAATCACTAGAACCCACCTTTGATACTCAAAAAGGACTTGCATTTTTATTAGGTTTAGCATTTTTAGCAGAAATGTTAATTGCATTGAAAGATTTTTCTGCACTAGGGCAGGCTAAAGATGTTTTTGATTATGGTAAAGTGGAAAAAATTGGCTTTCAATTAATGACTCAATACGTTTTTCCTTTTGAGATGATTTCTGTAATCCTTTTAGCCGCTTTAATTGGTGCTTTAATGATTGCAAAAAAGCATAATTAATCCAATCATTGATATTTAAGCAATTACCAATTACTATTCTTTTATCATTTTTTTAATACCAAAGTATCAGTAAGCATTCTTAAAAATACGGCTAAATCTTGTTTTTCTTGAAGAGTTAAATTGAGATTGGGAGAACTTCCTCTTTCATTTTGTTGATATAAAAGTATAGGACTGGTAAACTCATTTACATGAACCCCTGAATTGTAGTGTTCAATAACTTCATCTAAAGTTTTAAATTTTGCGTTGTGCATGTAGGGTGATGTTAATTCCACATTTCTTAAAGACGGGACTTTAAATTTACCTTTATCAAAAGGATTTTGAGTAAAATTGGACAATCCATTTTCAATAGGATATAAACCATTATTCATAAAAAGTCCATTGGTTGTGATATGCCCAGTATGACAATCGCCACAACCAGCTCCTCTTTGTTCATTGGGCTTGGGACTTTTAAAAAATAATTCAAATCCTCTTTTTTCTGATTCAGTGGGTTGTAATTTACCTTGTCTCCAGAGGTCATATCTGCTATTAAAAGAAACCAAAGTAAGTGTGTATTGTTCTAAGGCTTTTAAAAGATTTTCTTTGGTAATAGGTTGAGTAGAGTAGGGGAAAGCTTTTTTAAAACTCAACTTTAAATCTTGTTTTTTTTCTAATTTAGGGATAATTTCATTCAAGTTAATATCCATTTCTAAAGGTGAAGTTAGAGCATTTTCTATGGCTTTACGAATACTAGGGCTTTTTCCTTCCCAACCAAAAGGTCCTGGATTCCATGCTAAATTGATTAAATGAGGCACATTCAAATCTACTTTATTTCCCAAAACCCCCTCAGAAAAATTTTGATTATCAGCGAAACTAAACTGTGGCTTATGACAATTTGCACAGCTGATTTGGTTAGTTGAAGATAACAAAGGAGAAAAAAAAAGTTTTTTGCCTAAATCAACACCTTCTTTTGTTAGAGGGTTATCTTGGGGTAATTTGGGTTTACCAAAATAGTTTGGATATTCCAAAGTATAGGGTTCTGGAGTTTCTATTGAAGGGGATTTACAAGAGTTTAAAAGCAAAAGTAATAAAAAAGAAGCAAGGCTTATGAAAAATCGCAAGGGACGTGAAGGGAACAATTTGATAATACTCATTGACCACGAAGTAGCATTGCCTTTGAGCGTAGCGAAAAGGATTGTGATATACTGAGCTTGCCGAAATACTAAAACGAAGTATAACCCGATGCAACCCGACCACGAAGTTCCTGCGTAGGAGGAGACACGCCCTATTAATTTTCTCATAATTTTTTAACTTTAATTTTTTCATTTGAATATACAAATTTAATTTTTATATGATAGTTTTCCAAATAAAATGTATTAAATTTGCGTAATTTTTTGCCGATATGCAAGTTCAACAGGAAGTAAGGCAAGTTTTTGTTTCTCAAAATCATCATTATTCATGGATTGATGTTGTTTATCCCGATAGAAAACTGCTAGAAAAATTGGCTGATGATTATGAACTTCATGAAACTTCTGTTGAAGACTGTTTAGACCCTGAACACTTACCCAAAATTGAGTTTATTGATGATATAATCTTTATTATTGCCAGGGCTTATGACAATTTAGCAACACCTCAAAGCGATACAGTTCAAGAACTTACTCGTAAATTAGCCATTTTTATAGGCAAAGATTTTTTACTTACCATTCACAGAATTGACCAAGATTTTTTTGTAAAAGTAGTTGAAGAATGGAAAAATAAAAAAGAAAGTCAAGATGAAGAAGAATTTCAAAAAACTAATAAAGAAAATTTAGTAATTCATATTCTAAATCAAGTAGTTATGAGTTATGAAAAAGCTATTAAAGATGCGGATTTAATGGTTGATAAATTTGAAATTCGTATTTTTTCCTCTCAATCAGATCCGACTTTAATTCAAGAATTGTATTACTTCAAAAGAAAAGTTACGGTGATTCGTAAAATGTTACGTCAAACTCAGGATATTGTAAGAATTTTACGAGCAAAATTAGATCATACCAATCCCGCTTTTCAAGATTTAAAAGAATCAATTGATGAACTTTTGTTTTTAACTGATGAGTTAATGGAAGATAGTAACAACTTGATTAACATTCATATATCTTTAGCATCTCATAAAACGAATGAAGTGGTTAAAGTTTTAACTTTATTTTCAGTTTTCTTTTTGCCAATTACATTCATAGTTGGGGTTTATGGTATGAATTTTAAGTTTATGCCTGAATTAGAACATCCTTGGGGTTACCCTTTGACTTGGCTTACCATGATTATGGTGGTTTTAATTATCTATATTTGGTTTAAAAGGAAAGGATGGATGTAAAAAATTTTTTATTTTATGTTATTTTTATAATTATTTTAGGAATAGCATTTGCATTTTTATTTCATCATGGTTATTATATGAGTTTCATTATTTTAAATCATTTTAAGGCTCCCTGGGCGGATTTTTATTTTGCTAAAATTACTCATCTCGGTGATGGTGTTACTTTTACTTCTCTATTTTTCCTTTTATATGGAAAAAAAAATTTATCTAAAACTTTAAGTTTAATTATTTGTTTAATTATAAGTTCATTGATAGTTCAATTAATGAAAAACATTCTTTTTCCAGATTGGTATAGACCTTTGGTTGTTTATGGAACCGAATTAGTAAATCATATCAAAGGTTATGAGGCTTATGGAATGAGTTTTCCTTCTGGGCATACCACTGCATTTTTTACAATCTTATTTTGTTTAGTTCAATGGAAAAGTTGGCATTTTTTATGGCAAATTATATGGATTATTCTAGGAATTTCGGTTGCTTTTTCTAGAATTTACTTAGGAGTTCACTTTTTGGGAGATGTGGTTGCTGGAATTTTGATTGCTGGTTTGGTAAGTCATATTTCTTTTAATTATTTTGTAAGAAAATTAGAATATTTGAACGAAAGTTCTTCTTGGAAGAAGAGTTTAGTTTTTTTTAGCAGTTTATCTTTATTGGTAATTTTTATTTTAAGAATAATTTTTGAGAAAAATTTTTAATTGATAATCAATGAGTTAATTTTTTTTTGCTAAAATTTTTGAATAAATGTTTGGTAAATATAGAAAAATACAGTAATTTTGCGTCAAGTTAATGCGGAGTGGAGCAGAGGTAGCTCGTTGGGCTCATAACCCAAAGGTCGTTGGTTCGATTCCAGCCTCCGCTACTAATATCCCAAAGTTACTTTTTTTAAGTTACTCTAAAGTTTATCACACAAGAAATTAGTTTTGGCATAGTTAATATAGGTTAGTTTTACAACAGCTTCTCATAAATCCAATAATTTATAATTATAAAATTATCCTTTCAAAAATAAAGCCCAAGCATTTAGTGAACGTGAATGTTCTAAAATAATACGTAAGGTTGCAGTTATAGGTAATGCCAAAACCATTCCCGCAAATCCCCATAAATGACCTCCTAATATGATAAAAATGATGGTAGCTAATGGATTTAAATTCATAATTTTACCCATTAATTTGGGTGTAATAAAATTGGATTCTAAAGCATGAGTAAACCAAAAAATAATAAAAACCCAAATCATAAATCCCCAACTTCCATACATTAAAACACTATGAATACTTACCAAAAAGCCAATTGAAAAAATACCTAAATAAGGAATAATATTTAAAAAAGCTCCTAAAAATGCAAAAAATAAACTATGGCTCACTCCGCTGATTCCTAATAAAATCCATAAAATTAAAAATACAATGAATTGAACTTGAATAACCCCTAAAATATAACCTGATAAAATTTCAGATAGTTTTTTGAAAAAAGACTGGGTATTTTCTTTATTATTTTCACCTAAAACTGAAACAAAAGCATGGTAAATATTTTTTCGGTAAATGAGCATTAAAAAAGAATAAATAGTAGCTAAAATTAAATTGCCTGCAATACCCGATAAAGTAATTAAAATAGAACCAATCCATTCACTACCTTTTAATAAAAATTCATTAATTTTAGGTTTAATTAATTCATAGCCTTCAATACCTTCACTTTTTAACCATAAATCTAAATCGTTAAAAAATGTTGTTGCTTTTTTTTGAATAATAGGATAATCATTTTGAAATACGGATAAACTGCTGTATGTCCACCAAGAGACTAAAAAAATAAGTAAGTAAATTAAGAATAAAGCTAATGAAATAGCAAGAGTTTCAGGAATTTTCCATCGGACTAAAAATTTTACCCAAGGTAAAATGGTTGCACTGAGTATAACAGCATAAAGAATGGGTTGTAAAACTTCTTTTAACTCAATAAAAAAGAAGCCCGTAAGTAATACAGCAATCAAACCAAGCGTATATTTAGTGAGGGTATCTGAAAATTGCATATTTACAAATATACAAAATAATTTTATTCAAAATTTTTAAGGTTCTTTTTTAACAACCCTAGAAATAAATATAAAGCGAGAGTTTTGCTCTCGCTTTCTTTATAGAATAATTTTTTAGCAACTTATTTCCAACATTTGGTTGGTAAGGCAATAAAAGAACAGGTTTTAATTCCTCGTGTTTATTTTGGGTGGACTCCACAGGATTTGAATCCATATGAACTATCTTCTTTTCCTGTTTAAAAGCCTCTTTCTCCTGTAAAGGAACTAAATTTTTCTTTTCAATAACTATCAAATTATCTTCTGCAGGAGCATTCGGAAGTCTATGAATAGATTTAGTGGCAACCATATTGGGATTATAAGGAACTAACTCCGATTGAATATAGACTATTTTTATTCCATCTAATTCTGCAGAATTTTGTTCTATTTTAGAGTGTTTGGTTACACTAATAGGTTGTTGAGCAAAAACATCTGAAAAAGCAAGCAATAAACTG
>CALLMJ010000110.1 GCA_938006875.1 uncultured Bacteroidia bacterium
GGAGAATTTCCTGTGTTTTTGATAGTAATCACACGTGTGAACGTTTGACCAACATTACCCGTAAAAGTCTGATTCGTAATAGTTTGAATACTTAATGCAGGAACAAAAACATTAAACTCATCGGTGGTAATTTCATCATAATTTCCAGGATAATCTACCCTGTAATTCACTTCAATAGGTAAATCATTAATAATTAGATTGTTAACAGCACACCAAGCTGAACCTTGGTAAGTAACCGTTATACTACTCCCCGCAGGAAAAGTAGCAATCTCAAAAATAGGAACATTCAAATTGGTGATGTCATTTTCAGTCGCATTCATAACCGTACCAGCAATGTAATTTACTCCATTCGGTAAATCAACAGTTAAAAGTACGTTCGTGTAATTATTCGTACTAATGTTTGTAATCGTAACACTAAACGTCTTCGGAGTGCTACAAATCCCTAAATTCGTAGGGTTGGAATAAGTAAAATTAAACTGATTCCCTTGCCCTAATCCATCAAAACTAATCCATAGAAAGAAAAGCAAGTAAATGTAAAATGTTTTATTCATATCTTGTAAATTTTATGTTTAAAATTCATTACGCAATTATACGCAAATATATAGAAAAAAGTTACACTGTAAAATATTTTTTTTATTCAGTGAAACATTATCACATTTTTATCTAAATTAAAAGCATTTAAGTTATAATTGAGTTGCAAATATACTTACTAATTCATAAGAAAATTAATGAAAAATTAATGAATCGGATGAAAAACCTCAAGTAAAAAGAGAATACCCACAACAAGTATCGTTATTCCTGCTATTAAAAACACTATTTTGCTATTTTTCAACATCCATTTGTGGATAATTTTTTTTCCATAGATAAACATTAGAGTAGAAATAAAAAATAAAGAAATGGTGATTCCAAGCATGTAAGATAGCAAACCAATAATAAAAGGAATACTATCATGATTTAGGAAATGGGTTAAAAGAAAAGTCATATTTGATGGGCAAGGAATTACACTGGCTAATAAGATAGGATAAATCAAAAATTTGTTTGTAGAATACTCATGATGACATATTGGTTTAGGTGGAAAGAAAAACTGATAAATCCAGTACAATCCAATTACTATAATCAATAACGCAAAAAGAATCTCAAAATCATGATAAATTTGGTGATATTTTTGTAAGTAATTTTTTGTAAAATAAACTAATGAAAACAAAAAAATAGAATGTAAAAATCCAAAAATTAAACTTAATCTTACTAATTGAGGAAAGGAAAGATTCTGCAAAGTAAAAGATGAAAATAATAAAACTTGACCATGCCCGGGTTGTAAGATATGTAAAAAACCTAAAATAAATAATTGTGGTAACATCCTAAACGCAAAAATATTGCAAAAGCAACATTATTGCAAATAATTTTTTATTTAGTTTCTCTCTCAAACTTTAACTTCGTATAATATAGGTAAGTCTTGCTTAATTGTCCACGAATCCAATTTTTAGGTTTCTTTTTTATATCAGAAGAATAATTGACAAGAAAATATTCGTTTTCATTGATAGGAGCAATAGCTGGAAAAGCATTATCCCCTGTAGAAGGAAAATCTTTTATCCATTCCAATTCCATTTTATCCTTTTTCCAATAAAAAATAGCGGTAACCTTTCGGGTAAAAGAATAACGAATTAAATTTCTTATTTTTCCTTGATAAGGTTTTTTACGTGTTTTTTTTCTTTTATCACATTGCCCATCTAGATTTCTACGTGAAATCAAATAAATCTCATTTTCATGATTTAACAACAAAGAACTGTCGTATTTATATTTAGAAAAATTTTTTTCCCAACTAGCAAAATCGGAGTAATTCGCTTTACATAAATAAGAGCCACAACCTTCTAGCCTAACTACTGCATATAAATCCCCATTATCATCAAACAGGAACTCTCCTTCTTCTCCTGAAAAACCATCAACTTGAGGTTTATCACTTAATTTTTGCCATTGCATTCCATCTTCTGAAACCAAAAGGCGTAAATCCGCTTGATGCTTCTTTTTATAAAGCCCCACTCCATAATAAACTGACATATACAATTTTCCTTGAAACTCTCGCACTCTCCAAGGTACATAACCCTTCCATCCTATACTTCTTGATTCACTCCAATTCCCATCCCCAGAGGAACTACAAACTAAAATATTCTCTGGAACAAATTTGATTTTAGAACTCTTCAGTGTAAAAAATATAAAATAAAGCGTATCTCTAAACACATAAAAACGCGGCTCCCTTAAATCTTTCTTATAAAAAAAAGTTTTTTCTAACTTCCAATTTTGAAAATCTTCTGATGACAACAAATATAATACCGTTTTTTTAGAAGGGAAATGGCTTGGAGCCGTCCGAAATGCTAAATAATACCTCCCTTTGTATCTTATTAAATCAAGATTATTATTAGACTTCTGAATTTTACATTCCTTGGGCATTAATTTCGTTAGATTTAGCCATTCAGAATCTGTAACCTTAAAGCTACCCTGTGCTTGTAAAACTTTAAACGTGGTTAAAAAGAAATAGAAAAAAATAAGATTTTTCACAACGCAAAAATAGATTTTTTTAATTTTGTAGCAAAATTTTATATGCCTATTCAACTATTTGCTTCTCGCCATTACATTGAGAAAATTCAAAATACATCTTTCTACTCTAAAACTCAATCCGAAATTGACCACAGCAACATTTATATTTATGCTGAGCCTGATTTTTATATCGAAGAAATTCAAATACATGCAACAAAATCAGAAAACACTATATTATTAGGCTGCTCAAAATCAGGGCTTTTTCCACTTCTTGCTCAATTGGGTTTAAAAAATATTCAAGCAAAAATATTAGGATACAATGAAATTCCTTTTTTCTTACAGTTTCCAAAATTAGAAGTAACTCTTTTCAATGACTTAGAGAAACCTTATTTTGAAAATTTATTTGAAATTTTAGATACTCCTGTTTTTTTCGTTGAGGATTCCCCGGGTTTTGTTTCTGCAAGAGTCATCAGCATGATTGTGAATGAAGCCGCTTTTATGGTTACTGAACAAATCGCTGATTTTCAAAGTATTGATTTAGGAATGAAATTAGGAACGAATTATCCTTTTGGTCCTTCTGAATGGTTACAACAAATTGGTATTGATTACCTCTACTCTATTCTCCAAAACTTACATCATCGTAATCCCACAGGGCGTTACAAAATTGCACCTTATTTACAAAAATTATACTATCAATCTAAAATTCAAAACACTGTAAATTAATATGTTAAGCATACATTTTATTCGTCAAAATCCTGATGCTGTTATTCAAGGACTAACCAAAAAACACGTTGAAAACGCTTCTGAAAAGGTTCAACAGATATTAAAAATAGACCAAAGCTATCGCGATAATTTAATTTTATTAGAACAAAAACGTTCTGAAATGAACAAATTATCCAAATCCATTGGTGCAGAAATGTCCAAAGGAAATAAAGAATTAGCAGAACAGTTCAAAGCTCAAACATCTCTGATGAAAAAAGATATTGAAGTCCTTGAAAAAAACAACGAAGAACTTCAAAATGAATTACATCAATCTATTGTTGCTCTACCGAATATTCCCCATGAAAGTGTACCTAATGGAAAAACAGCAGAAGATAATGTAACCGTTTACGAAAATCAGCGTTCCAAAGAAATTTTTGAAGGAGCTTTACCCCACTGGGATATAGCTAAAGAAAAAAATATGATTGACTTTGAAACGGGTGCTAAAATTGCAGGTGCGGGATTTCCTTTATACAAAGGCTGGGGAGCCAAACTACAACGTGCTTTAATCAACTTTTTTTTAGATAAAGCCACCGCCGCTGGATACATCGAGATGCAACCACCTATCTTAGTAAACCCAGATTCTGCTTTTGCCACTGGTCAGTTACCCGATAAAGAAGGACAAATGTACTACGTTCATCAAGACGATTTCTATCTCATTCCTACCGCTGAAGTTCCTATCACTAATATCTACCGTGATATGATTCTAGAAGAAAAAGATTTACCTATCAAAAATTGTGGTTATACTCCATGTTTTAGAAGAGAAGCAGGTTCTTATGGTGCTCATGTACGAGGACTAAACCGCCTTCATCAATTTGATAAAGTAGAAATTGTTCAAATTACAAGCCCTGATAAATCTTACCAAGCCCTCGAAGAAATGGTAGAACACGTAAAAGAATTGATGGAAAATTTAGAATTACCATTCAGGATTTTGGCTTTATGCGGTGGAGATATGAGCTTCGCTTCCGCGAAAACATACGACTTTGAGGTTTGGTCTGCCGCTCAAAAAAGATGGTTGGAAGTCAGTTCTGTTTCTAATTTTGAAACCTTTCAAGCTAACCGCTTAAAATTGCGTTATCGTACAGGTGACAAAAAAACAGAATTATTACATACCCTGAATGGCTCCGCATTAGCATTACCTCGTATTGTAGCTGGATTACTAGAAAATCATCAACAACCGAACGGCTCAATTTATATTCCCAAAGCCTTACAAAGCTATTTAGGTATAGATAAAATTTAATTTTTTTTTCAATAAACTAACTAATTATATTTATTCAATGGTGGAACAAAATTTTATCGTTAGGTACTGATAAACATGGTTTTCAATACACCCATAGGAGGGCTACAAGTTGAACAAGAACGCATTTTTAATTCTACAACTATTGATATTTCTATTCCAACTACTTTTTATTTATATACAGATGGTTTTCAAGACCAATTTGGTGGAGAGAAAGGAAGAAAATACATGGTAAAAAAATTTAAAGAATTTTTATTATCTATCTCAAATTGGGATACAAAAGAACAACGAGAAATACTTGAAAAAGAATTTCATTCATGGAAAAATGAGCATCACCAAGTAGATGATGTTCTTGTTATTGGAATTAATTTATAAAATTTGCGCATGCCAACACAGTTTATTGGGTTTGGGTTGCTAAGTTTGGACGACATCAGTACTTCTCAATTCTATGCATTGCTAAACCCAGTCTATTTCAACTCTTACGCTTATTTTCAGGCTAAACTTGTATTAAATTCCCTTAAAAAAATATTTCAAATTTATCGGAATATTTAAATAAAAATTTGCATTTTGATAAAAATATTTTGAAAAAAAGTGTATTTTTTTTTCTTATGTAACTTTTGTTACAAATTAGCTTTGAATCATTCTGCAATTTTGTAAATAAAAGAATGGTTATGGGAACTCTCAAAGAATATGAAATTTTAATATTAGGCGGTGGAACCGCTGGTATTATGTCTGCCGCATTTTTAAAAAAAACTAATCCAAATTTAAAAATTGGTTTAGTGGAACCTTCTAATAAACACTTTTACCAACCTGCTTATACCTTGGTAGGTGCTGGTGCTTACAATTTGAAAGATTGTATTCGTGATGAAAAAGATTTCATTCCAAAAGGAGTGGATTGGATTCAAGATTATGCTATCAACATTGATCCATCTTCAAATGAAGTAGAACTTCAAAAATTTGGAAAAGTGAAATATCAAGTTTTGATAATAGCTACGGGAATTACTTATGATTTAAGTATGATTGAAGGTTTAAAAGAGGCTTTAGATAGAGGAATTGTTTGTAGTAATTATATAAATCCTGAAAAAACATGGGAACTATTACAAAAATTTAAGGGAGGCAATGCAGTTTTTACACAGCCTACAACCCCTATAAAATGCGGAGGGGCACCTCAAAAAGCCGCTTATTTATCTGCTGATTATATACGAAAACAAGGTTTAAAAGATAAATCTAACGTTATATTAGCTATGCCCGGTTCTGTAATTTTTGGAGTAAAAATCATTGCAGAAACCTTAATGCAAAAAGTTCAAGAATATGGAATTCATTTAAAATTGGGTGTCGCACCCATTAAAATTGATAACGATAAAAAAACTGTTTTATTTAAAAATGTTTTACCTAATGAAAACCAATGCGTTGTAAATGAAGACCCCAAATTAAAAACTCATAAAATTGATGAAAATATCATTGAAATGCCTTTTGATTTTTTACATTTGGCTCCACCCCAAACAACTCATCAATTTTTGAAAGACTCTGGTATTACCAACGCTCAAGGCTGGGTAGATGTAAATATCAATAGTTTACAACACAATAAATTTCCAAATATTTTTAGTTTAGGTGATGCTGCTGCATTACCTACAGCAAAAACAGGTGCTGCTGTTCGTAAACAAGTTTTAGTTTTATTGGACAATGTATTAAATTATTTGAGTGGTAAAGCTGTTCAAAATTTTGGTTATGAAGGCTATTCTTCTTGTCCTTTGGTTACAGGTTATGGTGAAATGGTTTTAGCAGAGTTTAATTACAAAAATGAATTTACGCCTGACCCAAAACTAAAACAAATGCTGGTCTTTGATTCTTATAAACCTCATTGGAGACTATGGCTGCTAAAAAAATATATACTACCCTATTTGTATTGGAATAAAATGCTTAAAGGCGTTAAAGTTTAAAAATCTATAAATCATAAACCAACTAAACTATCAATACTGCCTTTTAGCGAAGCGTTTAGGATTGTGATATATTATTGAGTTCACCGAAATGCCGAAGCGAAAGCGAAACCCGCCCGCAGCGTAAGCAGGGAGACACGCCCCCACAAATAAACATTAATAATTTTCTAGAAAATTAATTTTCGAAAGCCGTTTCTATGGTTTCCTTTTTTTCAGTACTTTTCACAATCCAAATGCTAAGTTCATAAAGCATAAACATGGGAATACCTAAGAAAATCTGGCTAAAAGGGTCTGGAGGTGTTAAAATTCCTGCAATCACTAAAATGAGTACAATTGCATGGCGGCGGTAAGTTTTCATTACTTTGCTAGTCAAAATTCCCATTCTTCCAAGGAAATAAGAGAAAACAGGTAACTGAAATAATAAACCACCAGCCAGAGTAATTTGAGCAATTAATTCAATTACAGAACCAATTCTCCAATTGTTTTGAACTCCATCGGCAATTTGAAATTTAGATAAAAATATTACAGAAAATGGTGAAATAATAAAATAACCAAAACTAACACCTACTAAAAACAAAAATGATACAACCCAAACAAAACCTTTGGTTTTTTTTATTTCAGAATCTAATAAACCAGGTTTTAAAAAACGCCATAATTCCCAAACCACATAGGGAAATGCAACAATTAAACCACCAATAAAGGAAATATATATTGCTCTTGAAAATTGTTCGTAAGGTTCTGTAGCTTGAAAATTTACTTCAATTTTACCAAAACAAAGAGTTTCATTCATTCGGCATAAAAAATCATTAATAAAAAATTTAGGAGAAAAGGGAGCTAATATGACAAAATTAATAAAATCTTGCACAAAAGCAAAAAAAAATATCATCCCAATTCCAATAGCTATCAAACTCCTAATAATATGCCAGCGTAATTCCTCCAAATGGTCAACAAAAGACATTTCTTTTTTATCCGTTTTCATAATTTATTCCAAATTTCAAAAGTTAAATCATAAGGATTTTTTTCATCTTTAGCAGAAAATTCTTGAGAAACTAAACTCCATTCTTTAAGGTGGATTTCAGGGAAAAAAGTATCCCCTTCAAATGAATGATGAATGAAAGTTCTGTAAATTTTCTGTACAATTTTTTTTTCTAGTGCTTGATGAAATACTTGTTGCCCACCAATAATAAAAACTTTTTCATCTTGTTGAATAAAATTAAAAACATCATTCCAGTTTTTTGCAATTAAAATACCATCTTGGTGGTTAAGAGTGTTAGATAAAACAATATTTTTACGATTGGGAAGCGGTTTACCAATGGATTCGTAGGTATATCTACCCATAATAACTGTATGTTGAAGTGTCATTTTTTTAAAATACTGTAAATCTTTGGGAAGATGCCAAGGCATTTTACCATTCAAACCAATCACACCATTTTCAGATACCGCTACGATAATGTTCATAAAGTTTTGATTTTAAAGTAATTAGATGTATTTTGAACATCTAATAAAATTTGTTGTTTTAAATGTTCTAAACTTTCAAACTTTTTTTCAGGACGAATAAAATCCAGAAGTTCTAAAGTTAAAAATTCACCATAAATTTCTTTTTGAAAATCTAAAATATGGACTTCAATTTGATGTTTAAGCGAATTGAAAGTGGGGCGCATACCTAAATTAGCAACTCCACGAAGAATTTGTTGATTTCTTATTACCTTACAAACATAAACTCCATTTTTAGGTAAAATTTTAAATGGGTCTTCCACATAAATATTTGCTGTGGGAAATCCCAATTGATGCCCCCTTTTATCGCCTTCAATGACTTTACCAGAAATCAAAAAATTATGACCTAAAAGTTCATTGGCTTTAGAAATATTACCTTCTAACAAATAGTTACGAATAACAGTACTTGAAATTTTTTGAGAATCTTTGTAAAATTCTTTTACTTGAATAACAGTTCTATTTAATTGATGAGCAATAGATTGAACTAATTCAAAATTTCCTTCTCTATTTTTACCAAAATGATGGTCATAACCAATCAAAAGAGTATGAATATTTAATTTGCCAAAAATTATATCTTTTAAAAAACTTTCTGCGGAAACTTGAGCCATTTGCTCATCAAAGGGCAATAAAAATAAATAATCAACATCCTGTTTTTCAATACTTTTAATTTTTTCGTCAAGAGTTTGAATGAGTTTTAAATTTTGAGCTTGATTTAAAACTATTCTTGGATGAGGGTTTAAACTAATTAAAAGAGTTTTAGCATTTTGTTCTTTAGCAATATTTTTTAAATCTTTTAAAATAGATTGATGCCCCAAGTGCATACCGTCAAAAGTCCCTAATGTTGCAGCAATTTTGTCCTGAACATTCCAATCTTCAAAAGATTTAATAATTTTCATGTATTATTTTTTATTTTTTTTGGGATGGTTTATTTGTGTATTTTGTTGTTTTTGAGCTTCTTCTAACATTTTTTGGAAACGCGTTTTTTTGACAGGTTTTTTCTTAGCTTCTTCTATTGCTAATTTAATTTTTTCTTCACTAACAAAAAATTTCATTGCATAAGTTTGTCCCATAGTAAGCATATTCATCACAAAATAATACCAACTTAAACCAGCGGAATAATTATTCAAAATTCCGAGAAAAACAATAGGAAAAATATAACCCATATATTTTAATTCTTTGGGACCTGTATCTCCTTGCGCTTGCTGTTGCATATAAGTATAAGCAATGGTGGAAATAGTCATTAATAAAGTAAATAAACTGACATGGTCTCCATAAAAAGGAATACTAAAACCTAAATCTAAAATAGAGTCATAAGTAGAAAGGTCATCAGCCCATAAAAAAGCCTTTTGTCTTAATTGTATGGCACTAGGGAAAAAGTAAAACATAGACAAAAGAATAGGAATTTGTAATAACATAGGCAAGCAACCACTCAATGGACTAACTCCCACTTTACCATAAAATTCCATTTTTGCTTGTTGTAATTTAGTAGCATCGTCTTTATATTTTTCTTCTATTGCTTTAACCTCAGGTAAACTATTAACAATTTTCATTTTTGCCATAGACATATGGGATTTGTAAGTTAATGGGGAAATAAGTAATTTAATAAAAATTGCTAATAATAAAATAACAATACCATAATTAGAAGTAAAATTTTCAAAGAAATTAAAGGCTGGAATAATGAGCCAGTTTGTAACTCCTCTAAATAAAGCCCATCCCAAACTTATCTGACGTTCTAATTTTAAATTGTAGGTTTTTAATAGTTGTATATCATTAGGACCAGAAAAAATTCTCATTTCAAATGCTTCTTTTGGAGCGTGTCTATAAGGAATTTGTAAGGAAGAAGTTAAAACTTTGGTATGATGAGAGTCTGGTAATACAGAG
This sequence comes from uncultured Bacteroidia bacterium, assembly GCA_938006875.1. Classification (GTDB taxonomy): domain Bacteria; phylum Bacteroidota; class Bacteroidia; order J057; family CALLMJ01; genus CALLMJ01. Next base: position 9,841 of record CALLMJ010000110.1, read on the forward strand.
GATTGAACGTTAATGAATTCAAATTCATCTTTCTGAGCAATTAAAGTCGTAGAAAAAAATTGGGATTTATAGGAAATCCATTTGAATTTACCTTGTTCTTTAAAACTTTGTGGTTCCTGAGAGGTGGCATCTAAATTATCAATTTCATCATTATATAAATAATAAATGCTAGTTTCAGGAAGCATTTTTTCTTTTGATTTTTCGGTTCTGGGTAGATGATTTTTCCAAACTAGTTCAAAATAATTATTTTTTATATCATTACCCAAACCATTTGCAATTAACTCATGATCAATATGATAATGATCGCCATAAAGGGTATACTTCAAAACTAATGATTTATTGTCATCAATTTTAGCAGTAAACAAAAGTTCTTTTTTTTCTTTACCACTTACTGTTAAATTTTGTTGGGAAGGTTCAAAAAATAACTCTTGAGTATTAATAATTCTTTGGTTATGTAAAAACTGATAACTAAACTGATTTTTGGGGTGATTATCTAAAAGTGGTAAGGGCTTACCTTCATAAGTCTTATATTTTTTTGAAAGAATTTGAATGGGAATACCACCTTTATTTGAAAATTGAATTTCATACAAATCGGTATTTACAGTAATATTTTTGGATTCTCCTTTAATAAATTTATCAAAAATTCCAAATTGTGCAATAAATGCGGAGTCTAATTTAATAGTTATAGAATCCGTTTGATTTTGTGATTTTAATGTATCAATATAAGTTTGGTTATGTTGAATTTTTAGGGAATCGGATTGAGTAATTGTATTATTATTTTGAGGATTTGGAGCAAAAAAGTAACTCCAAGTCATTAATAAAGCGCCAATTAAAATTAATCCAATGATGCTATTTCTGTCCATTCAAAAAATTTTCGCAAAATTACAGTATTTTCATTTACAAATGAATTTTATGTTTCAAAATTATAAATTTTCGCTTAAACTTAAGGATACTTTTTTACTAATTTTTCTAACCTTTGAAACTACAATCAATTTTTGTTATTTTTTCAAAAAAATTCCATTAAAAAATGGTAAGCACAGTATAAACAACTAAAATAAAAAATTCACAATTCACAAAATCATTTTATAGATTGCGTGTAAAAATTACTGTTTTTTCTAAACTTTCATTTTTTAAATTTGCAAAATACATATATGGATTTATCAATTTTTTTTGACGATTTAAAATCATTTTATGAGAATATGGCTCTTTCGGCTCATTCACAATCCTTAAAGACGGTTACATGGGCTTACACCGATAATTTTCCTGATATTTCACAAGCGGAAATCATTATTATAGGTTGCCCCCATCATTTAGGTTGTGAACAAAAAGGTTCAGAATTAGCCCCTAATGCCATTAGAAATTATTTGTATTCATTAGTAGCACCTTTAGAAAATACTAAAATAATTGATTTAGGCAATTTAAAAATCCATGAAGAAAATGGTTATGAAGTAATTAAACAAGTTGTAGAATACTTGATAAAACAAAATAAAACGGTGATTCTTTTAGGGGGTACTCATGATACTGCTTACGGGCAATTTCTTGCTTATCAAAATTTTGAACAATTTATTGAATATGTTTCTATTGATAGCAAATTGGATTTAATGGATTCGGATATGGGTTTATCTAATAGAACTTTCCATAACCAAATTTTTAGACATAAACCTAATTATTTAAAGCACTTTTCTAATATTGGTACTCAAATTTACTATGTTAGCGAAGCAGAAAGAAAAGTATTAAAATCTTTACAGTTTGAAAGCCAAAGATTATCAGAATTTAGGCAAAATGTTAAAAGAGCAGAACCTTATTTTAGAAGTGCTAATATGGTATCTTTGGATTTAAGTGCTGTTCGTCAAAGTGATGCTCCGGGAGTGAATGAGCCTTGCCCAGCTGGATTTAGTACAGAAGAAATTTGCCAAATTGCAAGATTTATTGGTATGGGTTACCATGTAAGTTCATTTAGTATTAATGAATTAAATCCATTAAAAGATAAAGAAAACCAAACGGCTCATTTAGCGGCTATCATTCTATGGCATTTTATAGAAGGCTTCTATAATCGCATTGATGATGAACCTCTGCCTGATAGAAGCAATTTGAGATGTTTTATTGCAGATTTAGAAGATAATATTGTTCCTGATATTACATTTTATAAAAGTGAATTCACGGGCAGATGGTGGATGGAAGTTCCTTTTCCTTCACAAGGTAAGAAGTTAAGCCCAAAATTGAGTAAATTAATTCCTTGTTGTGAAGAGGATTATATGACCGCTGTAAGTGGTGAAATCCCTGAAAGATGGTGGATAATGCACTGTAAATTTTTAGAAGAATTCGTTTAGTTCATAAATTCGTACTCTCTATGAGTCCAGAAATTTCTATTATTTTACCCATTTTCAATGAAGAACCCATTATTTTCACACTTTTTGAAAGATTAAATAAAGTTTTAAATGAACATTTTTCTTCTTATGAAGTAATTTTTGTGAATGATGGTAGTACAGATAAAAGTTTAGAAATTATAAAAACTATTTGTCATCAAAATCCGGCGTATCATTATATCAGTTTTAGTAGAAATTTTGGGCATCAAAAAGCTTTAGTTGCTGGAATAAGAAACTCAAAAGGTAAATCAGTGGTAATTATGGACTCAGATTTGCAAGACCCACCTGAATTTATTCCTATACTTTATCAAAAACTCAAAGAAGGTTATGAAATGGTTTATACACAACGAAAAAAAAGAAAAGGTGAAACTCTTTTTAAAACTCTAACCGCAAAATTTTTTTATAGAATGATGAATGTATTTTCTCCTATTGAAATTCCATTAGATTCAGGAGATTTTAGAATTATGAGCCGTAAATTTGTTGATGTTTTAAAAAATTTACCTGAAAAAAATGTTTTTTTAAGAGGTCAAATGGCTTGGTTAGGATTTAAAAATACTTTTTTAACTTATGAAAGAGATGCAAGATACGCTGGTAAAACTAAATACTCTTTAAAAAAAATGCTTTGGTTTGCTTTAAATGGTATTACATCTTTTTCGAATTTTCCTTTACAAATCGCTTCATTTCTGGGAATTTTATTTTCTTTAGTTGCATTTTTTATAATGCTTTATGCTTTTTATTCCAAATTTATTTTAAATCAAGTAGTTACAGGTTGGACTTCTATCATGGTGAGTACGATGTTCATCGGAGGAGTTCAATTATTGTGTATTGGAATTATTGGAGAATATATCAGTAGAATTGCTAACGATGTAAGAAATCGTCCTGATTATATTATCGAAGAAAGCAATATTATTGATTGAGATTAGCCATTGATTTTTAGTTACATTTATTTCAGTCTCTTGCAACTCTACATTCAAAAAAATGCTATTTCTTGCATTATTTACCTATAAAAATTATTAAAAAACTATGTTGAAAAAAATATCTAAAAACTAACTAATAAATACGTATTTTTGTGATTATATTTATGATTTCATTTAAACTATACTTTATAACATTCGCAAACATTTTCTTGCTCTTTATTATTGCTTATGCTCAACCCGATGTTCGTAAAAAAGGATTTTATAATCCTGCGATTTCAGAAGGAAGAGTCAATACCGAAGAAAAAAAAACTTTTATTAAAGGCAAAGTTTTAGATAAGCTTAGTAATGAACCACTTATTGGTGCCACTGTAAAATTAAATCCAAGAGGATCCATTAGTTACACGGACTTAAACGGTTATTTTGAGTTTCTCAATTTACCCCCCGATACTTTTGAAGTTGAGGTTAATTATATTGGCTATAAAAAAACAAAATTTTCAGAGATTTCTACCGTTGATAAACAATTAGTTCAATTGATTTTGCCTATTGAAATATTAGTCAGTGAAATGGAAGGAGTAGTAATTGAATCTGAAATTCCCAAATTATCAGAACTTTCTGCTATTATGCTACAAAAAAACTCCAATTTTATTGCTGATGCCCAATCAGGAAATCAAATAGAAAAAGAAAATTTTGATTATTCTATATCCACAGGATTTCAAAGAATGAATGGAGCTTCTTTTGCTGGTAATCATTCTTATATAAGAGGCTTACCTGAAAAATATAATGCGGTTTTATTAAATAATGCTCCCCTAATTAGTTTAAACTCTCAACAATATTATTACAATTTACATGAGTTTCCAACGAGTGTAATTTCTGGAATATCTATTTTAAAATCAACAACTTCGGAATATTATGCAAATTACGGAGGAGGTCTGGTTCTTTTAGAAACAGAACAAATGCCAGACGCTTCGAAATTAAAACTTCAATGGAATGGTTTTTATAATACCAATACCACTTTTCAAAAATTGCATTCATTACCTTTCAATAAAAGATTACTTTTAATTCCAGAAACACAAAATATAAAAATCCATTCAAAAAAACTACAAAGTCCAAGTCCTGTCAAAGTTCCTAATTATTATAAAAATCAAAATTATGTAGCCTTGCCAAGTACGCAATGGAGTGGATATTATTCCAACCGTTTTAGTGTATTGAATAACAGAGATTTAGGTTTTATTGCTGCGGTGAATTTTTGGGATCATTATGAAAGAAATAAAATTTCAGGTTCTGATTTAATCAATCTATCCAAAGACACTTTAAACTATAGAACCATCAGAAATAGTTTTCAAGATAAACACTATCAAAATGTTACTGCAATTGCTAATGCTTCCCTGAAATGCAACAGTAAAAACTTTTTACATACTCAAAATACATTGATTTATAAAAACCATAATCAAGTAAATTCTCAGTCAAGCGATTCTAATGTTTTTCGTTCTCAAAGTTTTGAACGAAATTTTACATTTGCCCAGCAAAATTCGGGACAACATAGTTTAGTTTCTCGTAAAGATAGAAGTTTAAGAATGGAATGGCTTCAGTTTTATCATTATTATTACCAACAAACTCCCGCCATCATAAACTATAATTTTCAGAACCCTGTATCAGGAGAAAGTATTTTAGTTTTACCTACATCTGCCACTAACTCCAACCAAAAATTATATCATAACAATATGATTTATGCAGAAAAACAACAAGTTCATCAAGTTGGAGGAGACGTTTTTTTTGATGTTTTAGTAAAAGAAGAAGATCATAAAGTTAAAACACGCGTCGGTGCTTTTCTAAATTTTACTCATACCCAATTTAATTCTAGAAATTTTCATTATCGTCTTATAAATTCTTTGATGGATTCTTCTTTGATTTCTATGGATAACATTCTAAATCAAGGAATTGAAATTAATGAAAATGAAACTTTATTTTCTTTAAATGAACTTACAGATACCACTAACCTTTTTCAAGCTCAGCATCTAAATTTTGCTCCTTACATCAATATTCAATATGAATTGACAGAAATTTTTCATTTTGTTGTGGGTTTTAGAGAGGATTTTTCTTTTAGAAAATTGTCCAATATCAATAATACTAATTTGCTGCAAAGAGCCTTTCAAAGTGATTTGCCTTCTTTGTCAATAATTTTTAGAACTCACGAAAAAAGTCAACTTCGTTTTAATTACATGATGTCCATTTCAAGACCTACTGACCGAGATTTAATGGGAAGTAAGTTTTTTAATCCTCTAACACAAGTATTATACTTGCCCAATTCACAATTAATGCATTCTACTATTAATCATATTGATGGTCGCTTTGAAATTTTTCCGACTGTAACAGATGCTTTTTCTGTTAATCTATTTTTTAAACAAATTCATTTTCCTTTAGAAAACATTTATAATCTACCCGTTAATTTTCAGCAAGTTATAACTTCTAGTACCTCTAATTCTTACGCTGCAATTTTAGGAGGTATTGAATGGGAATGGAAACAAAATTTAGGGAATATTTGGGATACCTTTGTTTTTGAAAAGTTTTATCTGTACCTAAATGGTTATGCTTCTTTTTCCAATACTAAACCAAAATCTCAAATGAAATTTTTTACAAAAGATACTCGTCCATTACAAGGGCATTCCAATTATGGGTTTAATGTAGGCTTAAATTGGGCTAATGAAGATCTGGGTTTAAAAATAATGACATTTCTGAATCATAAAGGAAAAAATATATTTTTAGCTCAAATAAACAATCCCCAATGGAATTTATGGGAACTTCAACGTACAGATTGGTCTTTTCAAGTATCTAAATCTTTTCAATCTTACTGGGAATTTCGTTTAGCATTATTTAATATTTTGAATCAGCCGATTCGATGGGCTTATTTAAACCAAAATCATTATTTCAAAAATGATATACATCAAATTTATAGAGAACAAAAGTTAGGACATCAATTTTTGTTTTCAGTAAATTATAGGTTGTAATGATAAACAAAAAAGTTTTTCAGTTATTGAAGCCCACAGTCATTTCGGATAATCGCTGATTTGGCACAATTGTAACAAAACCAAAGCCAATTCTATACGCTATGTTGCATGAAGCCATCTATGCATAATAGAATAAGATTAAACCTTTTTTAAATCTTCAATTACCTTTTGAGGATTTTGAGAATTAAAAATAAAGTTTCCTGCAACTAATACATCAGCTCCATAATCTAATAATTTTGGGGCGTTATTGCTATTTACTCCACCATCAATTTCAATCAGGGTATGAAGCTGGTTATCCTCAATAAATTTTTTTAAGGTTTCTACTTTTTTGTAAGTTTTTTCTATAAAACTTTGCCCACCAAACCCCGGATTCACACTCATTATACAAACCAAATCAGTATTTTCTAAAACATCATATAATAAATGAACGGAAGTATGAGGGTTAATGGCTATTCCTGTTTTCATACCCAATTGTTTGATACTCTGTAATGTACGATGAAGATGGGTTGATGCTTCATAATGAACCGTTAAAATATCTGCACCCGCTTTTTGAAAATCTTCCAAATATCTTTCTGGTTGAACAATCATCAAATGAACATCTAACGGTTTTTCACTGATTTTTTTAATCGCTTGTAGTATAGGCATACCAAAAGTAATATTCGGAACAAATACACCGTCCATAACATCGCAATGAACCCAATCTGCTTGGCTTTCATTTAACATTTTAATGGCATTTCCAATTTCTAAAAAATTACAAGATAAAATTGAGGGTGATATAATAGGTTTTTTCATGTTTATTTTAATTTGGGATTGTTAATATGTCGTTCTTTATCACGATGAGTTTTTTTGTTCAAATTTTTTTCTAATGCTTCCTGCAAATCTATATTCATTTGATTGGACAAACAAATTAAAACAAATAAAATATCTGCCATTTCATCAGCTATTTCTTCTTGAATATTTTGAGGTTCTTGACCTAGTTTAAAAGATTGTTCTCCAAAATGACGTGCAAATAATCGAGCTAACTCCCCAACTTCTTCTGTTAAAATTGCAAAATTGGTCATTTCATTATAATATTTTACACCGTAGTTTTTAATCCATTCATCAACGGTTTTTTGGGCTTCTTGAATTGTCATTTTAAGATAGAATTTGAGTTCAAAAGTAATGAATTTTGAAATCTAAACAAAAACTTGTTTTGATAATGATAATATATTTAAATCGCAAACGGATAAGTAAGTACGTAGCAAAAAAATTAAAATTTCGTATTTGTTCAAAAATCATTGTAATCTTCAAAAAATTATTTTAATTTTGCGGAAAAAATAAAAAATGGCAGGTAACAGAACATTAACTATAATCAAACCTGATGCAGTCGCAAATGGATATACCGGTAAAATTATCAATCATATAATTGAAGCGGGTTTTAAAATCATAGCTATGAAGCTAATTCATCTTTCTGAAAAGGAAGCGGGTGCTTTTTATGAAGTGCATAAAGAAAGACCTTTCTACAAAGATTTAGTTTCTTTTATGGTAAGTGGTCCTTGTGTTCCAATGATTTTAGAAAAAGAAAATGCAGTAGAAGATTTTCGTAAATTAATTGGTGCTACCGACCCCCAAAAAGCAGAACCCGGTACTATTAGAAATTTGTACGCTAAATCTATTGATGCGAATGCCATTCATGGTTCTGATTCTGACGAAAATGCTCAAATAGAATCTAATTTTTTCTTTTCTCGTTTAGAAAGAGTTTAAAATAAATTTTGTATTATCGTATATCATAATTTTGTTCCTCTGGTATTTTCATCAGAGGATTTTTTTTAAATCATGTTGGAATATTTATCAAAAGAATTAAAAAAAAATTTCCCGACAATAGCTGACCAAATTTTAAAAAGTTTGGAAGAAGAAATGCCTGTATCCATCAAATTAAACCCTCATAAAATCCCTCAAAACTGGAATTTTGATTTTTATGAAAAAGTCCCGTGGTCTAAAAAAGGGTTTTATCTTAAAAATAGACCTTCATTTATTGAAGACCCTTTATGGAATGCTGGTGCTTATTATGTTCAAGAAGCCTCTTCTATGTTTTTGGATTTTATTTTACAAAAAATCTATGAAAATCACTCAGAAATAATTTCATGGAAGTTACTAGATTTATGTGCGGCTCCTGGTGGTAAAACATTATCTTTAGCTGCTAATTTTCCTTTGAACTCTTTGATTTTAGCAAATGAAATTGACCAACAACGTTTGAATGCTTTGATTCATAATGTTACGATTTCAGGTTACCCAAACATTTATGTTTCTCATAATAAACCTGAAGATTTTCCTAATGAATCTTTTTTTCATTTGATTATGATAGATGCTCCTTGTTCTGGTGAAGGTATGTTTAGAAAACATGCCAATCAATTGCAAAAAAACTTAAATGAAGACTACGTAAAAGTTTGTGCTAACCGTCAAAAAAGTATTTTAGAGCATGCTAAAGAAATTTTGTTGCCCGGTGGTTACCTCATTTACAGTACTTGTACTTTTAATTTAGAAGAAAATGAAAAATTAGTTCATCAATTTTTATCTAATAACACTGATTTTGAAAATATTTTTTATGAAGTTCCAAAAGATTGGAATATTTTTATTCATGAGTATCAAAAATTAAATTTTTATAGATTTTTTCCTGGATTGGTTAAAGGGGAAGGTTTTTCTCTTACAGTTTTGCGTAGAAAAGGTGAATTATTGAATTCTTCTTTTCCAATTCCTTTAAAAAAGGACAAACATAAAACGGACACTATTATTGAAAAACATTTAAAAAATTTTGATGAATTTTCATTTTTTTTCAAAAATCAAAATTATTTTGCAGTTTTGAAAACGCATTTTTCAGATTGGGAATATTTACAAACGGAGTTAAAATTGGTTAAGAACGGTGTTTTCATTGGCACTCAAAAAGGGAAAGATTTTATTCCGGAACACGAATGGGCTTTAAACTTATTTGCTGAAACTTCTTTGTATCCTGAAATCACATTAGATTTAAAATCTGCTCAAATATATCTTCAAAAACTAACTTTTGATTTAACTTTTCATCAATTAGGGTTTCATGTTTTTCAACATCAAGGGATACCCATTGGGCTTGGTAAAAATATTGGAAATCGTTGGAACAATTTACTGCCAAATTCGTACAAAATCAAAAAAACCATAGAATAATAGTAGTTACTTTCCCGATGTTACTTGTTCTTTTTTCAATAAAACTTCAACTTTTCTAACATGCTGTGGAGTATTCGTAGAAAAAACCCCCATCAAAAAAATGATATCCGTAATTTTTTTATCCCTAATAAACTGATTTAATGGCTGATGGTAATAACGATAATCAATAGCATAGATATTATCAAAGTGATTCACTAGATAAGTAGTAAAAGGATTTCCATAAGAATTTTTGATAATTAAACAATTACGATTAGTTTGTAAATCTGTTGAAATATGCATTAATGGATAGTCAGCACCTAAAAAAACTCCGTAGGCAGTTGCAGAACCCGCAAACTCCACTAAGTAAGTACCTGAATAAGCTTTATTCATCTGATTTTCCAACCAATAAAAAGTTTTTGTTTTCACATCGGATTTATAGTATTCAACAGAATCTTTATTCTTAGCTAATTCAGGGTCCTGCGTGAGATGATACAACGTTCCGTAGTAATTTTTGATTACTTTTCTTTTCATTTTATCTAAAGTAACAGGTTCAAAACCAGCAGATTTGCACCATGCTACATAACCATAATAAGCCCCTAATCCTGTCCAGTGATGGTCAGTATTAAAATAAAGATACTCATCTAAATGTTCATAAATTTCTTTACAAATATCCACTCCAATTCCTTTAATTAATGCTTGGTTAGTGGCTTCTATGTTAGCACATTCTGAACGCTTCAATTTTTGGTATTTTTGTGGCAAATAAAATTCTGCATTAGAGGGTACTACTGCTGCATAAACTTTAACTTCTGGATTCTGTGTAGCATATCTATCAACTACTTTTGCAAAATGCTTGGCTAATTGATGGTTCCCTCCAAAAAATTGGAATCCTTTTCCATTACAAATAAATACATTATTACTCGTTCTTCCAACTCCTTGTTCTTGTAAACTATCTAAATAAGTTTTTTCTGTTATGGCATAATTTTGATCGGTTGATGTTTGATAATGAATTTCGGTTTTGGAACTATTTTTATGATTTGAAGTTGTATCTTCTTGTAACAAATTATCAGATATTTTAACATCACCATCTAAAAGATTCTGATTTTGGTAAACTTTAACTTTTTCAATCTGTATTCCTTTTAATTGATGAGTTTGAACGGCTAATGATATCCACTCTTCTCTATAAATAAAATGGTCAGCAAAATAAACTGCTATGCTATCAGTAAACTTTCCATGAAAAAAATTATCCAAACTCCATCTAGGGAAAGTAGCAAGTTTTCTTTTCTCGTTTTGAGATACTGTTTTTTTAGGTACAATCCATGTAAAAACTCCAAAAAATAAAAGTACATAAGAAAATAAAAAAACAAAAGCATAAGCCCCGAACTTTTTCATAGCTGTAATTTGGAATGCAAAAATAAATAAAAATTGAATATTGTCCTATAAGAAAGTCTAAAATCAAATTACAATAGAGATTTTGAAAAAATTATTGTTTTGATTACAACTAGATTACAACTAATTGTAGTGAGTTATCTAAATGTTAAAAATTTATTTTCTATCGGATAGTCATATTTATTCAAAGAACTGGTCATTGAGTAGGCGAAACCGTACCGATGGTCATTGAGTAGGCGAAGCCGTACCGATGGTCATTGAGTAGGCGAAGCCGTATCGAAATGACCATGTTCCGAGGGAAAAGCGGGCGTTTTGGTACATTCGCTTCTCTCACTAATCAACAACCGCATATGGATTTGTTATTAAGTAGGCGAAACCGTACTGATGGTCATTGAGTAGGCGTTGCCGTATTGAAATGACCATGTTTCGAGGGAAAAGCGGTTGTTTCGGTACGTTCGCTTCTCTCACTACTCAACAACCGCATATGGATTTGTTATTGAGTAGGCACAGCCGTACCGATGGTCATTGAGTAGGCGTTGCCGTATCGAAATGACCATATTTCAAGAGAAAAGCGGTTGTTTCGGTACGTTCACTTCGCTAACTACTCAACAACCCCATATGGATTTGTTATTGAGTAGGCACAGCCGTACCGATGGTCATTGAGTAGACGTTGCCGTATCGAAATGACCATGTTTCGAGGGAAATGCGGTTGTTTCGGTACGTTCGCTTCGCTCACTACTCAACAACCCCATATGGATTTGTTATTGATTATGCGTTGCCGTATCGAAATGACCATGTCTCGGGGAAAAGCGGGTGTTTCGGTACGTTCGCTTCACTCACTAATCAACATCCCCATATGGATTTGTTATTAAGTAGGCGAAGCCGTACCGATGGTCATTGATTAGGCGATGCCGTATCGAAATGACCATGTTTCGAGGGAAAAGCGGTTGTTTCGGTACGTTCGCTTCTCTCACTACTCAACAACCACATACAATCCACCAATAAAAAAGCCGCTCTTAATGAGCGGCTTTTTTATTGGTGAAATTTAAATTATCTCGCTTTGATGATTTTGAAGGTCTCTACTTTACCATTGACGGTTACCTCAAGGTTATATGTAGCAAGAGCTAGATTGCTCAGGTCTAATCTGATAGAGCCTTTTCCGATTTCCATTGGTACTACTTCTTGGATTATCAATTTCCCGTTCATATCGTAAAGTTTCACATACATATTCGCTTGTATATCCGAGAAATAGCTTAAATTTATGAAATTATCCGTAGGATTAGGATAAACAGACAAAGCATAGGCTAGTTCATCTACAATCATAGCTTCCGCTATATTAGAATAAGAAAACCTTCCGTCTAAATCTTCTTGATGCAAACGATAGTAATAAATGATATGGGGCTTTACGTCTTGGTCAGCGTATGTATAATTTACAGGGGTATTAGAGTTTATCATACCGTCTTTCCAGCCAATTTTGGAGTATTGGTTACCATCTGTAGAGCGGTAGATATGAAATCCTTTATTATTTTTTTCGGATAAAGTTTGCCAAGACAGTAAAATTTCAGTTTTATAAGGAGTAGCAACAAGAGGAAGCATCTCGACGGGGAAAGGTAAATTGGAGTTAATGGGTATAGCGGCGTCAGAGAAGGAATTCACGTTTAAGCGGCATGCGAGAAGCCATGGAGAGATGGTATTAGCACATGTAGGGTCACAATTTCCGACTAAAGTCCATGGGGATACATCATTAGCCCTTTTGGCAATAGTCCAGCTGGTAGAGCCTACTACAGGAGTGAAATTAGTCCATAGAGTAGCTTCAACCCATACTTTTAAGTGATATTTCCCAGGATTAGGTGTTCCACCTTCAGGAAGATAACGCCAAAAACCTGCATCTAACAAACCATTATAACCATCATTACCACACTCCCCTGGTGTCCATGTAAAGGTACCAGGATTTTGTCTGAAAAAGGAAACTCTGATACTATCATAGGTATTCAAATCAGAAGCGTCCCAAAAGTTCAATTCCGTTGGAGTGGAATAAAAATTACCTAAATATCTTATACCGAGCGGAAACTTGTACAACCCTTGTTGTTTACAGCTCCAAGAAATTTCCGCTGGCGTTCCTGGAGCATCATAGAAAAAATAGTTATGAAGGTAATCTGTTGCTGTGATAGCAGTTGGGTCGGTATTTTGAACAGAAAGTAAATTGGTAGGAACATTAGAACGAACCTTACCTGTTTGGAAATTAAGCGTTCCATCAGTAGAGATAATAGCAGGAGATAACAAATCTGCATAATTGGCATTAGTTTGAAGGTTAAAAGTAAGCTCATCAAAGCGAGTGCCTACATTCGTAGTAAAGGTAGGATTGATAACCACGCTACACCTTAAACCTCTCAACACAAGCCGTACCCTATCCGTTGGAGTATTCCGCTCTAATAGCCCATTAAGTGCAACGTTTCCCCATGCTTCAAGATAAGAATTGTTCGCATCAAAAATGATTTTTGCATTAGCACCTAAGGTTATATCTACGCAAGAAGCGGTATAAGAAGCAGGAATGTGAACGATGTTACCCGTAAGATTATCAATTTTAACGTGATAATCGGAGTTGGGCACCACACAAGCGGGTACCCATTCTCCTCTACCGAAGTCGTATTTTTGCCAATTGTTCACATCATTCCAGAAACCGTTCGTATTGGGCTTCCAGCGTATATTAATACAAAGAGCATTATCCACTACTACTTTAACCGTGTTAGATACATTTTGGCAAGAGCCGATTGTAGTTACACGTCGGTAATAAGTGGTCGTTAATACGGAACCGGATGCTAAGTCAAGTGTTGATCCTGTTTCGCCAGTCATGTTTGTCCAGGTAATGCCATCAGGGCTGGACTGCCATTGATAAGTAGGCGTAGCATTGGAACATGAAGTAGGGTCAAAATTTGAACCGACAACAGACCAAGGGTTAGGGTCAAATGTTGCACCATTACAGGTAGATTGAACGAACACTTGCGTTCCATTTTCTCCAATAACCGTAGTAGAAAGATTGACCACTTCAACGAGTACAGAATTAGAATAAACAGGACCTCCACAACCAGCGTTAGTAGCTCTTCTACGATATAAAGCAGTTTGAGCGATTGCACTGGGGCTGAAAGGACCTACGGTAGTTGCACCTGTTCCCGTTGCGTTAGACCATGTAATTCCACCATCAAGTGAAATTTCCCATTGGTAAGTCCATCCTCCGGAACCACCACTCGGTGCTGTTACATTATTTAAAGCGGCAGGGCTTGCATTAGAACATATGGTTTGATTCGCACTGATAGTTCCACCGCTGATAGAGCCATTTACGGTTATTGTAACGGAATTGGAAGCGGCGTCAATACCAGGACAGCCAGGGCAAGATACATCATCATTTGCAATTCTACGGAATAAGTAAGTTCCATTGGTTGCGATGGGGTTAGGCGTAAAGTTGATACCGACGGGGGTTCCTGTAGGAGTTCCATTTGCGGGAGACCATGTAGCTCCACCATCACTAGAAACTTCCCAACGATAGCTATAATCCGCTGGTCCACTTCCGCTTCCTCCTGTCGGGTTAGAGATATTTGTTAAAGTCGCTATAGGTGCATTCGCACATACCGTTTGATTGCTTCCAATCGTTCCTCCTGTTACTTGATTTAATACGTTAACTTGAATTACATTGGAATTTATGCTTGCACCACAGTTACTTTGTTGTAATCTATAATAACGAGTTGCAGTCAGTGTACCAGGAGTATAAGTGTTATTAGTTGCTCCTGTTATATTGCTCCAATTAACATTATCACTACTTTCTTGCCATTGATAACTGAAAGGACCTATTCCTCCTGATGGATTGATAAGTATCGTTAAAGGAGCGGGGGAAGTACCATAACAAATGGTTTGGTCTTGCTGGATTGTTCCTGATACTAATGGCTGTGCAACTTCAATTAAAATTTCGTTAGAAGGTTTTGCGTCACAAAGCCCAGAATCATCAGCTAATCTTCTGAAACGAGTAGTAGTAGTTAA
>CALLMJ010000111.1 GCA_938006875.1 uncultured Bacteroidia bacterium
GTTGTACCCACCAAAGTAGCATCATAACCCCAACGCGAATTCGTTGCCCCTATAATAGTAGCATCTGCTTGCGGAGGCGTTACGCCATCAATAATCGCATAAATTTGAACCGAGTCTGTTGCCTCTGAACCATTTAAGTTACTTGTACTAATAGACGCTAACCGAACTACAATCCGCATGTTACTGTAACCCGTTACAACCTTAGAATCCAACAACAATGTATCCGTAGAATTATTAACTTTCCAGAAATAGTTTCCCGAACGTATCGTCTGATTTGCAGGAGTGTACGTCGCGCCATTGTCATTACTAATTTTTGAAAAACCATTAAGAATAGTCCAATTATCCGAAGGTTCAAAACCCTGAAAATAAATTGTTTGACTCAATAGCGGTGAAGATAATCCCGCTAATAAACCGAAGAGCAAGCAAAGTTTTTTGAAATTATTCATAAATTACTGTTAGCCTTAACATCGCAAAGATAAATATTTTTTTAAACATGCAAAAAAAAAATTAAAAAAAAACGTACGAAGGAAGAATTAAAAAGGATTGTATTCTTATTATTTCCACATTTCCACCAATTCTATTATTCAATTATTTCATTGTTTAAAAAAATTAAAAACAATTTTCCATTTTAACAATACTTTTGTGATTGGAGATGAAAAATCAAATTTATTTTGATCGGATTTATTTAAGCTATTGGTTTTATTTTCTAATCTTTATTGTACAATTGGGGAATGCTCAAAAATATGATAATGAACCCAAAGTATTAATTCATAGTGTAACAAGCTTAAAATCAAGAAATGAAAATATTCAAATTTGTTCTGACCATAAAGGGGGTTTTTATTCTGTTTGGAAAAGTTCAAGAGGAGAAAGTGCAATTTTTAGTTTATATGGGCAAAGAGTCAATAAAGAAGGAAAACTTTTATGGGCTACTGATGGTTTGTTACTCACTCAAAGTAAATCTGCTCAAAATCACCCCAAAATTCTCACAGATAATGAAGGGAATTTAATAGTAGTTTGGGAAGAAGGTGAAAGTCCTGATATTGATATTTATGCTCAAAAATTTGATACTTCAGGAAAAAATCTATGGAGAAATCCTTTAAAAGTTACTCCTAAAAAAGGAAATCAAATTAAACCTCAATTATTGCAAAATCATAAAAATCAATTTTTTGTATTTTGGGAAGAAGAACAAAAAGGATTTTCAGGAAAAGATATTTATGCACAGTCTTTTAATGAAAATGGTAGGCTTTTATGGGATTTAGAGGGAATTCCTGTTGTAAAAGAAGAAAATATTCAGCATAATTTTAAAGTAGTGTATGACCCTGGTTATGATTTTATTGTGCTTTGGGAAGATTTTCGTTCAGGGAAAGTTTGGGAACTTTATGCTCAAAAAATCAATGTAAATGGACAGAAAGTCTGGGATAGTTCTGGTGTCAATATCTTGAATAATTTATGGTTTAATCAGAAAAATTTTTCTGTTATTGGTGATGGTTACGGTGGATTTATATGTGCTTTTGAAGCTTCAGGCTTGACCACTGCTCAAAATGATATTCATACCATTCGAGTGAATACTATCGGAATTAAAGTATTTGACCATGTGATTTCTAATGCTTATGAAAGCCAGTTAAATCCTTTTCTTATCAAAAAATCAGGAACTGCATATTTATTCTGGGAAGATTATCGTTATGGCAATGCGGATTTGTATGCTCAAAAAATTAATTTATACACGGGTGCAAAAGAATGGGATTCTTTAGGTGTACCAATTTGCTCTCAAAATTCTCATCAAACTCAACTTCAAACCATTTTATTAGATAATACAGAAAACTTAGTTACTTTTTGGTTAGATGAAAGATATTCAAAAAGTGTTTATACCCAGTCTATTACCCATGATGCAAAATATGTGTTCAATCCTAATGGAATTTTATTAACGGATACTCAAAACCCGGTTCGTGAATATCAAGTGCTCTTAAATCCTGACAATACGATTTGGATAATTTATATTAATGAATCTGCGGAAGGTGTTTTGCCAAAATTTCAAAAAATCAAATATGACGGTACTTTACTTTTTGATATTCAAGGAATAGCTTTGCATGCCTATCAAAGTAGTATTACTGCAAGATTAGATGAACTCAAAATGGCTAAAGGTTTAAATAATGACATTTATTTTGCTTGGAAAGACTATAGAAATGGAGACATGAACCCCGATATTTATCTCATGAGAACCGATATTCTCGGCAACCCTCTATGGCAAGAAGGTGGAATCCCTATTTGTACTGAAGATGGTGAACAAAGTAGACCTTTAATTATTCCTACTCAATTTGGGGCATTAATTGCTTGGGTGGATAGAAGACTAAAAAATGATGAAAATCTTTATATTCAAGCTATTGACACTAATGGTTACATCTTCCACCAAGCTAATGGTTTACCTTTGTGCATTGCTAGCCGTTCACAAAATGATTTAAAAATTATCAAAGCAGATAAAAATTATTTATGCCAATGGACTGATGCCCGTAATTTACTCACTACCGGTTTTGATATTTACTATCAACTTCTAGATAGCCTAGGACTTCCATTATTGCAAAAAAATGGGGTTGGATTCCAAAATACTTCTGCTTATGAAAATACCCCTCAATTACTTCAATGGCAAAACAGCATCTATTGTATTTGGATGGATGATAGAAGTATGTACTATAATATTTATTGCCAAAGACTTACCAATAAAGGGAGCCCGCTTTGGAGAACGGGCGGAATTCCTATTCAAAAAGGTCCTTACCATCAAAGACACCATTTATTAGAAATTTTACAAGATGAAAGTGCTGTAGTGATTTGGTCTGATGAAAGACTTGGGGCTTCTTATGAAAAACTATTTATGCAAAAAATTTCTCCTCAAGGTCAATTTATGTGGAAAATAGGTGGAACAGAAGTTTGTACGGCGGTTTCTAGGCAAATTGCTCCCAAAATTTTAACAGACCCTGATAATGGCTTTATTGTTACTTGGTTAGATAGTAGAAATACACTTTCCTCCAATTACAATTTATATTCCATTCGTTTATCTTCTAATGCTGGAATACCGCTATGGGACCCCAAAGGTGTAAAAATTGGAGAAAATCTTTTAGAAGATTATCTTTATGAAATGGGAATGGTCGGAAATTATGTATTTTATGTGTGGCATCAAAGAGCCTCTTCTGGTTATGAACAAATTTATTGGCAAGCCGTAGATTTATATTCGGGAAAACTTAAAAACCCTGTTCCACAAGCAGTAGGTTCTATCAAAAGGCATCAAACACACCCCAATTTTTTAGTTTCTGAAAAAAATCAAGTGCTTATAGCATGGCTAGAAAAAAATATCTACATCATTGAAGATAAAATCATGGTTAGATCACTATTAATTCCTTAGATTAAAATCTAATGGCAATCATAGTAACATCATCAGTTTGTTCTTCATCGCCTTTCCAATCCTTCCAAACAATATTAAATAAAGCTCTTTGAACCGACATAGGCTCATGTTTATTATCAATAATAATTTGCTTTAACTTTTTGGTAGAGAATTTTTTAAAATCAGGACCACCGAATTGATCAACAAAGCCATCAGAGAATAAATAAATAGAATCACCAGATTCATACTCTAATTCATTATTTTGGTAGGTTCTTTCTTCTTCCATTTGTTCGCCGCCAATAGAGCATTTAGTTGCTTTAATTTCCAAAAGTTCGTCACCTTTTAACATAAATAATGGTCTATTAGCACCTGCATATTCAAATTTATCATCATATTTATTGACAACTACTAAACAAACATCCATACCATCTTTAGATTTAGAATCTGCGGCATCTTGTTTTAATGTTGCACGAACTTGATTATGGAGTTCCGTGAGAATTTGTCCAGGTTTATGTATTCCTTTTTGTAAAACAATTTGGTTCAATAAATTATAACCAATTAAAGACATAAAAGCACCGGGTACACCATGCCCTGTACAATCCACAACTGCAACAAATGCTTTATCTACCACTTGATTAAACCAATAAAAATCACCAGAAACAACATCTTTAGGTTTAAAAACAATAAAATAATCATCAAAAACATCATCCATAGATTTTTTATCTGGAAGAATAGTTCTTTGGATTCTTTTCGCATAACGAAGAGATTCCATGATGTCATTTTGTTTTAATTCATTTTCTTCTTTTTGTTTAACTCTTTCTGTAATATCAAAACCAACACTCCAGTAGTTTACAATCTGCCCATCAGAATTAAAAATAGGAGCAATAAAAATGGAAATCCAATAAGTTTCATAGTCTTTTGCACGATTTTTTAATTCTCCTGTCCAAGCTTTTCCTAATGAAATCGTTGCCCAAAGATTTTGATATACACCTTGAGGCATATGTCCTGACCTTAGAATTCTTATATTTTGACCAATAATTTCATCTTTAGAGTATTTAGTAATTTTTAAAAACTCATCGTTTACATAAATAATATTCCCTTGCAAATCAGTTTCTGCAACAATAGGCTCAGGGTGATGAGAATTTAAATGGCTCAACAATTTGTTTAAAATGGAAATATCATTTTCATTAAGATCAGAATTAGCATTTTGTTGAATGTAATCGTTCAATGCATGTTCAATTTGGTTGGAACGGTCTATGAGCTTAATGATTTCTTCAAAATTGTACATAATTTAATAGTTTAGAATAAAGAAAAATGTTGAAATTGATTTAAAAATCTAATATCGTTTTGATCCATTAATCGGATATCAGAAATTTTATTTAAAAGCATAGTAATTCGTTCAATACCAAGCCCAAAAGCATATCCAGAATAGATTTCAGGATCAACACTACAGTTGATAAGTACTTGAGGATCAACCATTCCACAGCCCAGAATTTCAACCCAACCTGAGTGTTTACATACGGAACAACCTACTCCTGAGCAAATAAAACAACTTACATCTACTTCCGCGCTAATTTCTGTAAAAGGAAAGTAAGATGAACGAAGCCTAATTTGGGTATTCTCACCAAAAAGTTTTTTAACAAACCACTCTAAAGTTTGTTTTAAATCAGCGTAGCTAACGTTTTTATCAATTACTAAACCTTCAACTTGATGAAAAAAACAATGAGAACGCGCAGTAATTTCTTCATTTCTATAAACACGTCCGGGCATAATGGCACGAATAGGTAATTCATTTTTTTCCATCAAACGGACTTGAACTGATGAAGTATGGGTTCTTAATAAATATTGTGAATTTTCTAAAAAGAAAGTATCTTGCATATCTCTTGCAGGGTGATTTTCAGGAAAATTTAATGCAGAAAAATTATGCCAATCATCTTCAATTTCTGGACCTTCAGCAATTTGAAAACCCATTTCTGTAAAAATAGTAATAATTTTATTTAAAGTAATTTGAATAGGATGCCTTGAACCTTGAAATTGAGTTATACCCTTTAATGTTAAATCTTGTTGATTTTTTGTATTTAAGTTTTCATATCGTTCTTGAAATAATTTTTCTTTTTCTTCGGCTTTATTTTTTAGCTCATTTAAAGATTTTCCCGCAACAGCTTTTTGGCTTTTGTCCAATGATTTTAATTCTTCAAATAAAATAGAAATTTTACCTTTTTTTGAGGTATAGTTTCTTTTAAATTGTTCAAATGTTTCTTTATCAACAATTTGAAAATCTTCAATTTCTTTCAGTATGGACAAAATTTTATCCTGCATAAACAAAACGCTCAGTTTAATTTTGCAAAAATAATGATTAAGATTAAACTTGCTACTAAAATTTTGAATTTTTAAACCCCTTTTATCATTTTAATTTCCACATTTCATAACCTGCATATTCCCAAATTTTTATGTAATCAGTCTGTTTCCAAGTATTTTGATATTCAGTTTTTGCATATTCCCCAACCAAAAAATATTTTTCCTTTAATTGAGTTTGAATTCTCAAAGATGATACTGGAGGAATACTGGTAGTTTTTATGGTAATATTTTCCAGATAAGGTATGATTTCAACTTCGTATGTAAAAAAATGATCTATATGAAAACTTTGTATTTTTGATGCTAATAATTTTAAATTTTGGTTTTTATTCCATTGAACTTTCCAATAAAACAGATTGACAGCATTTTGAGAAAAAATAATTAAAAGAATTAATCCCAATACCCCTTTTTGAAAAGATGTTTTTGCAACAAAATTCCATAGAAATTGAACCCACTCCGATAAATAGAAAGCAGATATTGGAATGAGTATCCACCCCAAACGGTCATAGCCTTTACTTAACAAGAAAAAAATTATTAATAAAGTCTGAAAAATTATTAAAAATATATCCCATGATTTTTTTTTGATAAGTACTTTAATTAAAATGGCAATAAAACCCAGTAAAATAACAGGCTTTTTGAGTATAAAATAAAACGGTTCTAAACTTAAATGAAGAAATTCTGCTTGGTAATCCTTCTTTAAATTCCAATATAGAAAAAAATCTGTAATATTATGAAAATGGAGATAGTAAAAAACAAGAGAGGCAATGGGCAATGTTAATCCTTGAAATAGTAATGGATTTAACCATTTTTTTTGATAATAGCTCCAATAAATCCAAGAGAAAAATAAATACAATCCTAATGGTAGTGCAATATACTCTTTGGTTAATATGGCAGCATAAAAACATATCTGAGAAACTACAAAAAAATAAGGAGGTTTATTTTTGAATATCACTAAAAATTGGCAATAAATACCCCATAAAATCCATAAAGACATCACCACTTCGCCAATATACTGGCTACCATAAACCATAAATTGAACGTTAAAAATACTTAATATCAAAGCAAAAATAGGGGAATGGTTATGAAAAAAGTCTTTACTAAATTTATATATAATAAAAACCCAAAAAGAATTAATCAGAACCACATATAATTTTAAATAATAAAAGTTCCAACCCAAAATGGATATGACCCAAGATGCGGGATAATGTAACGCAGGACCTATTGAAATCATAGTAGAATTAATTTCATATTCAGTAAGATTGGGGTATTCTTTTGGAAAAGCCCATAAACCTGTTTTATATAATTGATAAACCACCAAGCTGTGCCCTGTATCGTCGTACCAATAAGGAGTAATTAGGCTTGCCAAAGATAATAGTATCAGAACTATCACCCATAAAATTAAGATTTTAGGAAACTCTTTGTTTATCCACACTTACGGTTATCCTTTTATTTTGTAACAACTCAAGTATTTTCGCATTGTTCCCTTCCAATTTAATTTTATTATTGCTAAGGTTTACGTCTTTTAATGAGGGCATATCTTTAAGCGGAGAAATATCTTCAATATAATTATTTTCTAAATTTAGGATTTCCATTTTAGGTAAATGAGTTAAATTTTGAATGTATTTGATTTTATTTTCGGATATATCCAAATCTTCTAGTAATTCAAGAGCATCTAAATTTTGAATAGTATCAATTTCATTATAACCAAGATTAAGTCTTTTGAGTTTTTTTAAATGGTTTAGACCTTGAATCCCCAGAATTCTATTACCATAAAGGCTAAGCATAGTTAGCTCTGTCAAAGCCTCTAATCCTTGAATCATACTAATTTGATTATTTTCTAAAAAAAGCCTTTTTAAATTTTTTAAAGAATTAAGACCTTGAATATCTTCTATGTTATTATAATTGAGGTATAAATCGGTTAAGTTTGTTAGGGTATCCAAATTTTCTATATAAGAAATATTATTGGAACTTAAGTTCAATACTTTTAAATTAGTAAGGTTTTCTAAACCTTTGATTTCTTGAATAATATTAGAACTTAAATTAAGTTTTTGAAGGAATTTTAGATTATGTAAATTTTCAATTTTTCGGCAATTAATTTTAGAAAGTTCTAATTCTTTAATTTTGAGATTATTATCTAAACCTTGAATTTTTTCTATTTTGGGATTACAAGATAAGTTCAGATACTCCAATTTTAAAAGATTATCAAAACCCTGAATCAACGAAATTTGATTTTCTTGTAAATCTAAAGCAATCAGTTCAGGGAAATTATTTAAAAAGTTGATATCAGAAAGGTTTAATTTTGTAATTCTCAATGCAACAAGATTTTGATTTTCAGCATAATAACCTAATTTTTCATAGGGTTCTTGTTCAATAAAACTATCTAAATCTTCGTAAGCATAAAAAGCAGATGGTTCTACACCTATATTATTACACATAGAAGTAAAAAAAGCCTCATCTAAACCTCCAAGCTTGCTCATGTTGCAAATATAGAAAAACGATTTTATGCAAAACAAGTTTTTTATTCACATTTTGTTGCATGTAAACCTAAAATCCCCAAAAAACAATCCCTAACTCATTGACCAAATCAGCTTTATTTTAATTGAAAAACCAAATTACCTTGTAAATATTGAAAATCAAAACTGTCCTTTGAAGGGAAAAATTCAATATCAAAATTTGTTAAATATATTTTGGTTTTTGAAGATAAATTAAAATAAGTGGAATCTATCTCAAAACTAGCACTATAGTTTACCTCTGAATTTTTGATTTTATTAAAAGCATATTTTTTTACGGGTTCAAAAGAAAAAGTATCTATAAAATTTTGCTTATAAACAATTTGGTAATAGTCTTTTTTGACCCTATTAATCTTACAAAATTCATTTTTAAGAATTAATGAATCATTTCTATTGAAATTAATATTACTCAAAAACAAAACTTTGCCATCTAATTCATAAGTATTTTTACGATTTCCGTAAAAATAAATTCTTGAATTTTCTGTAATAGGAGTATCGTATCTTCCATTATAATTTAATCCTAATGCATCCAAATAATCGTAAGTAACACCACCATAAATTTTTTGATTAACCGATAATTTAAGTTTCTGAACCACTGAATCTTCTAACCAAGCATGAAAAAGAGAATAACTATGATTATTTAATAAGTAAATAGCGATGTTAGACGCTGCATTTTTTTGAGCAGTTTTATCTATCCAGTCTATTTTTTGAATTTTTCCATTTTTTAATGCCCCTACACTTTCCAAAATATTTGTTAGCCTACTCATTTGGGAATATTCAGAAACAAAATTTGCGGAGAATGGTGGAATAAATGAAATTAAACCTGCTAAAAATAGGGATTTTGGTATGATTTGTATATTTTGTTTAAATGAAAATAAGAAGTAAAATGTAATAAAAGTAAGCCATAAGGCTAATAAAAAAACATAATAACGAGGTACAGTAAAACCATAATCCCAAATTCTTATTCCAATCGAAATAAATAATAAAACTAAAAGCGGAATTAATGCTCTATAAAAATAGTGGTAATAAGTTTTAATCCACTTTTGTTCTGAATTTTCTTTTAATGGCTCCACTAACAATAGACTCAAAATACCTGCAATAGAAAAGCAAAGTACTAAATAAGAAACCCAACCTTTGGGGATATTCCATTCTGTAATTATTTTGATGATATATAAATATAATATTACCAGATAAATAGTTACCAACGGAAGTAAAATGTATTGAACAAGAATTTTTAGAACTATAGGGTATTGATTCCAAGATACTATTTTAAAATTTTCATCAAATTTGGGTAGTCCACTTAAAAAAAACAATGTATTAAAAAATCCGAAAGTCCAGAAAAAAAGGTATCCAAAAAAACGTTCATTTATTCTTATTCCTAATAAAACATTCAAAGCCAAAATCGCAATAGAAATTCCTGCATATAATACTGTGGAGTATAAAAGCCCAATAGCGAAACGAGTTAAAAAGATTTGATTGATTTCCCAGAAAGCTTTTTTACTATCTTCATGAGAAAAAATAGAGAAAGATAAAAAAAGGTGAGTTGTAAAAAATGCTGCTGCAAATTTAAAAAAACCAATTTCGGTATCTACTCTATCCATCAACCAATAAACCAATGGAAAGAGAAAAATAGGTAATAAATAGGAATAAATTCCCTTAAAAGAAAACTTTTCCTTTAAAAGATGATAAGCAATTTGAAGAGGAAGGATTATTATAGAACTTACTATAATTCTTGTGTAAAATTCAGTTTTTTTATCATCATAATGAGTATCTATTAATAAACTAGCAGCAAGAGAACCAATAATTGAAATAAGAATTACAAAAGGAAATCTGAAAAGAGCTTTTGAAAAATTATCTGTTAATACATGAAAATTGATCATGATTAAATTTTGTAAGTAAAACTAAGTGTAAACAGCCTACCCTGCATATAACGAGTATTCAAACGTGCTTGATTAAATTTAGCGGTAATATCATTTTCAAAAAATTGTACTCTATAAAATGCTTGGTTAAAAATATCTTGAATAATCAATCGGAATAAATACTTGTCTTTAAAATTTTTAGAGATTTGGAAATCCATTCTATCTCTTGGTAAAACTACTAAGTCATTGAATTCACCTGGTTTACCCACTACAACAATTTGACGACCAAAACGATTATAGAACAAATCAAAACCGATGCCTGTTCTAGGTTCTTTGAATAAAATACCTGTATTTAAAAGAAAAGGACTTAATCCTTGTAACCTTCTGTTGGTTCTTATACCAGCTAATTGTTCATTTTCTTGTGTAACAACAGAATTAAGAAGGGTTATATTCCCATAAACACTTAAATGGGTTAAGTAATTATCAGGATTGTAAGAAAATCTTTTACGAAATTCTGCTTCAACACCATAAGAAATTGCAGCACCTGCATTACTCAAAGTATATTTATTAAAATAAACCCCTAAACCCGTGGTAGGAGAAACAGTTTGTTCTATAGGGTCTTTTAAGTATTTAAAGAATGGTGTGAAAGTAAGCATATCTACTCCTTGTGGGAAATACTCGAAACGAAAATCTAAATTTAAGATTTTGGTGGGTTCTAAATTAGGATTGCCTTCCCATTCGGAGAGCGTTTGTCTATCAAAGAACTTAAAATAAGAAACCTCACGAGCATCTGGTCTAACCACAGTTTGAGAAACTCCCAATTTTAGATTCATTTTATCATTCAAATGCCTAACTAAAGAAGCCGATGGAAGAGGATTCAAGAAAGTTTTTTCTCTAAATGGGACAATAGAACCCGCAAGGGTAGTATTTTCTAAATATTCTAAGTAAGTATCTAATCTTATTCCTAGTAAGAAACTCCATTTCTTAGATAAATTTACTTCCGATTGAATATAAGGAGCAATATTAGTAATTCGAGAACGGAAATTATCTTTGTCATCAGTTAATTCTGCTAAATCAAAATAATTAGGAGCAATTAAAGTAGGATTAAAAGTAAATTGATCATTTTGAATGGTTTGTTCTCTTAAAATAGAATTGCCTTTTAGACTATCACCAGGCAAAAAACCAATATTCCTAGCTGCAAAGTTTTTGGTATAATATCCTAAATAAAAACCGCCTTTTACATTCCATTTAATTTTATCACCTTTACGAGAATAAAAAGCATACCATTCAGAACCCATCATTCTATCTTTTTGCAAACTTTGCATGTTCATAAATAGCAAAGCATTAGACCCAAGGGTTACTTGATCAGAAAAATACCAAGTATTATTTGACTCATTTTTTAAAGCATTTATAGTGGAATAAAAAGGATTTTGAGCTTGAGCCCAATTAAAAAAGATATTTCCTGAAATTTTAAATTCCTTTTTATCCTTATTCATAAGGAGGTAATCCGCTTGTAATTGGGTTGTGTATAATTGTTGTTGTTCAAATCGTCTAATCATTCTACGATAAGGAGTAGTAAAAACCGTAGATTGATAAAAGTAATCTCCGAACATGTTAATCGTTCTTCCCACATGATTGAACAACAAAGAATTTTTAATACTGAAAATAAATTTTTCTCCTTGGTAACCTAAATTAGCCATTATAGAAGAAATTTGTTGTCTTTTATAAATATCACTATTAGAATAATCAGCAACCAAACTATAACCCAAACCGGGAGAATATTCTGATAATACATTCAAATCTAATGTTTCTTTTGTGTTAATATTACTAGTATTTAAACCTACTGACCACCCTAAAACTTTTTTATTGGAGAGTTCAATTCTTTTTTTCCAATGTGTATAAAAATACAAATTTGGAGTAGCATTTTTTTGAGAAATTAAAAAATCTGAATTTACACTTTTTCCATATTCTGCTAATTGAGGGTCATTAAAATCTGGAAAATCAGAGGGTAAAAATGAATTAGGACTACCCATAAAACCTAAAAAACCTTTTCTTTGATTGATAGGTAAATTTTGGGGTTGTAAAGTTGCCATAGAATTATAACCTGATATTAAACTAAAAGAGAATTCACTTTTAGAAGGTATAGCAGAAGTTTCAAAACGAACAATTCCACCACCTAAATTTCCTGTTTGGTCAGCTGTTGCACTTTTTACTAATTGAACTTGTGAAATAAAAGAACTAAAAAAATTATTAAAATCGAAGGTTTGTCTTTCAACATTCATAATAGGTAACGGAACTCCATTAAATAAAATACCATTATACCTTTCCGGTAAACCTCTAACTGTTAAATATTTGTCTTCAATCAATGCAATACCGGGCATTCTATTAACAGAGGTAGCCATAAATAAATCAGAAGAAGATTGTAAAATCATGTCCCCAGAAAAAACATCCATCAAACGAATATTTAACTTTTGTAGAATTTGAGCGGAAGCGTCGGATTCCTTTCTAATATCACCTGTAATCACTACCTCTTCCATATTAACTCCCTGTTCTTCCATAGAAATTATAAAGGGTTTATTTTCATTAGGTTTTAAAATTAGGTTTGATAATTCTTTGCTTTGATAGGAAATATAGGAAAGTTCAACGGTAAATGGAGAGTTTGTATCTAAATTTTGAATAATGAAATTTCCATCTAAGTCCGTTTGAGTAGCTAAATTTAATTCTTTAATTTTAACAGTTACTCCAATTAAAACTTCTCCAGTATTGGCATCAATCACTCTACCAATAAAATTACTCTTAGAACTAATAAATTGAGCAGGCTTATTGTTTTCAACTCTTTTTTCGTCTTCTTGCTTTTTTATTTTTCTTTTGCTTCTTGCCTCTTGAGCATTTAATTTCAAGAAAAAAAATAATAAAACCGTTAAAAATAATAGTAGTTTGTTCATTTTTTTGTTGTGCTTGCAAAGATATACAAATTTTTTAATTTTCTAATTAAAGCAAAGTAACTTTTTTTTAAATGATTAACAAAGTTTTATTACGTTTTAATAATAGAAAAATTTCATTTAATAATGCCAATTTGACTTGAATTTAGTATTTAAAAAATTTAGGAATGTTATAAAAATGTAAAAATATGTCATTTTGGCATATTCTTTAATATTGGAACAATTTTCGTAGTTAAAAAATTAGAATTTAAATTTAATAAGAGTTATGAGTAATGATTTAAAACCTTTTCAAACATTATGGATGAAACCCTTTGATAAGTGGTTTGATGAATTTATGCAAATGCCAACAGTAAACAACTTTTCTCCAAAAGTAGATATTGCTGAAACTAAAGAAGCATTTGAACTTTCTGTACAACTGCCTGGTGTTAATAAAGAGGATATTAAAGTGGAATTAGATGGAAATTTATTGACTATCAGTGGTGAAAGGAAGTTTAATAAAGAAGAAAGTGATAAGACTTGGAGAAAAGTAGAGTCTTTTTATGGAGCTTTTTCAAGAAGCTTTACTTTACCGGACAATGTGGATAAAGAAAACATCAAAGCAAATTCCAAAGATGGGATTTTATTAATCAGTATTCCTAAAAAATTAGACGAGAAAAAAGCGAATTTGATTACCATTGAGTAAATTTTGTATGAAAAATTGGGGGTGACTTTAACTGGTTACCCCTAATTTTTTTCGGATAAAAATAGATAATGAGTAGGCTTATCATTATAAAAAAATAATCTGAGTTTTCTTTGACCACGAAAAATTGTACTATCATGGAAATAACAATTCATAGGAATATCAATAAAAGGTAAGTTTTCAGGATAGTCAGAAGTTAGATCTTTTAATGGAACAATTTTTTGATTTAGGGTAACTAAATCAAAAATTCTTAAAAATTTCCTGTGAGAATCATAAAAAACACCAATTTTTAAACTATCCGATTTTGCGAAACTGATTTGTTTCCCAAATGACTCGTCCTCACAAATACCATCAAAACGTATTTTGTAGAGTGTGTCTCCATTTAAATTAAAAATAATTAAATTTTTGTTAAAGCTATCTTTTATAGTAACTCTGTAATATTCTATTTTTTCATTTCCCCATTCATCAATGAATGTTTCTTGAACAAAAGTATCTCCTTTCACGGGGTCATCTAAAATAAAATAAGATTGACTATTCAAAAAACCAGAAAAAATAAAAGGGTTTTCAATTCTTTTAATTTTTTCATCTTCTAATTGAATAACATAATTGCCCAAAATTAATGTTTCTTTGTCTTTTGAAGCAAAATATTGATATTTATTATAACCTAAATTACTTACAATATCAGAGAACCAGCTTTTGCCAAATTCATTTATTGAAAGCAATCCTTTATTAAAAGCTTGTTGATTAGGTAAGCCCAAGTTAAACCACAGAAAAAGCTTTTGATATTTTACTGAAAAAAATAAAATTTCTGGTTCCGAGATTTGAGTAATTTTTATCAAATTTGAATCTATTTTATCAGAAAAAACATTTGGATTGATGATTATGGAGTATTTATAAACATGGTTTTTAAAGCAATTCAAATAAAAAACAGAGCTAGATTGTATATCCTTATAAATTTCAAAAGAGATAGTATCTTGATAATCAATAAAACTGGTGTCCCTTATGAGTTGATATCTATAAGATTGTTCTTGAATTTCATAAGGAAATAACTCCGGCTTTTTAATATAAATGGTGTCTTGTGTGTCATTGTTAAACAAATTTAGGGTTTTATTATAAAGGCTATTTTCATGGTTACAAGCTGTTAAAAAACAAAATAACCAAGTCATTTTATGAACTCTTAAAATTGAAAAGTGAGAATATAATGCCTCTGAGCACACGTTAATTAATGGACTTATCACTTTTAGCCCCCTGCAAAATTACTGCAAATTTTTTATTATTACTAAAAAATAAATCTGTTTTTTAATTCTCAACAATTAGAAACTATTTTAAAATTATATAAATAATAATCAACGAGTTATAAAAACTGATTTCAATGAAAGTTTTAGTTTTTCTCAAAATCAAATGATAGAGAGAATCTAATTGTATTTTGAAGAGGGTGATTTTGTTGGAATGGAACTAAATAAGCAAAATCTAAACCAAAGGTTTTAAAACGTACTCCACCGCCTAAGGTAATAAACTTACGATTTCCTTTCATAGGGTCTTCATAAAAGTAACCACCACGTATTGCAAATAAATTATTATACCAATATTCTAAACCTAGAGAAGTATTGATTTCTGTTAATTCTTCTGACATACCCCCTTTTGCATCGTTAAAACTACTAAACATACCTGACATTAAGGGTTTTGTAGATTGCCCTCCTTCGGAAGGTACCATTAATTTATTAAAATCGTTGATGAATGTTAAACTATTATAAGAATCTAAATTGGCTTTAAGTGCATAACCAATTCTTAGATTTGCGGGTAAAAAGTCTTTACGAGAAGAGTTTGTATAATTCACTTTTGCACCCATATTGGAGAGATTAATACCAAAACGGAAATTCATAGGAATATCCCCTTGACCACCTTTTAAACTAAAATCTTTGGTATAAAATAAATTAGCATCTCCCGCAACAGAACGAGCAGGTTTAGTAGGGAAACCGCCAATGGATGTTGCTGTTACCAAAGAACTATTGATATATCGAAGAGAAATTCCAGCAGATAAATTATCAGTTACTTTATGGGCGTAAGAAGTTGCAAATGCAAATTCAGAAGGATTATATTCGCCGGTTTTGATTCCTGCATTATCGGTAAATTCTATATTCCCCAAAGAAAAGAAAGTTAAAGCGGCTCCTAAAACCCCTCCCCTGTCCCCAAAATTAATATAGGCAGGAACAAATGCATGATTAATATCAGGAACAATGTTTTTTAACCAAGGTGTATAATTGGTTGAAAATCCATATTTTTTATTAGTAAAAGCCAAAGCAGAAGGGTTCCAGTATAAAGCATTTGCGTTATCAGCAACAGCTACACCAGCTTCGCCTAGGGCACCTGAACGAGAATCAGGGCATATCAACAAAAATGGAACAGCTGTTGTAATGGCTCTCACTTGACCCGTTGATGTTGAGGTAGCTTGAGAATATGTTTTAGATTGAAAGAAACTACTAAATAATAAGAAAGTTAGTGCACTAACTAAAGAATGTTTTTTCATTGATTTTAATATACTTTTCGTAGAGTTATTTTCATCTGCAAATATAATAGTTTTTTTAATTTTTTATTAGTTCAGCAATAATTTTTTTTAAAACGTTTGTTAGAGCAAAAAAATTGTTATTTTGCAAAAAAAATCTTGAGGTATCATGAAAAAAATTTCCATTATTGGTGCTGGGCTTGCCGGGTCTCTTTTATCTATTTACTTAGCAAAAAAAGGGTTTGAAGTAGAAATTTATGAACAAAGACCCGATTTAAGAACTGCAAATATTTCTGCTGGGCGTTCTATTAACTTGGCTTTATCTTTAAGAGGCATTTTACCTTTACAAGAAGTCGGGCTTTCTGAACATATCCTAAAAATCGCTATCCCTATGAAAGGAAGAATGATGCATGATATGGAAGGTAATTTATCTTATCAGCCTTATGGCAAAAGTGATGATTATTACATCAATTCGGTTTCTCGTAAAGTATTGAATTGTTCTTTAATGAATTTTGCAGAAGCAACTGGTAAAGTAAAAATTTATTTTATGCACCGTTGTACTCAGGTTGATCTGGATCATCAAATCCTTACAATTAAAGATGAACAAAATGGTTCAGAATTTACTGTAAAAAGTGATGTTATTATAGGAACAGATGGTGCTCCTTCTGCTGTGAGAAATACAATGATTAAATTACCCAGGTTTAGTTATTCGCAGGAATACCTTGATTATGGTTATAAAGAACTTAATTTATACCCTAATGAAAAAAATGAATTTCAATTAGAACCTCACGCTCTACACATTTGGCCTCGTGGAAATTTTATGTTCATTGCTTTAGCTAATACCGATAAAACTTTTACTTGTACTTTATTTCATCCTTACGACACAAAAGAACCTGTAAAAGGTTTAAATGAATTAAACAATCAAAAAGAAATAGAATCATTTTTTTATCAATATTTCAAGGATATTGTGCCTTTAATGCCAGACTATATCCAACAGTTTGAGGAACATCCTACGGGTCATCTGGCAACTATTCGTTGTAATCCATGGCATTATAAAAATGTGTGTTTATTAGGTGATGCTGCCCATGCTGTTGTTCCATTTTTTGGTCAAGGTATGAATTGCTCTTTTGAAGATTGTGCAGAATTAAACCGTTGTATAGATTTATACCCTAACGACTGGAACAAAATATTTAAAGAATTTGAATCCCGTAGAATTCAAAACGCAAATGCTATTGCAGATTTAGCCTTAGAAAACTTTATTGAAATGCGTGAAAAAGTAGGTGACCCTAAATTTTTATTCCGTAAAAAAGTTGATATAGAACTTGAAAAACGTTTTGAAGGAAAGTATATCACAAAATATGGTATGGTAACTTTTCATACTATGCCTTATTCCCAAGCAAAAAAACTAGGTCAGTTACAAGATGTCATTTTAGACGAGTTGTGCAAAAATGCAAAATCCTTGAATGAAATTAATTGGGACTTAGCAAAAAATTTAATTGAGGAAATGGTAGGATAAATATTCAATTCATTTAATGGTCTTTTTTACAAATAAAGGGAAAGTGGATTTTACGGTTTTTATGTGATGGTATTTATCAAAAAGAAAAATGCACCCACATTCTTCATCAAATATTAAAAATTTTACCAGGATTTAATATCAGATTAGGGTCAAATAATTTTTTTATTCCTTTCATGAGGTTTAAATGAGTATCGGAAAACATGATAGGCATATAATTTTTTTGAACCCAACCAATTCCATGTTCACCTGATAATGTTCCATTTAATTTCTTGGTATATTCAAAAATTTCAGGTATGGCTTGATTGGGTATGATTTCATTCCATGTTTTACTGTCTAAATCGTTTTGGATAATGTTTACATGCAAATTTCCATCGCCTGCGTGACCATAACAAACGGTCTGAAATCCGTATTTCTTTCCAACCATTTTGACATGATTTAATAAATCTGGCAGCTTAGCTCTTGGAACTACTGTATCTTCTTCTTTGTAAATGGTGGTTCCTTTCACTGCATGACCCAAACACCTTCTAAGTTTCCAAATTTCTTCTTGTTTATCGTGTGTATCCGCTAAAAGGGGTTCATTGACTAACTCAAATCGATGGATTACTTCGTAGATTTTTTCAATATCTTGATACAAAGTATCTAAATAATTACCATCTACTTCAATAAGTAATTGACCACCAAGATTTTGAGTATCATCTATATATAAATTTAAATATTTTTGTCCAAAATCTACGGCATCTTTTTCCATAAATTCTAATGCAGAGGGATTAATCCCTGCTTGAAATATTTGAGAAACGGCTTTACAGGCATCATATGAAGAAACAAAATTGGCTTTTAAAAGCAAACGATATTGAGGGAACGGAATCAATTTGACGGTAATTTGGGTTATAATTCCTAAAGTTCCTTCGCTGCCCACCATTAATTGCGTGAGATGGTATCCCGTAGAATTTTTCAAGGTATTTGCACCCGTTCGAATAATTTCACCATTTGGCAAAACTACCTCTAAATTTAAAATAAAATCTTTTGTGGTTCCATATTTGACTGCGTGTATTCCACCAGCATTTTCTGCTACATTACCCCCAATAAAACAAGAACCTTTGGAAGAAGGGTCAGGAGGATAATATAAACCTAACTTTTCTACTTCATTTTGAAGGACTTGTGTAATTACTCCGGGTTCTACGGTTGCTTGTAAGTTATCGGTATCAATTTCAAGAATTTTATTGAATTTTTCTGTACTTAGACCAATTCCTCCATAAACACAAAGCATACCACCACTTAAACCCGTTCTTGCACCCATAGGTGTAACAGGAATTTTTTCTTTATTGGCTAGTTTTAAGATTTCAGATATTTGATAAGTATTTTCTGGTTTTACAACAATTTCAGGTGGGAAGTTTAGATCTTCTGTCATATCATGGGCGTAATCTTTTAAATGTTCATCTAAAATGATGTTTTGAATACCTACAATTTTTATTAGTTGGTCTATGACAGAAGTTGAAACTTTGTTATACATTTATTTAAACAATTTTTGAAAAACTTTTTCGTCTAAGGTATAAGAATATTTTTTTTCTAAACTTTCTAACCAATTTTTTTCTAATTCCGTTTGGTATTTAGAGATACATTCAGATTTTGCTTCGGAGTAGGTTTTGGGTCCAGGTTTAGCAAATTCTACAATATAAGTTAAAACAAAAACACCATTTTCATCACGAATTGGAGTAGTAGTTCCTGCTTGGTAATTAAATAAGGAAGTAATATTTGCAGAAGCATCTTTTTCAAATACAGATTCATTGATTCTGAAATCACCTTCTTTAATGGTTGCTTGAGCAACACTATCAATTTCGTTTATGGGTTTACCAGATTTAATTAAGCTTTCTACAAATTCAAGAGATTCTTTATTTTTACAACGATATTCTTTGAATTTTACACGGTCTTTTGTCCATTGGAATTGGTCTTTATTTTTTTCATAAAAGGCTTTTAATCCTACAGTATCTTCCATAGATTTTCTCCAAACTTCTCTTTCTGTTAAAGAAAACAACAAAATACCATCTCTATATTCTTGGAATAAACGCCTATAATCTTCATATTTTACGGGCAATTGAGTTTCTTCATAATCTAATAATGCTTTGTTAATAAACTGTTTCATTTCAGCTTTAGCAAGTTCAATTTTATCACCTTTTGGAATCCTTCTGATAGTATTGAGATAAAAAATAAAGTCTAAAACTTTATAGTCTTTTTTTTCATTACCATTTTTGATGGAGAAAAGAACATATTCTCTCATTTCTTTGGGTAAAGAATCGCCTTTATAAGCAGGCACCATATAATCCTCTTTCAAAGCATTATAAAATTCATTTAAATTCTTGTCATTAATAGTGAACTGATATTCTTTTTTGAGTTTTTCAATGAGTTTTTCTTCAGAAAGTTTGGCTCTACCATCACGAGAAACTTTGTTTTTAATTTCATTTTTAGATTCTTCAAAAGATTTTATTGGAGTTACATCGGTTATTTTGATGATATGATAACCATAAGCTGTTTTGAAAGGCTTTGAAAATTCACCATTTTTTAATGAATGTTTCACTTCCTGCATTTCTTTGAGTAAAAATCCTGTACCTAAATCACCGCCTTTTTTTGCGGTCATGGGGTCATCAGAATAAATAGAAGCCAATTTTTCAAAACTTTCTCCTTTTTTAAGTGCATCATAAACTTCATTAATACGTTTTAAAGCTTGTACAGAATCTTTTGCGGTATATTGTTCACCATAACGAACAATAATATGAGCTGCTCTTTTTAAGCCTTCATTTTTCTTTTTATCTTGAACAAAAATTAAATGGTAACCAAATTGAGAACGTACAGGCATAGAAACTTGCCCAATCGGAGTATTAAAAGCCGCCTCTTCAAAAGGATAAACCATATCAAATGCAGTAAAATATCCTAAATCTCCTTCATTCATTTGGGCGGAAGGATCTTCAGAATGTTTTTTTGCCATTTCACTGAAAGGAATTTTTTTGTTTACAATACTATCCCTAATAGCCATCATTTTTTGATAGGCTTTCAAAGTATCAGAAGGGTTATCAGAATTGATTTTAATTAACAGATGGGAAGCCCTAACTTCCTGTAAAGAACGGTCATAAGCTTCTTTTATCATTTTATCTAAAAGTTCTCTATCTACTAAATAGGGTTGAGCCAATTGTTTTGCATAAGTTTGCATTTCTTGTTGGAAACCTTCAGTTTTATCAATTCCTGCATCCTCAGCTGCCATTACTTTTCTTCTAAAAGTAATAAACAAATTTAAATAATCTTTGTATTGTTGTTGATTGTGGGTTTTAGCTTTTTCATAGCCTCCATTATTTTTTTGGTATATATACTCAAAATCTGCCTTGCTTACAGTTTTTCCATTTGAAAACTTAATTAAAACAGGGCTTTTGTCTTGATTTTTTTTATTTTTTTGAGAATACGATATATGATAAATTCCGATTACTAAAAAAATAATTGTAAATAACTTCTTACTCATAATATATTTTAACCAGCCGCAAAAATAAAAATTTTTTGGTTTGAATGGTTTTATTGAGAACTTATGTTTTGATTTAAAATTTTTTATGATTGTACTTGAAATGAATAGAGTTTAAGAACAATTAATAAAAATTGTTTATCAGTTAATTGTTAGCGGTTTATGAGGCAATCTAAAACACTAAGTATATATGCGGTTGTTGAGTAGTGAGTGAAGCGAACATACCGAAACAACCGATTTTCCACGAAAAATGGTCATTTCGGTAGGGCTACGCCTACTCAATGACCAGCGGTACGGCTACGCCTACTCAATGACCAATCATTAGCTATATATTCGGTTGTTGAGTAGTAAGTGATGCGAACATAACGAAACAACCGATTTTCCACGAAAAATGTTCATTTCGGTACGGCTTCGCCTACTCAATGACCAGCGGTACGGATACGCCTACTCAATGAACAATCCTTATGTATATATTCGGTTGTTGAGTAGTGAGTGAATCGAACATAACGAAACAACCGATTTTCCACGAAACATTAGTATTTGTAATTTACTCCTTAATAATTTTCTGAGTTCCTATTATACTTTGATTATTATCTTTGAGCACAAAAATATAAATTCCTGATTTCAAAAAACTTAAATCTAAAACTTGTTTTGAATGATTTAAAATCTGAAAGAGAACTTTCTCTCCCATCAAATTATAAATTTCAATGGTATGATTTTCCAAGATATTAGTACTTTGAATCACTAAATGATTTTGAAAGGGATTAGGAAACACATCAAAATTTGCATCTAAATTCTTTATTTTAGATACCGGAAATTCAATAGAAAGGTTATCAATCATTAATTCAGAACC
>CALLMJ010000112.1 GCA_938006875.1 uncultured Bacteroidia bacterium
CAAATTTAGAATAAATTTATCAGAAAAACAACAAACAGGGAATAAACATTAAAAAGTTTTGAATTTTATCTATTACAAAAATTTCATTTGATTGATAGTTTGTGTTAATTCTTACTTTTCATGATAATAAGAGGAAGGCTAAATGTTATTAATTACTAACTTTTCATAAATTTTTTCAATAATTTTTTGCCCGTCAATAGCTGCGGAAACAATACCTCCTGCATATCCTGCTCCTTCTCCACAAGGAAACAAATTCTGAATTTGAGGGTGTTCCATAGTTTTAGGATTACGAGGAATCCTTACAGGCGTAGAAGTACGAGACTCTACTCCAACCATTACCGCTTCATTAGTATAATAAGTTTTCATTTTCTTGCTTAATTTTACAAAAGCATGGGAAAGTTTTTCTGAAATCAATTTTGGCATCCATTCTTTTAAGTTTGATGAGGTTAATCCTGGAAAATATGAACATAAAGGCAAATCATTAGAAAATCTATTTTGAACAAAATCTATCATTCTTTGAGCTGGAGCTTTTAATTGACCACCACCAGCTATAAATGCTTGTTGTTCAAGTTTTTTTTGAAATTCTAATAAAGAAAATACTCCTTTTTTTTGAAATTCTTTTGGCAAATCTTCTTCATGGATTTCAACTACAATTCCCGAATTACTGTAAGGGTTGTTTCTTCGTGAAGGAGACCAGCCATTGGTAACCATTTCCTTTTCATTAGTAGCACATGGAGCAATAATTCCACCAGGACACATACAAAATGAATATACGCCTCTTTCTTGTACCTGTTCAACCCAAGCATAAGACGCAGGAGGTAGATAATCAGGGCGTTGTTTACAATGATATTGGAGTTGGTCAATTAAGGATTGGGGGTGTTCAATTCGGATTCCCATAGCCAGAGGTTTGGCTTCTAATAATATTTGATTCCGTTTCAACATTTCATAAATATCTCTAGCAGAATGTCCTGTTGCTAAAATTACAGCTTTTCCGTAAATTTTATCATTTTGATGGGTAATAACTCCTTTTACATCTTGATTTTCAATAATCAAATCTGTAATTTTTGTTTCAAATAAAATATGACCTCCAAAATGAATAATGGTATCACGAATTTTTTCTATTACTTGTGGTAATTTATTTGTACCAATATGCGGATGAGAATCTATCAAAATTTCTGGGGACGCTCCATGATAAACCAATAAATTTAAAATACTATCAATATCCCCCCTTTTATTTGAACGGGTATAAAGTTTTCCATCAGAAAAGGTACCAGCTCCACCTTCACCAAAACAATAATTACTTTCTGGATTGACAATTCCCTTTTTGTTAATCAATGCCAAATCCCTACGTCTATTACGAATATCTTTTCCTCTTTCAATAATAATAGGTTTTATACCTAATTCTATACATTTTAATGCGGCAAATAAACCAGCTGGTCCTGCTCCTACAATCAAAATTTCAGGTTTATCTTGAACATATTGGTATTTAGGCTCAAATAACGGTGGTTGGTATGAATTGGGTGTTGTAACCAAAATTTTCAAAAAAGTTTTAATCTCTTTATTTCTTGCATCAATTGAACGCTTCAATATAATTACATCTTGGTCAATAGAAGTAATAATTGCTTGACTTAGTAAGTATTTTTTTAATTTTTCAGAATGAAAACCAATAGCCGCAGGTGTAGAAATTGTTATTTCTTTCAAATCTTTTTGCATGCAAAGATACAGAAAATAAGATTACAAAAAATTAGGTTCAATTCTTTGATTTACAAATATATAGGTTGAGTTACGCGTGAAAGATCTGCCTGCAGTTTGCCAAGTAACACCTCCATCTAAAGAAAGTTTAACAGGGCTACGATAACGTAATATTTCTTGTGAAAACAGTTGAGTTTGTAATAATAACAAGAGAAACAAATAAAAATAGTTCATGTTTTAATTTAGGAACTTTAAAGGCACAATTTATGCCAATTGCTTTTAAAACAATTAATTTTTAAAATATTGTTTGATATAAAGTTCAAGTTAAGCGTGATAGCTGAATAGAGATTGTTTTAAAAAGAAAGAAATAGGATAGATAGAACTCGTTGAAGTTCTTAAATGACGGAAAGCCCGACTCTGAATATTCAGGAAAGGGATATTAAGCTAAAATTTTATTTAAAAAAATTGGGTGTATTACCATACAAAGGGGTTTCCCCGTCCCATTTTTCAATAAGTTGTTGTTGAATGAGTAATGGATTTAAACTTTGTTGTCTTAGTTTGTTAGCTTTTGCTTCTGCTTCAGCTTCCATAATAATTTTTTTTGCTTTTGCTTCAGCAATTTTTAATTCATTTTCTACTTGTAAAGCTTGTTGAACAGCTTTATTTTTTTTATCAATAGCATCTAAAATACTTTCAGGGTACTTTAAACCACTGGTTAATTGTTCCAAATGAAAGCCATCTTTTATTAAAACACTATCTAATGTTTTTTGAACATCATTTTCAAATCTTTGACGATTACTAATCAATTCTTCAGTGGTATATTTATTCATTTGAATACGAAAAGCATCTTTTACGTAATTATAAAGAGTAGTATTAGTGATTTCTTGAATGCCTTTACGGTATTTGGTAAAAATTTTTGGAGAAGTACCGGGTTTGATATTAAAAGAAAAAGTTGGGTCAACGGTAAAAACGGAACCATCTTTTGCATTTACCGTAAATGATGGATAATGAACAGTTTGAACATAAGTAGGAAATTCATAAACTTCCTCAGTAAGAGGATTATAAATAACCATTCCAGTAACCAAAGCCGCATCTTGAACACCTCTATCCGTACCATAAAGTTTAACCAAAATCCCTTCATATCCAGAGTCAATTCTTTCCATACAAGAAGTCATTAAAAATAAAATGCTGACATATAAAATGATATGCTTTTTCATAAGTATAAAGATTATTTATTAAGATTTTGAAATAAAACCGGTGTATTAGTATATAAAGGAGTTTTTCCATTCCATTTTTCAATGAATTGTTGTTGAATTAACAAAGGAGTTAAACTTTGTTGGCGTAAAATATTAGCTTTTGCTTCTGCTTCTGCTTCAATAATTTTCTTTTTGGATTGTGCTTCTGTAATTTTTAGTTCATTTTCTACTTGTAATGCTTCTTGAACAGCACGATTTTTGGCATCTATAGCTTTTAAAATGGTTTCTGGATATATCAAACCACTCGTTAATTGTTCTAATTTAAATCCATCTTTATTGAGTGTAGAGTCTAATGTATTTTGAACATCGTTTTCAAATTGTTGTCTATTACTAATTAATTCATCAGTTGTATATTTGTTCATTTGGATACGATAAGCATCTTTTACATAATTATAGAGAGTTGTCATGGTAATTTCTCTAATGCCCTTTCTATATTTTCCAAAAATTTTAGGAGAAGAACCTTGAAGAATGTAATAAGAAATGGTTGGGTCAACAGTAAAAACAGAACCGTCTTTTGCGTTTACAGTAAAAGGGTCATAATCAACAGTTTGAACAAATGTAGGAAATTCATAAACTTCTTCTGTTAAAGGATTGTACCAAACTCTTCCGCTTGCTAATGAAATATCTTGAACACCTCTATCCGAACCATAAAGTTTTACGATAATTCCTTCGTGTCCAGCGTCAATTCTTTCTGTGCAACTGCTAAAAGCAATTATAAATATTATTACTGAAATTATAATTCCAAGGCTAATTTTTTTCATTTTTCTGGTTTTGGCTTTGCAAATATACTAATTTATTTTTTGCAAACCATTTCTTTAGTCTTTTGCTTTCTTATTTATATAACAGCAAATTAGCTTTTTAGACATTGAATTACTTTTTGGGTCAAAACCCATTATTTTTACGATACAGTTTTCATTTTATGAGATTAGTAATTCAGAGGGTATCAGAATGTAAAGTAATTGTTAATCAAGAAATTGTAGGAGAAATTTCAAAAGGTTTACTGGTTTTATTAGGTATAACTCATTCTGATACTACCAAAGAAATCGATTATTGCATCAAAAAACTATTGGCTTTAAGAATTTTTGAAGACTTAGAAGGAAAAATGAATTTATCAGTTTCAGATATTAAAGGTGAAATTTTAGTCGTTTCTCAATTTACCTTATATGGAAACACCCAAAAAGGTAATAGACCATCTTTTATTCAAGCAGCGAAACCAGATATAGCGATTCCTTTATATGAAGAATTTTTAAAACAATTAAAAAAAAGTACTAACTTAAAAGTTCAAAGTGGTATTTTTGGTGCGGATATGAAAGTACATTTAGTAAATGATGGACCCGTAACTATTATTTTGGATACAAATGTTACATAAATCAAACATGAATTCTATTAATTTTGCAGCATGAAAAAAAAATTTATAACTATTGAACCTAAGGAACTCAAAATTCCTGATTTACATCAAACTTTATTAGGTTTAGTTTCTCCTCGTCCTATTGCATTTGCATCAACTATTGATAAAGAAGGGAATCCGAACCTTGCACCCTTTAGTTTTTTTAATGTATTTTCAAGCAACCCACCCACGGTGATTTTTTCTCCGAACCGTTCTGGAAAAACCGGAAAAAATAAAGATACTATTCACAATTTGATGGATACCATGGAAGTGGTGATAAATATGGTGAATTTTGATATTGTTCAACAAATGAATGTAGCTGCTTGCGAATATCCCGCTGATATTAATGAATTTATTAAATCTGGATTAACTCCTATTGAATCGGATTTAGTAAAACCTTTTCGCGTTAAAGAAACTCCTGCACAACTAGAATGTAAAGTTGAACAAATTATTACCTTAGGGTCACAAGGTGGAGCCGGAAATTTAGTGGTTTGTAGAGTGTTAAAAATCCATATAGATGAAAATATCATTCATGAAAAATATAAAATTGACCCTCACAAAATAGATTTAGTGGCAAGAATGGGAGCAGATTTTTACTGCAGAGCATCAGGAAATGCCGTTTTTGAAGTCCCTAAACCTAACCAAAAAATGGGAATAGGTTTCGATAATCTCCCTGATTTCATAAAACTTCATAAAGATTTAACGGGTAATGAGTTAGGGCAATTAGCCAATTTAGAAAACCTGCCTTCCTCAGAAGAAATCCAAAATTTTATCCAAGAAAATCAAGATTTTTTAAATCAGTTCCATAATGAACATGACAAAATTTTATGGGCAAAAAAAGAACTTTCCGTATATCCTAATGATACCATAAAAGTACTAAAACTTCTCATGACGCTGAAGTAACTTAGTTTTGTTAAAAAGGAAATGGGTACTACCGAAATATTGCCATTTCAAAATATCTTTTTATATTTGCCACATAAAAATACACATCCATGTATAATACACTCATTTTTACC
Organism: uncultured Bacteroidia bacterium; assembly: GCA_938006875.1. Taxonomy (GTDB): domain Bacteria; phylum Bacteroidota; class Bacteroidia; order J057; family CALLMJ01; genus CALLMJ01. Next base: position 5,352 of record CALLMJ010000112.1, read on the forward strand.
GTTGAAAATCAAGTAGCTGAAATTAAATTCAATAGACCCGACCGTTACAACGCATTCAATAATGAAATGAGTTTTGAATTTATTGATGCTTTAAAAAAATGTGGGAAAGATAGTAATATCCGAAGTATTATCATTTCGGGTGAAGGTAAAGCTTTTTGTTCTGGACAAGATCTGAAAGATGTTGAGGCGCAAGCTGGAATGCGTTCCTTAGGAGAATCCGTAGAAAAACGTTACAACCCTATGACCCGTTTAATTATCAACACAGAAAAACCATTTATTTGTAAACTACACGGAGTAGCAGCGGGTGCAGGTGCAGGTGTAGCCTTAGCCTGTGATTATGTTATTGCTTCTGATAATGCTTCTTTACTTTTTGCTTTTGCTAATATTGGTTTAGTTTTAGATTCCGGTTCTTCTTATAATCTACCTCGTTTAGTAGGAAAAAGAAAAGCCTTTGAATTAGCTACACTCGGCGAAAAAATTACCGCTCAACAAGCCTTAGATTATGGCATGGTTAATCAATTAGTTCCTGCTGAACAATTAGACCAAGCCGTTATGAACATTGCTCTAAACTATGCCCAAAGACCTACCAAAGCAATTGGACTAATTAAAAGAATGCTCAATAAATCTTTCCATTCCGATTTAGAAACCATGTTAGAAATGGAAATGTATTGCCAAGAAATAGCTGGTAAAACTGATGACTATATAGAAGGCGTAATGTCTTTTATTCAAAAAAGAAAACCCGAATTTAAAGGTAAATAAATCATGTTTAGAGCCTTATGGCATATTGGTAGATATGTTTTGCTTTTAAAACATACATTTAGTTCCTTTGAAAAAGGAAGTATTTATTGGTCGTTAACCATGCGTGAAATTATCAGCATTGGTATTGGTTCTATTCCTATCGTTTTTTTAATTTCTACTTTTATTGGTGCAGTAACTACCGTTCAAACTGCTTACCAGTTAGTTTCTGCTTTATTACCACGTTCAACCATTGGTTCTGTAGTTTCTGCTTCTGCTTTATTAGAAATGGCTCCTACCGTTTTATCCGTTGTTTTAGCAGGAAAAGTAGGCTCTAGTATTGCTTCGGAAATTGGTACTATGCGTGTAACAGAACAAATCGATGCTCTGGAAGTTATGGGTATTAATGCAACCTCTTATTTAATTCTACCCAAAATTTTGGCTTCCGTTTTTGTGTTTCCTTGTTTAGTAATTATTTCCGCATTTTTAATGCACGTAGGCGGGTTTACTGCTGGTGAACTTACCGGAGAAGTAACTTACCAAGAATTTGCTATTGGTATCCGTGAATGGTTTGACCCTTTTCAAGTACGTTTTATGCTTTACAAAGCTTTTACATTTGGTTTTATTATTAGCACAGTTGCCTCTTATACAGGATTTTACGTAAAAGGTGGTGCCTTAGAAGTTGGACAAGCCGCCACTTCGGGCGTGGTTTATTCTTGTATTTTTATTATTGTTGCGGATTTTATTTTGGCTCAAATCTTGATTTAAAACTCTTATGCTAAAAAATATCATAAAATTCTTTTTTGGGGCATGCCCCTCGCTAACGTTCAGGTCGAGCTGCTACGTTCACACTGAACTTGATGATGTGGGCTTCGCTTTTCGATTCGGCGTAAACTCAGTCTATCACAATCCTTTTGCCTCTTTTTTCAAAAGCATCAAAAGGCAGTACTACCCCTTCACCCTGAAATGGGCTTTCCTTTTTCTTTTTTTTCAAGCACTAATTCTCAACGCTCAACCCAAAAAAACTCCCAAAGATTACGGTATTAAATCCAAAAAAGCTCTTGAATTTTACGAAAAAGCCAATGAACAAATACGCTATAAAAATTTTCCTCGTGCCATTGAACACTTGAACGCCGCAATTACCTTAGAACCCAATTTCCAAGATGCTCTCTATACACTAGGTTACGCTCATTTCTTGAATAAAAATTATTCCCAAGCTCATGAGGCTTTTGATAAACTTTACCAAATCAACAAAGATTACAAGCTTGAATTTTTCTTTTATTACGGTTTAACCCATTTTCATAAACTTCAATATGATAAATCCGAAGAATTTTTAACCCGATACATTAATGGAAAAGCAAGCCCTCAATTAGTAGAAAAAGCCAAAATTACACTTTCCAAAGCCCAATTTGCCAAAGAAGCCATCAAAAAGCCTGTTCCCTTTCAACCCAAAAATTTAGGTAAAAACATAAATACCGATGGAGAAGAATATTTACCCTCTTTAACCGCTGATGAACAAATTTTATTTTTTACTTCTCGAAGAGAAGGCAACATTGGTGGTTACATTTCCATGTTGAACGATTTTAGTGAAGATTTTTATTATTCAGAAAAAAAAGATGGAGAATGGCAACCCGCAATAAACTTAGGAAAACCCATTAATACTCCTGATAATGAAGGAGCGGCTCATTTTACTGCGGATGGTCGTTGGGTTTACTATACTTTTTGTAGTTCTAACCCTGCTGAAGGTTGCGATATTTGGGTGGCTCAAAAAGTAGGTAATTATTGGTTAAATCCTAAAAATCTCGGTGCAACTGTCAATTCTCGTTACTGGGACTCTCAACCTTGTTTAAGCAATGATGGAAAAACGCTATATTTCAGTTCCGGAAGACCCGGCGGTATAGGTGGTACGGATATATGGTACTGTACTTGGTTAGAAAATGAAAAAAAATGGTCAGCTCCCCAAAATATGGGAACTCCTATCAATACACCAGGAAACGAATATTCCCCTTTTATCCATGCTGATGACCAAACTTTTTATTTTTCTTCTGATTATTTACCCGGGTTTGGTGGTTTTGATTTGTTTATTTCACGTTTACAAACTGATGGATCTTGGTCTAAACCTAAAAATTTAGGTTATCCTATTAACACCTCCCGAGATGAAATTAACATAATCGTTAATGCAAAAGGCGACCAAGGATACATCAATTCTCAAAGAGATGAAGGTTTAGGAAAAAATGATTTATATGTTTTTGATTTATATCCTGACATTCGACCAAACTTAGCAACTTATGTAAAAGGAAGAGTATATGATGCTAAAACCCTTCAAAATGTAGTAGCGGAAATTTTATTTATTGACTTGTCTAATAATGATACGGTTCGCAAAACTGATAATGACCCCGCTAATGGTCAATATTTAGTTACATTACCCTCTAAAAAGAACTATGCCGCAATCGTAAAAAAGAAAAACTATTTATTTTTTAGTCAAAATTTTGATTTGTCCAACTTAAAACCTAATGAAAATTTTATTTTGGATATTCCTCTTCAACCTATTGAAAAAGATGCTTCTATTATTCTTAAAAATGTTTTCTTCGATTTTGATAAATCTACATTAAAACCAGAATCTTACATAGAATTAAATCAATTAGTAAAACTTTTAAATGAAAATCCTAAATTGAAAGTAGAAATTTCAGGTCATACGGATAATGTGGGTAGTGATGATTATAATTTAAAATTATCTCAAAGTAGAGCTGAAGAAGTCAAAAATTATTTAATGAAACAAGGAATTGCATCGGAAAGAATGATTGCAAAAGGTTATGGAAAAATGAAACCCATAGCAGATAATTCTACAGAAGAAGGAAAATCCCAAAACCGTAGAACTGAATTTAAAATTATTGATTTGGAGTGATTAGTGATTAGTGATTAGTGATTAGTGTTTAGTGATTAGTGTTTAGTGATTAGTGATTAGTGATTAGTGATTAGTGATTTTCAGGATCTTTTTCTTCAATTCTTAACACTCCAATCTACAGGTTCCAGACCATAAGTTTTTAAATATTCATTGGCTTTAGAAAAATGCCCACAGCCTATAAAATTGGAAGGATTTGCCAATGGTGAAGGATGACTAGCTGTTAATACCAAATGTTTTTGGGTATCTATGTTTTTACCTTTTTCATGTGCAAAACGTCCCCATAACAAAAAAACCAAATGTTCCTTTTGGTCATTTAATATTTGTATTACATTATCAGTAAACACTTCCCAGCCCTTACCTTTGTGCGAACCTGCTTTTCCTGCTTCTACTGTCAAAATAGCATTTAAAAGTAAAACTCCTTGTTTCGCCCAACTATCCAAACAACCATGAACCGGCGGTTTTATGCCTAAATCCCGTTCTATCTCCTGATAAATATTCCTTAAAGATGGTGGTATTGGAATGCCTTTATTCACCGAAAAAGCTAAACCATGCGCTTGATTAGGTCCATGATATGGATCTTGACCTATAATCACTACTTTAACCTTGTTAAATGGAGTACTATCAAACGCATTAAAAATTAACGAACCCGGTGGATATATCGCATTTGGCTTGGTTTTATATTCTTGCTTTACAAATTCTATCAATTTCTTAAAATAACTTGCCTCAAAAATAGGTTGTAAAACCTGTTTCCAACTCTCTTCAATTTTTACACTCATATTTTAATTTATGCTTTTTTACGCAAAATTACAAAAAAGGCTGGACTTTACAGCCCAGCCCAATGATAACAAAGCAATTTATTTTATATGCTATTGAATTTTTACCAATTTAATTCCTTTAACAAAATCCTCAGATTTCATTTGCAATTGGTAAGTACCATTAGAAAGACCTGTTAATGGAATTTCAATTGTCTGGTTACCTTTAAAGACTTTACTATTCGATTTTAATACTTCCTGACCTATTGCGTTATATAATATCCACTCAAAATCTCTCTCATTTTCAGAACGAATTTCTATTTTTACAAAGTTTTGAGCAGGGTTTGGATAAACGACCACATTAAAGTTATCCACACTAAACAAGATAGCTTCCACAATATTAGATAAAGTAGAAGTTCCATTGAAATCTCTTTGGTCTAAACGGTAGTAATATTTTTGGTTGAATACGACATCCTTATCATCATAAGCATAGGTATGCTGTTGTTGCGTAGTACCGTTACCATCTACCCAAGTGATATT
>CALLMJ010000113.1 GCA_938006875.1 uncultured Bacteroidia bacterium
TGAGTTAAGGATTCTATAAATCTGCTTTTGCCACTTTCCAACACTTTGTTGGTTCCATGTTCCAAAATTTGTCTTTTTACGCGTATAATGGGATATTCCTGATACTCCTCCAAGTAATGACCGAGAATATAAATGGTTACAATCGGTAAAGGTTTACCTTGTTCATCTACATGATTTTTAGAAATATATTGTTCACCTAGATACTTTCTGAAGCGAAAAATATCATCGGTACTGAATTTAATTTTTTGTAATTCAATGAGAATGAGTTTTTCTTGGTTATCACGGGTTTTGATACGTGCTTTGAAATCTACTCTAAAAATAGAAAAGTATTGAATTTCTGATGCAAATTCTTGGGAAGAAAGTTGTAAATCCAAGATAGGCAGTTCGAGGATGGCTTGAAGCAAGATTTTTGCACTTTTTTTGTCTTGCATCAAGTATTTGAAGACGGCATCGTAGATGGGATTAGCAATCAGCATAATGCAAAGATAGAGAAAAAGGTTGGATGGAAAATAGATTTTAAAGAATTAAAGCCTTACGAATTTTATTAAAAAAAACATTATTGAATATCAAAATTTCTATCAAAAATTGCTTGTTTTTCATTAGGTGTTAATTGAAAATCTTCAATCATCTGGTTCACACTGGTTTTGTTTTTTACAAATAAAAACCAAACTAATGGAAATACTACCAAAAATAATTTTTCTCCGCTAATAAATAAAAATAAACCAGAAAGATTAGCCGCAAATAACATTATTGTTGCTTGAATAACCTTTGCACTTTGGTAGGTTCTAGCCTTTTCTTTGATACTTTTAGAATCATGATTTTTTTGTGTTTGAAGTTTATAAATGAATTGGCTCATGAATAAATCCACCAAACAAACAAAAATTAGAATATAAATCATTAATTTATCTAATTTTATAATTGGTTCATCTTCTTCAAAAGCAAAAGAAAGACCTGTAAAAACCATAGGCACAATTAAGGAAAAACTTAATAAAAACATGTAAAATATGTTTAATTTTCTGAGATAAGGGTTCATAATATCTATAATTTTTACAAAGTTAAAGATAAACAATAATTTAATTTTTGCCTTGAGCAATAATTTCTTGGAGTTTCAACAATCCTCCAATTAAAGCTTCGGGTCTTGGTGGGCATCCAGGGATATAAACATCTACAGGGATAACTCTATCTACACCTTTCACTACATGATAACCATGTTCCCAGTAAGGGCCTCCACAATTTGAACAAGAACCCATAGAAATAACATAGCGAGGTTCTGACATTTGTTCATAAAGCCTTTTAATTCTATCTGCCATTTTAAAGGTTACAGTACCAGCAACAATCATCACATCTGCTTGCCTGGGAGTACCTCTTGGAAAAATACCAAAGCGTTCTAAATCATAATGGCTAGCGTTAGTTGCCATCATTTCAATAGCGCAGCAAGCCAAACCAAATCCTAAAGGCCACATCGAGGATAACCTTGCCCAGTTCAATAAATCCTCTAACTTGGTTACAATCACATTATCCGTTGAGCGGTCTAAATCCAAAAAACCCATATCTTCATAACAAAAATAATTTTTTTTCGTTTAAAAAAATAAGGCTGCAAAATACAGCCTTTAAAATTATTTTTAAATATAAATGTTAATTTAATCTAAAACGTAACCCTATAGTAGATTCTACGTTAAACTCTCTACCATAAGCATAAGAATCAAAACTTACACCATCTAATTGAACAAACGCTTCAATGGTTTCATGTAATTCCGCTAAAAAACCTACACCCAAAATGAAATCAGCAGTAAATTTAGATTTAAATTTATGATACGCTATGGTAGGCGGTTCTGTGAAACGATAGTTATGGATTCTTAGACGAGTTCCAATAGAACCATATAAGCAAGTAGCAACATCTCTATCGCCAGCCACTATGTAGGGCTGATAAACTAAACCTGCTAAAATATTCCCTCTATTAAAACCTTTTTCTAAAGCTCTACCTTGTTTGGGTGAATAACCAATATGCGCCTCAACAGCAGAGTGATGTGTCAAAACGTAATGCCATGTCAAACCCATTGGAGCTCCAGAGAAACCTCCTCTAACCCCTACTGACATTTCACCAGCAACTTGAGCTTGTGTTTGACTAATAAAAAATAAACTAATAATTAAAATGATTGCTATATTTTTCATAAACTTTGAAAACTGTTTAGTTCAGAATTTGCTCGCAATTTACGAAAAATTTTTATATTTGCAATTTTAAATAAAAAAAAATGATAGATAAAAAAAATTCTTTTGAAACCCATAAAGCTCCTGAACCTGTTGGTAAATACCCACATGCTAGGAGAGTTGGTAATTTATTATTTTTATCGGGAGTTGGACCTAGAAAACCTAATTCAAAAGAAATTCCTGGAGTAACCTTAGATGAACATGGAAATATTTTATGTTATGATATTGAAATTCAATGCCGTTCAGTTTTTGATAACGTAAAAATTATTTTAGAAGATGCAGGTCTTAAATGGACTGATATTGTAGATGTTACAGTTTTTTTAACCAACATGAAAAAAGATTTTCCTATTTATAATCAACTTTGGGCAGAATATTTTTCAGAAAATCCTCCATGTAGAACAACCTTAGAAATTTTATCGTTGCCAACACCGATTGCTATTGAACTAAAAGTTATCGCTGCATATCCTGAAAATATTTAACTTTGCCCCATGAAAAACAAAATTTTAATACTTTCTTTCATTCTATTATTGAATTTTCATTTTATGTTTTCAAGAACTTATGAATATACTTTAAGTTGGACAAAACCCAATTTACACACTTACACAGTAGAGGTTTTTACGGAAAGTTCTAACGATAATTATACAGATTTTGCTATTCCAGCTTGGAGACCCGGACGTTACATCCTTCAAAATTTTGCTGCTGCAATTTCTGAATTCGAAGCTTTTGATTCCCAAAATCAAAAATTAAAATGGCAAAAACAAAATAAAGATACATGGAGAGTTTATCACAAATCCAAAGGAAAAGTTAAAATCAAATATAAATTTTATGCCAATACGTTAGATGCTGGTTCTAGTTTCCTTGGTAACACTATGGCTTATATTAATCCTTCCAATTTATTTATGTATGTAAAAGGAGATTTAAATAGCCCTTGTACTTTAGAAATCAAAATGCCTGATGATTGGAAGGCGGCGACCTCTTTGTTAACCGCAGGAAATAAAAAATGGTCAGCTGAATCCTATCATTTATTTATAGATTCTCCTTCTATTTTTTCTCCTACCATTAAAACCATTCCTTTTAAAGTTGATGGAGTAGATATTTATTGCCATTTTCAAGGAAAATATTCCGCAGATAAAGAAGATGAAAAAGCGTTAGTAGAAAATGTAACCAAAATTATTCGTGAACAAAAAGCAATTTTTGGGGAACTTCCCTTAAAATATTACCACTTCATTTATTTATTGCTTCCTTTTAATATTAGGCATGCTGTTGAACATGAGTATTGTTCTATGTTTGCTATGCCTGAATATATTGCCAATCAAGGTGATAAATTTGGTGGTTTACTCAGCATTACAAGTCATGAATTTTGGCATTTGTGGAATGTAAAAAGAATTAGACCTGCGGCTCTATGGCCCTATCAATACGCAACAGAAGCCTACACCAGTCTTCACTGGTTTACTGAAGGGGTAACCTCTTATTATACCGATTTAACTTTATTACGCTGTGGTATTATTACTCCTCAACAATATTTTAAAGATATTGCTAAGCTTTTTGAGGATTTAGATAACAATTATGCCTCTAAAATTATTTCTTGCTGTGCCTCAAGTTTTGATTCTTGGTTAGTTACCTCTAATTATAACCATCCTAATCATCAAATTTCCTTTTATTCACAAGGTCATAGAATCGGTTTTCTTTTAGATATGGAACTTCGTAAAGTTTCTGACGGTAAAGTTTCTTTAGACGATGTTTTTAAAGATTTATATGAAAATTATTACAAAAAAAATAAAGGTGTTGAAGAAGACGGTGTTCAAAAAAGTTGCGAAAAATTAACCCAAAAAAGTTTTCAAGAGTTCTTTGAAAAATATATAGAAGGTACTGAACCCATTCCTTATAATGAAATTTTAAAACCTTTTCAAATCTCTGTAAAATCCAAACCCTTTTCTCCCGATTCTTACACTTGTTTAGGAATTACCCGAGTTGATAAAACTACGGGAAGAGTTCAGATTGTTGGTTTAAATCCTGATTCTGACGCTGCATTAGGTGGTTTAGGTATTAAAGATTTTATTATAGCTATTGATGATAAAGAAGTTACTACCTCCAATTTTGAAACTTTTTTTAGAGATATTGCTGTAAATCAAAAAATGAAATTTACGGTAATTTCTGAAGGAATCAAAACCCATTATACCGTTACATTTACAGGAAATTCCGTTCCCATAAATTACGAATTAACAATACCTAAGAACAACAAGCTTTTAAATGATTACATGAAAAGCAAAGCTGGATATTAATTTCAAACTATAATCATAAAAAAATATCGTTGAATAACTTTCTTAAATGAAATTTTGGGTACAAACAATTATAAAAATTTGGGCGTGCCCTCTACCCTTCGCTAAACTCAGGGTAGAGGTCGGGCTGCTTCGGGCTTCGCTGTTCGCTGCGGCAATCCTTTTCCTTTCAGTCAAAGGCAGTGCTACCCCTACGCATCCCTCACGCTACCCACAATTTTACCTTCTATTCTCCGATACTTCTAAAAAAGATACCACCCATGAAATAATCCATAAACCCTCAAAAGCCGCTTTATATAGCACCTTTCTCCCCGGACTTGGGCAAGCTTATAACAAAAAATATTGGAAAATCCCTATTGTGTATGGTGTTTTAGGAACACTTGGTTTATTTGCTTATTCTAATCATAAAGAATACCTTATTTTTAGAGATGCGATTCGTGCAAGATACGATGATGACCCTAACACTAATGACAATTTCCCTAATATCAATGATCAAGTTCTTAAAGCTCAAAGAGAATCCTACCGTAGAAATCGTGATTTTTTTATCATTATTGGAGTCATTGCTTACGGCTTAAATATTTTAGATGCCTACGTTGACGCTCATTTAAAAGGTTTTTCAGTTTCTGATAAACTCAGTTTAAAACCCATACCCACCTATAACGGAATTCAAGTAGGTTTAACTTGGAATTTACAATAAAAAATCCATTAATTTTGCAAATATTATGCAAACAACAGAAGGCTGGGAAGCACTATCTCAAGCGTTAGAATTACGTTTTCAAAAAAAACTCAATTTAGAAGCTATACTCTTGCTTATTGGCATGCATGAAATGAATATTTATCAAAAAGGAATTAAAAAGGAAGTCAAAGTGGATTTAATGCACATCGGTCTGTGTAAACTCTTAGAAAATGATGGTTACTATGAAATCAATCATTATGATGAAGATGGTTGGCCTATTTACGAACTCAAAAAACCTCTTCCTGATTTGTCTTTAGCTTCACAAATTGATTTTATTCAATCCAAAATGGTGGAATATTTTAAAAAAATAGAATTTATTTCATGAAAGTAGCGGGTTTTTCGTTTATTCGTAATGCTATACAATACGATTACCCAATCGTTGAAGCCATTCAATCTCTATTACCAATTTGTGAAGAAATTTATGTTGCAGTGGGCAACTCTGATGACAATACCCTTCAATTAGTGCAAAATATTCAACCTCAAAAAATTAAAATTATTCCAACAGTTTGGAACGATTCTTTGCGTCAAGGTGGAAAAGTTTTAGCCGTTGAAACCAACAAAGCTTTTCAAGCTATCCCCAAAGACTATGATTGGTGTTTTTACATTCAAGGTGATGAAGTTTTTCATGAAAACGGTTTAGAGAAAATTTACCAACTCATGAAACAAGAACTTTATAATCAAAAAGTGGAAGGTTTATTAGTAAATTATTTGCATTTTTATGGTAGTTATGATTATATTGCTACTTCCAGAAATTGGTACAGAAGAGAAATTCGTGTTATTAGGAACGATAAAAACATTACCTCATGGAAAGATGCTCAAGGATTTCGTTGGACTAATAAAAAAAAATTGAAAGTTAAACTTTCTGATACTTTTATGCACCATTACGGCTGGGTAAAAAGTCCTGATAAACAATTATTAAAACAGAAAAATTTTAATAAATTTTGGCATGACGACAATTGGATTCATCAGCATATCCCTAATGAAATTTTTGATTATTCTCATATTGACAAATTAGAACTATTTCATGGCACGCATCCAAAAGTTATGCAAAAAAGAATTGAAGAAAAAAACTGGAAATTTGAAATAGATTTATCTAAAGATAACCGAAAATGGAAAACAAAACTTTTAGATGCTTTTGAAAAACTCACAGGAATACGATTATTTGAGTATAAAAATTATATTTTACTGAATTGAAAAATTTTTTTATCTTTCGTTTTATCAAAACTTTCAACTTGAACAGAGCTAACCAATAAAGTACCTGGAAGTCCATACCATTGAATGAAACCACAACATTTTTAATCGTCGCTTTTTGTTCAGGCTTAGTTCATCAATAATAAGTAGAACTCTAAACCATTATTAGTTGGTTAGAAGCTTTTGCTGAATAACACTTTCAAGTTCGTTGAGTAATTTCGAAGTGAAATGTACCGAAACAACAATGAATTCCGTATGTTTTGGACATTGACAAAATCTATGTCCATAACTACTCAGCCACTATGAGTACCGAAAAAAATCACTGAATTTTTCCCGTAAATTTTATAAGTTATTAACATTTTTTATAACTTTGCAAATAAGATTAAACAAAATACAGTGAAAACCAAATTTTTTACTAATAAAAATGACAACACCCTTTTTGAAAAATTTAAAGGTGTTTTTGAGTTCAATCCCAACATTCATTGCTTTGATATTTTAGTAGGCTACTTCAGAGCATCAGGATATTTTCGTGTTCGTCCGCTACTTGAAAAAGTACCTAAAATCCGCATTCTCGTAGGAATAAATATAGATAAACTGATTCAAGAAGCACAAGAAAAAGGTATGGGCTTTTTCAAAAACATACAAAAAACCAAAGAGGAATTTATGGCAAATATCAAAGAAGACATTGCCCAAGCGAATTATGATTATGATACTGAACAAGGCATGATACAGTTCATTGAAGACATCATTAGCCAAAAAGTCCAAATCAAAGCGCACCCTGATAAAAAAATACATGCCAAAGTATATATTTTAAGACCCGAACCCTTTAATCCTCATACGCCTGCTTCGGTTATTACAGGTTCTTCTAACCTTACAGATGCTGGATTAAAATATAATTATGAATTTAATGTACTGCTCAATGACTATGACGATGTGAAATTTGCTACCGATGAATTTGAAAAACTATGGATTGAAGGTATTTCCATTCTCCCCGTAGATGCAGAAAAACTCAAAAAAGAAACCCATCTCAACGATGAAATCACTCCCTTTGAACTTTATATCAAAATGCTTATTGAATACTTTGACAAAAACATAGACTACGACCCTGAATCCATAAAAGATTTACCAAAAAACTTCAAAAAACTTTCTTATCAGATTGATGCCGTAAATCAAGGTTTTGATATGCTTATGCGCCATAATGGCTTTATGCTTTCTGATGTTGTAGGACTTGGAAAAACCGTTGTTGCTACTATGGTAGCCAAAAAGTTTATTCTTGAAAATGGATTAAATACCAAAATTCTTGTCGTTTACCCGCCCGCAGTAGAAAAAAACTGGAAAAACACTTTCAAATACTTTGGCATTGACCGCTATACCAAGTTTATTACTAATGGTAGCCTCAGTAAAATTTTAGATGGACACCTAGATTATTGGAACAAAGAAGAGTATGACCTTATTATTGTAGACGAAGCCCATAAATTCAGAAATAACACCACAGGTGCTTTTGCCAACCTCCAACAAATTTGCAAAAGTCCAAGACAAAACAAAGGTTATATTCCTGGCTTAAAGAAAAAAGTTATTCTTGTTAGTGCTACACCTCTTAATAATAGACCCGAAGATATTCTTAACCAAGTCCGTTTATTTCAAGATGAAAGGCAATCTACTTTACCCATTACGAATTTAACTTCATTCTTCGCTGAACTCATTGAAGAATACAAGAAAATTAAAGCAAGTAAAGAACCTGATATAAACAAACTCCGAGATATTTACGAGAAAATACGCAAAAACATCATAGAACCTATCACTATACGTAGAACCCGAAAAGACCTTGAAAATAATCCTGAATACCTTAAAGATTTACAAGAACAAGGTATAAAATTTCCTAAAGTTAATCCCCCACAAAAATTAAGCTACCAAATGGATAGTCAACTTAATCAACTATTTTACAAAACTGTAAATTATCTTATAAATGGAAATAAATTACAATATGCTCGTTATCAAGCTATTGCATATTTAAAGAGGGAAGTCGTTAAAGGACAGTATTCAAGAGCAGAAATGACTTCTAAAAACCTTGCTTTTATTATGAAAACTCAATTGATTAAACGTTTAGAAAGTAGTTTCGCCGCTTTCAAAACTTCTTTATATAAATTTCACGAAGCCACTCAAAACATGATAACTATGTTT